>JANQJH010000450.1 GCA_028281705.1 Verrucomicrobiales bacterium
CGCTTTCCGGGCGTCTGTGAAGGCCCCCCGTTCATGCCCAAAGAGTTCCGATTCCGCCAGCGTGTCGGGAAGCGTTGAGCAATTCACCTCCACCAGCTCCTGCTTCGCCCGCGGGCCATGCCGATGAATCCAACGCGCAAAGGTCGATTTGCCCGTCCCCGTGGCGCCGGAGATCAACACGGGCGGCAGGGCCGTCCCCAATCGCTGATCTGCCGCGAGAATGCGATCAAGCTGATCTTTCACGGAACTGAGCGACTGACCGAAGAAGAGACCATCTTCGGTCGGTTTGGTCATTTCTTGCCGATGCTCCAGGAGGCGCACCGCCTGCTCCTGCTTCTGGCAGCGTCGAAAGATGATGGGCAACTCCTCGTGATCGAAGGGCTTGGCCAGAAAATCGGCCGCCCCCATCTGCATCGCTTCCACGGCCCGATCCACCCCACCCCCGGCCGTCATCACCACGACCGAGGTCGTCTCGGCGAAGGCGCCCTCGGCCAAGAGTTCCAAGCCCTCGCCGTCAGGCAGCTGGATGTCGATCAGGGCGAAATCAAAGGTCCACTCCTTGAGAGCCGTTCGCGCCTTGGCCAGCGTGTCCACGGCCACGACCTCGGCACCGGCACGTTCGAGAAACGCTGCCACCCGTTTTCTCAACATCAACTCGTCCTCAAGGACAAGAATCTCTCGGTCGGCGATCAGCCCGCGATCCATAAGGCCGCAGAATACCTCCTCCCGCGGTCGCATCAAGCCCCTCCAATTCGATTCTCTGACTTCAATTCTCAGAGCTTTCTCAATTTTGAATCGAATTTATAATTTTTATAAGAACCATTTTTACAGCCCTCATTCGTGATGTAAAGATTCTCTCAGCAACAAAAATCTTTGAAATTACGATAATCATGAACGCGATTTCCCCAAATGCGCCAGCGCTCCCCGCCTCAATCCTCTCAAACACCACGGCGGCATCCCCCATCGCGCGTTCCACCTCCAACGCCTATCTCAACGCCGGTAGCCGGGCCAAACGTGCCCTTGATGTCGTCGGCGCCATCGTGGGCCTCATCCTCGCCGCACCGCTCATCGCCTTCTTCGGCCTCCTCATTTATCGCGAGTCACCGGGAAGCATCATCTACAAGCAGCGCCGCGTGGGAAGGAACGGCAAGCTCTTCACAATCTACAAATTGCGAAGCATGAAGCTGGACTCCGAGACCAATGGTGCCGGCTGGACGGTGGAGAACGACCCCCGCTGCCTCAAGGTGGGTCGATTGATCCGCGCCTGGAACATCGACGAAGTCCCCCAGTTCTGGAACGTCTTCAAAGGTGAAATGAGCCTCGTGGGTCCCCGCCCCGAGCGCCCGGAGCACATCGATCGCCTCCGCGAAGAAATCCCCGGTTGGGACAAGCGCCTCGCGGTGAAACCCGGGCTCACGGGCCTGGCACAAGTGAACGGCTGGCGCGGCGACACCGATCTCAACGAGCGGCTGCGCAACGACGTCGACTACATCCAGCGCGGCAATCTCTTCATGGATCTGGTGATCATGGTCCGAACCTTCGTCAACAAAGAGAACGCCTATTGATTTGATTGACCTTGCGTTGGCGTGAGTGACCTGGGGAGGCCCTCAACAAGGTGCAAGGCAAGATAAGAAGCAGCAGAAAGTAAGCGCAGCAGAAAGACCCCCGGCAGATACGTCCGCCGGGGGTCGTTGCGTTCTGGGCATCGGTCGAAACGGGCGGAACAAACGCCAGCCGACAAAACGGGATGTCGGAGTAGAAGAATCCCGTGTATGAGAGAAGACGAGGACGAAGAAGCGATGATGACGATGGACACCCTATCAGATTACTCCCCGCCAACGTCAGCGGAACTGGCCCGCCGGCTCGACGATCTGCTGACCCAGGCTCGCCGCCGCCGTACTGTCCGCGATTTCTCCGACCGGCCCGTCCCTCGCCATGTCATTGAATCGTGCCTCCGCATCGCCGGCACCGCACCCAGCGGAGCCAACCAACAACCCTGGCATTTCGCCGCCATCCAGAATCCCGCGGTCAAAGCTGAAATTCGCCAGGGAGCGGAGGCGGAAGAGCGCGCCTTCTACGCCTCGCGAGCACCGCAGGCTTGGCTCGATGCTCTCAGGCCCCTCGGCACCAATGCCGAAAAACCCTTTCTCGAGGTGGCGCCGTGGCTCATCGCGATCTTCTGCCAAAACCATACGACCCAGCCCGACGGCAGCCAGGTGAAACACTACTACGCTAGAGAATCCGTCGGCATTGCCACCGGCATGTTGATCCAAACTCTCCACCTCGCCGGCCTGGTGAGCCTAACACACACTCCGAGTCCGATGGCTTTTCTCAACAAGATCCTGGGCCGGCCAAGCAACGAGAAACCTTTTCTTCTCCTCGTCGTCGGCTACCCCGCAGATAACGTCCAACTTCCCAAGATCACCAAGAAATCCCTCGAGCAAATCAGTTCCTTCCATTGACGAGGTCAACGGATCGGCCGCCGCATCACGGAGCCGCCGCTCACTGCTTCGCTCCCAAGGCATCGTAGGCCTCATCCAATACCTCAGAGGTTTCGCGACGACGCACTTCAGGCAACATGCCCTTGATCGTCTCCAGATCTTTCACCCCGAGCCTCAACAAAACGTTTCCGTGAATATCCAAGTACAAGGGGTGCGTCTTCAGCGCTGGATCTCTTTCCCACACCTGCTCGATCAGCCCAAGCGCCTCCTCGAGTCGCGGGGGCTCCATCTTGGACAAGCACCACGCCAGATGGGCTGCCACGAGAGGATGGTCTGGATTCAACCGATGCGCTTCCTCGAGGTGTGCCCGGGCGGCGGCATGGTCATCTTCCACCAGACGAAGCGACCCCAAGGCAAAGTAAACCCTCCATGCCACCCGATCCTGACTCGCGAGGCCACTCAGGATCGAGCGAACGTGTAGGCGAGAACTCGGCAGATGCACCGCCGTGTCAGCCAACCACTCGATGGCGGCGTCAAAGTTGGGATCAAGCGTCAACGCCTCCTGTAAGAGATTGAGCGCTTCATCCGTGCGGCGGGGGGAAGCCCGTAGCGCGGCAATGGCCCGATCGAGTCTCAACTCCGCCTTCAGGGCATCGAACGCCGGCCCATGCGGCAATTCTGAAGGCGCCCCCCGGAGAATCTCCTCCACGCGGTCCGCGTGCCCCAACAAATGTTCGGCGCGGGCCAGTTGGAGGAGCGCCCATGAATTCTCAGGGTCGTTCTGCGAGACGTCAGACCAATGGCGAACGGCTCTCTCCGCCTCCGCTCGCACCGCACGATCCTCACCTGCAGCTTCGAGCACGAAGGCCAAGTCCCCATACAGGCCAGGACGCCGCGAGACCAACGCTTCATAGAGCGCCTTGGCTTCCCCGAATCGCTCTCGCCTGACCAGCAAGCGACCGAGAACCGAGTAAGCTTCATCGTCCTCGGGATTGAGTTCCATCGCCTTCCGAAGATGCTCCTCCGCCTCTTTCTCCACAAGATCGCGCTCGTCCCCCGTCTCCCAGGAAGCGGCCTCGAAGAGATCCTCCCCCAGCCACAAGTGGGCCCTGGCGCGACCCTCGGTGGATTCTTCTGACCCTGGCGAAATGAAGGACCGCATCAGACCCCGCACGTCGTCAAGGCTCTCTTCTCCCTCGGCGATCCATCGCCCATAGGCACTCTCGAAAGTGTATCCCAAAGGTTTCGGATCTTCGATCACCTTCTCTTCTTCTCCTGTATCACTCCCCGTCGTGAGGTTGTCGTGCGCCGGCGAAAAATACCGAACCACGGCGTAGACACCGGCAATCCCGATCACCAAGAAGATGAGAGGCAGTCCGGATCCAAGATGAAACCACAGCCTCTGGAGCCGACGCTCCCCCTTCTTCGGAGGAGGTGGCGGCGGAGCTTTCTCAATGAGTCGCATGGGAGTTCGGCATT
>JANQJH010000465.1 GCA_028281705.1 Verrucomicrobiales bacterium
TATGCCCTCTTCGCCGCCTTGCAGGCACCGATCGTCCTCGTCATCGGGGCCCTCGGGGCCAGCGCCTTCGTCCTCTGGGAGAGCGACCTCATGCCCATCCCCCACAGCCTTGCCATCCTCGCACTGGCAGCTGCCGTCTTTCTCGCCCTTCGCCTCCTCTTTCGTTGCGCTCGCATTCGAGGGTTCTGGTCCTGGAGAAAAAAAGCCGGATTCGCTGCCATTCTCATCGGGACCGCCCTCCTCGCCACGACGACCTGGGCGCTCGAAGACCTCAAGCACAAGTGGCCTTTCACCGGTACTCTTTCCACCGCCCACTTCACGGATTCGCGCGGCACCTTGAGCCGGAGCAGTCGCGCGCTGGCCAAGACCCTCGAGGAGGGCCCCTACGGCGAGATCGTGCACTTCCGCAAGAGAAGCCGTCGCAGCCGAACCGTGGAGGCCTCTGTCGCCACGGCCCATCCCGATGAAGGCCGGCGCTACCTGGAAGCCGTGGCCCAATCCTACCCCGATCTGCGCATGTCGATGAGCAGCCGGGGGCGGCGCGGCTGGGACCCCTACGGCCCTCATGGCGAGGAACTCTTTCTCATCTTCGCTTCCATCGGCTGCTTCGCCGGGGTCTGTTTCGCCTTCAGCGGGTTCCGCTCGGGGAGCCTGGGGCTGCTCCTCGCCCTGGGCCTGAGTATCACACTCTACCAGAATCAGTTCCCCTCGCCTTTCGGCTACCCGGTGGGCAAATACGTCCCCCATCAGCTAGAGTTGGAGAAATCGCCCAACTCGATCAATTTCCCGATAAGCATCGATGGCATCCGACTCCAATGACGATCGCGTTCCCGCGCCCGACTACCGCATGGCGGCGACGCGCTGGACCCAGGTGATCCTCTCAAAAGGAGAATCATCGGAAGCCCAAATGGCGCTCAAGGACCTCACGGAAGCCTACTACCAGCCGGTGTTCCACTTCATCCGGGAGCGCAGTCCCAACGAAGATGCGGCGCGGGATCTCACCCAGGAGTTTTTTGCCCGCGTGTTAGAACGCTACGGATTCCAGGGGGCCGATCCCGGCCGGGGACGGTTTCGCTCCTTCTTGTTAGGCGCGGTCAAGCATTTCCTCTCGGAACAACGAGCGCATGCCCATCGCCAAAAGCGCGGAGGCGGCGTCCCGCATCACTCCCTGGACGCCCCTCCTCTCCCCTCGAGCGCCTCGGGGTCCAGCGCTCCCGGCCTCCAAGTCGCCGATGAATCCACCCTCCCGCCGGATGCCGCCTTCGATCGTCTCTGGGCCACGGCCGTCCTCGCCAGGGCCCTGAGTCAATTGGAGGAAGCTTGCCGCACCGAAGGAAAGGGGCGGCAGTTCGAAATCCTGCAGCCCTGGCTCGCCGGCGGCGCCGACCGCCCCCAATCCGACGCCGCCTTTCAGCTGGGTCTCAGTGAGTCCGCCACCCGCGTGGCCATTCACCGCCTACGCCAAAAATTCAAGGGAGCGGTGCGCAGCGAACTCGCCCAAACCGTCGGTCCCGGCATCTCCGTCAATGAAGAACTGCAACACCTCTTCTCTGCTCTCGGCGGCCGGTAAGGTCATACAAGCCACCATCCAGCATCTGCGCCAATCTGCGAGATCTGTGGTTCCCCTTCACCAAACCCATGAGCGGGATTCACTGACTACCTTCTTCAGGAACAGGTCCATGAAAGGCCGTCATGGCGTGCTCCAGTCCGTGCTCCATGGCGTCGATCACCGCCTCCGCCGCCCGGTCGAGCGTCTCGGTGACCAGGGCTCGCTCCTCCGCGCTGAATTTGCCCAAGACGTGTCCGATGACTCTCCCCTGCTCCCGGTTCTCCCGTCTCCCGATCCCGATCTTCAATCGCGGGAAGGTGTCTGAGCCGAGATGCTGGATGATCGACTTGATGCCGTTGTGGCCACCGGATGATCCCCGTGTGCGGAACCGCAGCCTTCCCAGAGGCAGATCCATGTCATCGTAAACGATGAGAATCTCGTCACTCGGGATGCGGTAGAAGCGGCTCACCCGCGCCACCGCTTCGCCGCTGGCATTCATGTAGGTCGTCGGCTTCGCCAGGTAGGCCTCACGTGTCTTGAGAAGTTCGACCTCCAACCGCCGGATGTGTTTGAAGGCGGCCGGGGCCGACGGTGCGCCATCTGCCGGCGGCAGTTTTTCCGCCAACCGGTCGAGAACAAGAAACCCGGCATTGTGCCGGGTCTCTGCGTAGTCTCGGCCGGGATTGCCGAGACCAAAAATGGCGCGAAACGTGGACACCGATCACTTACGATTCGGCGACCGCCTCCTCTTGGCTTCCTTCGCCTCCTTCGCCGGCTCCCCCTTCAGAGGCCGCCGCCGAGACGAGGGCGCGGACCTCGGCCACGGTGGCCACGACCACATCACCGGGAAGGACGGGTGTCACACCCTCCGGCCAGGTGACCGAACTCACGTGAAACGGCTGTCCCAATTCGAGATTCGTGATATCACCCTGCAACTTGTCAGGCAGGTTTTGCGGGCTACAGCGGACATCGAGAGCGAGCAACTGCTGATCCAAGAGACCGCCCTTCTTCACGCCGGCGCAGTCCCCAATCAACTCGAGGGGAACGCTGGCCACGATCTCGTCGTCCTTATTCACGACCCGGAAATCGATGTGCGTGATCGTACTGGTCAAGGGATGATGCTGGACGTCCTGGATGAGGGCGAGCTTGCCCTGTTCCTTGGCGCCGTCGATATCGAGACGGACGAGCATGTTCGCCGAGGCGCTGCTCGCGAGAAGATCGCGAATCGTGATCAAGTCCAAATCGACCCCGTAGGTGTCCTGCTTACTACCGTAGACGACTCCCGGGACACGGCCTTCACGACGCAGCTTCTTCGCCACCGAAGTGCCTGCGCGGTTTCTCTTCTTAGCATTCAAAGGATGGATCGTTGCCATGGTCTGTCTGTTTGAAAATTTCAGTGGAATGGGAGGCGTATAGAAACACAAATCTGTCCCCCGGCAAGCGAAAGGAGGAAACCATCTGCAGTTGAGGCCTTGACACCCCCGGAATCCCCGATTTACGGGCCTTTCAGGGGGTCCCGCAGCCCCTTCTTGCCCGCCCGCTTCGTTGACTCAGCCCGGGACAGGCAGACAAAAGTCCCCCAAATGCCCTACGCCTGCTCGGCCCACTGCGGGATCTTGAGATCAAAATCGGGGATGCGAGCCATGATCGGCGTCCCGTCCTCGGCCTCGCCGAAGAAGGATCCCGCGGCCCGGCTGTGATCACCGATGACATGGTAGCTATTGTAGGTAAACTCATCGCCCGGCCGGATCACCGGCTCTTGATTCACCACGCCGTCGCCCTCCACCACGATCCACTGCCCGTTGGCCTGGTGGATGACCCATTTGCGGCCAAGGATCCGGACTTCCTGGGGCGAACGGTTAATGATAGAGATGAAATAGACAAAAGGATGGGGCCGATCCTTAGGAGCCTCCAGGTTGGGCATGTAGATCACGTCGTCCACCTTCACGCTCAGCCCTTCCAACTCCTCGAAGTCCTTTGAAAATTTCGCCACGCACTATATTCCTTCGAAATAGATAATATGGCAAGAACGCAGTCACACGGAAATCTTCTTGATTCTGATACCTTTGTCACTCCTGACACTCCGATCGGATTGAGTATCGCGGGCTCGGACTGCTGCGGCGGCGCCGGGATCCAGGCAGATTTGAAGACCTTCACCGCTTTTGATGTCTACGGTCTCACCGCCGTCACCGCCGTGGTGGCGGAGACGCCTAACAAGATCGAAGAGATCGAACCTCTCTCTGCCCAACTGGTCGAGACCCAGGTCAGGATCCTCCTCGAATCCTACTCCGTGGGCGTGATCAAGACCGGAATGCTTCCCTCGTCCGGGCAAATCGAACGCATCGCGCTGCTCGTCGCCTCGTGGAAAAGGGCCTCGCCTGGTGCAAAGCTCGTGGTCGATCCCGTCATCGCGGCCTCGTCGGCCGACCGTTTGATGGACGACGAGGCGCTTCGGACCATGGAGGAATGCCTCCTTCCCCTGGCGGACCTCGTCACGCCTAACCAAAGTGAAGCCCACGCCTTGTTAGGCCGATCACTCGACCTGGATGCCGACCCGGAATCCACGATCCGTGACCTGGTGCAGAAGTTCGGCGCCGCCGTCTTGCTCAAGGGCGGTCACGCGGGCGATCGTGATCCCCATCGGGCCACGGATTTATTGATGACCAGGGAGGGTCAACTCACCGAGTACAGCGCGCCTCGCATACCCAATGGACACCGTTTGCACGGAACGGGCTGCACACTCTCTTCCGCCATCGCCGCCGGTCTGGCCAAGGGAAACGATCTGGAAGATGCCGTGGCCGCTGCCAAGGCCTTCATCACCGTCAGCATCGAACACGCCCACCACTGGCCTACGCTATCCGCCCTCCGCACGGAGGCGGTAGGTAATCGCTAGTCCGCCATCAGGCCGTCTTCTTGGCCCGCGCCGCCCGCCGCCGCTCGTGTGGACAGAGGATTTTCTTGCGCAAACGCAAGGATTTCGGCGTGGCCTCCACGTACTCGTCGTCCGCAAGATACTCAATGGAACGTTCGAGGGAAAACTTCACCGCGGGCGACAGCTGAATCCCTTTGCCATCGCCGGAAGAGCGATGGTTCGTCAGGTGTTTTTCTTTCGTCGGATTCACCGGCAAGTCTTCCGAGCGCGGGTTTTCCCCCACGATCTGTCCGCCGTAGACCTGCTCCGCCGGGCCGACAAAAAGCCGGCCACGCTCCTCCAGAGCCGCCAGCGAATACGAGGTCGCCACCCCCTGCTCCATCGAGACCAAGGTCCCGGTGACTCGCGTGGAGATGTCGCCACAGAACGGCGCGTATTCCTTGAAAAGGTGCGACATGATGCCGTTCCCGCTCGTCAAATTCACCAGCTCGAGTTCAAAACCGATCAAGCCGCGCGTCGGAATCGTCGCCTCGATGGTCGAACCAAACGTATTGGGGGTCATGTTCTCCATCCGCGCCCGCCGGCTGGTGAGTGATTTCATCACGCCGCCGACGTGTTCTTCCGGCACTTCGATGTAAACGGTTTCAAATGGCTCTAACAGCTTCCCGTCTTCGTGATGCGTGATCACCGTCGGCCGGGAAACCAGCACCTCGAATCCCTCCCGCCGCATCTGCTCTACCAAGACGGCAATCTGCATGGAACCCCTGGCACTGACGCGAAAAACGCCCGCCTCCGCCGTGTCCTCCACTTCGATTGAAATATTTGTCCGCGTCTCGCGCACCAGCCGGTCGCGAATTTGACGTGAGGTCACATACTTCCCTTCCTTGCCGGCAAAGGGGCCGTCGTTGATGGCAAACTCCATCTGGATCGTCGCCGGATCGATGTCGACGAAGGGCAACACCGGCGTCTCCTCGCCGCCACACAAGGTCACACCGATATCCACGTCTTCAAATCCCGCCACCCCAACGATGTTGCCCGCCACCCCCTCGGCCGATTGATTCACCGCCAAGCCGGAGTACTCGAACACTTTGGTGATCTTGGCCCGGCGACGGGAGCCATCCTTGGCTGCCAGATAGACTTGGTCTCCCTTTTTCACCTGTCCCTGCTCGATGCGGCCGATGGCCACACGGCCCACGTAGTCATCCCAATCGATATTGGATACCAACATTTGGAATTCGCCCTCCAGGCGCACGTCGGGAGCGGGCACCTTCTCCAGCACGGTCTCCAGCAGGGGCGTGAAATCCTCCCGTGGATCATCGACTGCTCGCATGGCATAGCCGTCTCGTGCTGAGGCATAAAGGAATGGTGCATTGAACTGATCTTCATTGGCCTCCAGTTCGAGAAAGAGTTCCAGCACCTTGTCGTGACAAGCTTCGACGTCCGCCTGCTCGCGATCGATCTTGTTCACCACCACCACGGGATTGAGTCCTTGTTGGAGCGCCTTCTTCAAGACGAAGCGAGTCTGCGCCTGAGGTCCCTCGTAGGCATCGACGAGCAGAAGCACCCCATCCACCATCTTCATCACCCGCTCGACCTCGGCCCCGAAGTCGGCGTGGCCGGGCGTGTCCACGATGTTGATGATGTTTCCCGACCAGTGAATCGAGGTGTTCTTCGCCTTGATGGTGATGCCTTTCTCCCGCTCGAGATCCATGCTGTCCATCACCCGCTCTTCCACCACTTGATTGTCGCGGAACGTACCGGCGGCCTTGAGCAACTGATCAACCAAGGTGGTCTTGCCATGATCGACGTGGGCGATGATGGCGATGTTACGGATGTGGGTGGGATCAATCATAGAGTCGGCAAAGTGGGCGAGACACTAGGAGAGCGCTGACATTTGGCAACCGAATCTCTGACTCATTTCCCCTTGCGGGAATTGGCTCGCCGTTTAACAGGCTCTGGTATGATCCTGAAGCTCTCCTGCCCCGACCGACCCGGCCTCGTGGCGACCCTGGCCAACTTCATCGCGGTGTCAGGAGGCAACATTCTGGAGATGTCCCAGTTCACGGATCCCATCGAGAAGTGGTTCTTCATCCGCGTTCATATCGAAATCGAGGATTCCGAAGCCAAGCGCCGTTCCGTCGTCGACACCTTCGAATCCCTCGGGCGATCGATCGGTGCCGAATGGGAGTTTCGCCTGCCCCATGAACGGACGCGAACCGCCATCCTGGTGACCAAGGCGGCCCACTGTCTCCAAGATCTCCTGGCGAGAACCTACGCCGGCGACCTCCCGCTCGATGTGGCGGCCGTGCTGGGCAATCGGGAAGACCTCGCTCCCATCGCCGAGCGCTACGGACTGCCCTTTTGTCATTTGCCCATCGAGAAAGAGAACAAGGGGCCGGCCTTCGAGCGCTACCAGGCCGCGATTGAGGAATCCGGCGCCAAACTGATCGTGCTCGCTCGGTTCATGCAGATCCTGCCGCCCGACTTCTGCGCCGCATTCCAGGGGCGCGCCATCAATATTCACCACTCGTTCCTCCCCGCCTTCGTCGGCGCCAACCCATACCGCCAGGCCTTCAAACGGGGCGTGAAAATCATCGGGGCCACCGCGCACTACGTGACCTCCGATCTGGACGCCGGCCCCATCATCGATCAGGAGGTGGCTCGGGTGGAGCACTACCACACCCCGGAAGACCTCATCCGGCTGGGCCGCGACTGCGAATGTTTGGCGCTGTCCCGAGCCGTCCGCTTTCACGCAGACGATCGCGTCATTGTCCACGGCAACAAAACCATCGTCTTCCGCGACTAGGTTTGTGTGATCAGTCTTGTAGGGCAACCGCTCCGGTTGCCGCAGTGCCAGGCAAAGCGCCCGGCCTACAAAATGAGAACTCCGCCCCCTCGACTCACTCCTCGCGAGCCTTTACTCGCTAACCCTTGACGTAGGCCTCGATCGATTCCACCACCACGGTGCGGCCGGAACCCGAGTCCGCGGAGGGCAGCTCCACCTTGTCGCCCACCCCGTGGCCCAGAAGGGCTTTGCCGGTGGAAGAGAGGTAGGAAATGATCCCCTGGTCGAGGTCGGTGTCCCAGGCGCCCAGGATGGAATAGGTCTCACTCTTCCCGCCTTCTTCCTTGAGTGTGACCACGGTGCCGACATTCACCGAAGAAGAATCCGCGTCGGCAAAATCCGTCCCTCGGGCCAACGAGATTTCCATTTCGAGATCATCTTTTTGCCGCATGAGGACGGCCTGCATGTCCTTGGCTGCCTTGAACTCGAAGTTCTCGCGCAAGTCCCCATAGGACCGGGCCACCGCGATCTCTTTCGTGTTCTCCGGAATTCTCTTGTGCACGATGTCCTCAAGCTGCGCCTTCCGTTTCTCCAGGCTGTCCCAGGAAACAATCAGTCCCTCATCCTCGGGCTCCTCTTCGGCCGCCTCCCCGGTGACCATCTGCTGGGTTTCGGGATGCGACTTGATCACCCGGGCGAGCAACGAGTTCCGGTTGAGATCCTCGATCGCCGGCGTGCTCTTGAGCCGCCGGGCAAACATGCGCACTTGATTTCGGCTGGCATCCTCCAGGAGATCGGCCACGAGAAGTGAGTCCGACATGAGGACGTCCTGCAACTTGCTCGATTTTTTGGCATCCTCGTCGTAGTGATCGCGCTCCAGGGCATTGATCACGGCGGAGGCCAGCTCCGGACCGAAGACGGCCTGGGCCAAACGACGCCTCTCTTTACAGATCCAGGCCAGAACTTCCGTGCTCAGGGAACGTTGCTGGATCCCCAGCTTGAGAAATTCAACGAGTTCCTCCCCTCGTTCCCGATCAACGGCGAGCCGCGCGATATCGCCCACCCCCCGGAGATTGACCACGTTGAGCAGGCCGAGCAAGACCTCCGACCAGCGATCTCCAAAAGCGCCTTCAAAGGCCTCGTAGATCCGTCGCTGTCCCGCCGCGGGCAGCTGACCGATGATCCCCTGCAAATTGTCCTCGTTCTCCACCACGATCGCACTAATGGCAGGCTCATTGAGTCCCTCCACGAGATCGGGCACCACCTCCTGCAACCTCTCCCTCGCGGCGATGAGTTCAATCGCCGCTGCTGTCTGGAGACGCTGGCTCTTGCTCGCCGCTTCATTGATCGCTTCCACCACGGGACGCAACTTCTCGGCTGGCGACTCGATTTGTTCCAGATCCTTGATGATGGCATCAACCGCCGCCACCTTCGCCTTGAGTTCGCGTGCGGCGTGAAAATCTTCGAGCAAGCCGTCCTCGATATTGAGATCGCTGGGACGGAGTTCCAGAGGCACATTCCGTTTGGAGGGAACGACAAAGAGACGGTTTTGACGCATCTTCTTCTTCGCGCTGTCCCACCAGGTGCGGTACTTCTCATCGGGAACAACCGTCCCCTTGAGGACATCCTCCACCTGATCGAGGAGCATGCTATTCCCATGGCTGGCGACCACTTCCTGCATGAGCGACACCGGATCGTCCTGAGCCAGCTGTTTCAATTCGTCCAGATTCTCCAAGCGTTTCGCTAGGATATGGTCGGGGCCGATCGGGCTGAGCGATTTGGCGGCGAACTCAAGCTTCATGCCGTGGTTGGGCTTGCCTTCAAAGTCCAGATAGATTCTGTCTCCGAGGAGATCCCAAGACGCGACCTTGCCCACGCCCCAACTCTTGTGCAGACAGTAGACGCCGACCTCCAAGGCGGAAAGCGGTTCGCCGTAGCGGCCTTGGAGCTTGCCCGAGTCAACTAATTTCTGGACTTCATCATTCATGCGAACCCGAAAGTAGCTAGCTTGAAAAAAATTCGCCAAGTATTTTCAAGCAATTTCCTCAAAAAATCCTCAATTTGGACAACTTAATGATTGCAAAACTAGCGCAAAGTTACCTAGGTTCTGCAACATCCCTATGAAAAAGCTTCTCCTTACGCTTCTCGCAGTAGGTGTCACGGGCACTGGCTTCGCAGATATCCAAGCCCCACCTAACTCACAGCAAACGGCGATTCACAAGCTGGGTCGCGGTATTTCCAACGTTCTTTATGGGCTCTCCGAACTCCCTGTCCGCATGATTCAGGTGAACGAGCACAGCGGTAACAACGCCGGCTTCGGCGCTGGCGTCGTGGAAGGGGCGACCCGTAGCGTGGTTCGCGTGGGATACGGCATCCTCGAGATCGCCACTTTCCCCGTCAAAACTTACAAGCGCAGCTACCGTGCCCGCTACCAAAACATCGAGTATGATCCCTACAACGGTTACGCCGAGTTTGCCCCCGAGATCGGCTGGCAGTCCAAATTCCGCTACGGCCGCAAGCAGAACTTCTAGTCTGACAAGCTTCTAGAAGGCTCTCATTTCAAGACACCCTGGCAGATGGTTTCTGCCAGGGTGTTTTTCTTTGCGCGGGTGTCCGCACCGGCGTTCAGGCTCGCTCTCTTGCAAGGCAGCCCGGTTGGCGGATTCAGGGAATCGTTATCGTGCCGAGCGTCTTCACGTTCCACACTTGCCTTTCCGGGGTTACCGCTTCAACTATCGCCAAGTCAAACCACCGAAAAACACCGCCACGTTGAATCAACCACTGACGATGAATTCCCAGGAACTCCTAGACCAACACACCCGCGACATCATCCAACACCATTTCTCGCCGGAGACGGGCTGCCCCTTCTGGCTGAAATGGGCCGCCGAAAACTGGGATCCCCGGGAGGAGATTCACGCCTTTGCCGACATTGCCAAGTTCCCTCATTTCCAAGACGAGTGGCTCCGCGACATCACGAACGAAGAGTGGGTGCCCAAGGCCTACGCGGGACGTCCCTTCAATGTCTTCGAGACCGGCGGCACCACCGGACTCCCCAAACAGCGCGTGGGCTGGGACGACTACAAACACGATTACGAGATGTTTTCCGATCAGCTCGACGACACTTATTTCCCCAAGGGGGGCAACTGGCTCATGGTCGGTCCCACGGGTGGAGAAAGAAAGAGAGAAAAGAGAGAGAAAGAGAG
>JANQJH010000508.1 GCA_028281705.1 Verrucomicrobiales bacterium
CGTAACCGGCTTTGACACCCCCTCCGGCCAGGAGGACGGAATAGCATTGAGGCCAATGATCGCGGCTGGCATTCTTGTTGATTTTCGGCGTCCGGCCGAACTCGCCCATCCAGACGACCAGCGTTTCATCGAGAAGACCGCGCATGTGCAGGTCGGTCAAGAGGGTGGGCAGCGTCTGTTCGGTGATGGGAAGATGATAGGATTCGATGATGGGATACATCCGGGTGTTGTCGAAGCCGTGGGTGTCCCATCCGCCGTCGGTGATCGATTTTCCTCCAATGTTGCGGGAGAAATACACGGTGGTGAATTTGACGCCGGCTTCCACCAGCCTCCGGGCGAGGAGGCAGCCTTGCCCGTACGTTGTGCGGCCATAGCGCTCACGCATGGACTCCTTTTCCTGGGAGAGATCGAAGGCCTGTCTCACCCGCGGAGAATGGAGCATGGAGAGCGCCTTGGCGTAGTAGGCGTCCAACCCCTGCGCCTCCAGGGCGTGATCGAGTAGTCGCGATTGCTGGTCGATCAGTTGTTGCAATCCCCGCCGATGTTGGAGCCGGTCGAGTGTCAGCCCGTCTGGCAGGCTGAGTTCGGGCAATTGGAAATTCTCCTCATTCGGATCGCGAGGGATGAAGAGCGGGTCGTGGCGTTTGCCGAGAAAACTGGCGTGTTGTCCGGGGGTGCGGGAGCCATCGCTGATGACGTGGGGGTAGGAGACGAAGGTCGGTAACGCGGGATCGCTTCCCGGGGCGAGCTTGTCGACGACGCTTCCGTAGGCCGGGTAGAGATCCAGGGTGTCGCGGAGCCGTTGATCATCGGTCGGCGGAGCGTGCCCGCTGAGGGCGTAGTAGGCCGCCGAGTTGTGATTCTTCATCGTGTGGTGCACACTTCGGATCACGGTGACCTTGTCCATGATCTTGGCGACTTCCGGGAGGTGCTCATTGATATCGATGTCAGCGCAACGGGTGCGCCGCATGCCGTGCGGACTCCGATACTCGCTGGGGGCATTGGGTTTCATGTCGAACATATCGACATGGCTGGGACCGCCGAATTGAAAAAGAAAGATCACGCTCTTGGCACGCGGAGCGATCTTGCGGCTGGGTTCGAGGGCCTTGGCCTGCAGGAGTTTTGGCAACGTCAGCCCCAGCAATCCCATGCTGCCCGTCCTGAGCAAGGTGCGGCGATTGAATGCCGTTTGGTGAAAGTTAGAGCAGGCAGGGGAAGATCTTTTCATGATGGCAATGAAGAATGGTCATCGTTTGAGCATGAACTCCTTGCTGTTGAGCAGCGCCCAGGCCAAATCCTCCAGAGCGTGGCGCCGATTCCCGGCGCGGTTGAGGTAGGCGCGTGCCTCTTCGGCTTCGGCCGCGTTAGGGGGGCGGACCAGCGCGGTCCAATAGAGGGTGTCAACGATCTCTCGATTGGAGGCCCCGGAACCCACGAGTTCACTCAGGCGATTGTTTTCCTGAGCCAGCATGGCGTGCAGTGTGCGGCCGCTCGTCATCTCGAACACCTGGGCGAGCGAAGTGGCGTTAGAGCGCTCGAGATCGGAATTGAGCTGTCGCACGGGCCGCCCAAACAGCTTGAGGAAATGCTCGTCTCGTTTGGGTTTTCGATTCCGATGGATGCTCTCGACCCCAGGAAGTTGCCCGGCGCGCATGGGGCGATCGATGCCGGTGAACTGGGGTGAAGTTCCCAAAACCTGGTGCATGGCATCTAACAGTGTCTCCGCGCTGAGGCGTTGCACCAGCGTGCGGGAAAAGTTTCGTTCATCCTCACGGTTGGTCTCATTGGGTAGCGCGGAGAGCTGGTAGGTCTCCGAACTCATGATGAACCGAATGAGGTGGCGGAGATCAAAGCCGCTGGCGATGAACTCCTTTTCCAAGACGCTGAGAAGTTCCGGGTTCACTGCGGGATTGGTCGAGCGAAAATCATCGACGGGGTCGACGATGCCTCGCCCGAACAATTGGAACCACACGCGATTCACTTGGACCTTGGAGAAGAGCGGATTGTCAGGCGACGTGAGCCAAGCACCGAGGGCCTCCAGACTCTTCTCCTCGCTTGGGCGAGCCATTCCGGGAATGGGCAGGAAGGCGCTTTGCGGATTCTCTCCTGAGCGCGGATCCTTGAGTTTCTTCTCCAGGCCTACTTGGACGATCTGCTCGCCGATGAACTGATTCTTATCCAGTTTATCCCGCCGCTCGTTCTTGAGGATCTTGTAATCCATGCCATCGAAAACGGAGGCGAATTGGTAGTAGTCATCCTGGGTCCAGCGTTCGTAGGGATGCCGGTGGCACCGGGCACATTGAAGCCGTGTTCCGAGAAAGAGCTGTGCCGTGGCTTCGGCCCGCAGCGTGGGATCACGCAGGGCGCGGTAGTAGTTGGCCGGTGGGTTCTCGTACGTGCTGCCAATACCGGTGACGAGTTCGCGGGCGAATTGATCCATGGGTTTGTTCGCCGCGATCGAGTCTCTGATCCATCCGTGAAAACGGGTGACACCGGTTTCATCGAGCGCTTTCTCCTCGTTTCTCAAGAGATCACTCCATTTGAGAGCCCATTGATCAGCAAACTCAGGCCGGCCGAGCAGGGCATCGATCAGTAGGGCCCGCTTGTTTAGCGTGACATCCCTGACAAAGTGCTGTGATTCCTCCGCCGTGGGCAAGAGGCCTAACAAGTCAAGGAACGCTCTCCGGATAAAGGTCGCGTCATCGCATCGCTCGGATGGGTTCAGGCGTAGACGGCGAAGCTTGGCAAAGACGGCCTCGTCGATGGCGTTGGAGGTTGACGGTTCGACCCATTGGAAGCCGGGCCGGCTGGGGACAAAGGCCAACTTGACAGGCGCTTGCTGATTGAGATAGCGAACGGATATGGTCGTCTCGCCGAACTGCGTGGCCACGGCCCGGCCCCCTTCGTCGATGTCGCAGATGAGATCAGACGGCTCATAGACGGCCCACCGGGAGACATCGCGTTCCGTGCCGTCGGAGAACGTCGCCGTCACGGTGATCGACACGGAATCAGCCGGTTCGATGATGACGGCTTCGGCCGGGGCCACCCGAAGTCCGATCAGTTTGGGATGGCTCGCCGGGTCTTGCGGGGCGCCGGACTGAATCCATTTGAGTAGGGTTTCGTACTCGAGGGATCCCGCGGTAAAGCGCCTGCCGCCCTCGTGACCGAGCTGGAGCGAAGGTTTTCGCAGGAGGAGACTCTTTTCGGGAGCGTCTCTCATCAAGAGCCGGGACGCTTTGCTCTGCGTGATGGCCGGGTAGTCGAGATCAGGGGACTCACCTCGGAGGGAGAGCTTCAGGGAACCCTGTCCACGAGCGCTCCCGTGGCAGCCGCCATCATTGCAGCCCGCCTTGGAGAAGACGGCCATGACCTCGTGCTGAAACGAGACGTGTTCGGCCGAGGAAAACGAAATGGATGAAACGGCGGTCCCGAGGATGAGGCCGAGAAATATCAAAGGTCGCACGTGAGATGGAGTTTATTTCAGCAATCGGATTCTGAATAAACCTCCAAAACTGCAGGAAGGCGCGGTGCCGTGTGCTTTGCGCGGTTCTAGCCGTTGTCCTTCCCGGAATTCTCCAGAGCGTGCTGCAGCACCTCATCCACCGTTTTCACGGGGACGATCGTGAGCTTGGTCCGAACCTCCTCCGGGAGATCGGGAATATCCTTGGAGTTTCCCTGGGGGATGAGAATCGTTTTCACCCCGGCACGCAGCGCGGCGATCGCCTTCTCCTTCAGTCCTCCGATGGGGAGGACGAGCCCGCGCAAAGTCACCTCGCCGGTCATGGCGATCTCGTGGCGCACCGGCCGATTGGAGAGGAGTGAGGCCAGGGCGGTGAACATGGCGATTCCGGCGGAAGGTCCATCCTTGGGGATGGCACCGGCGGGGACGTGCACATGAATATCGAGGCTGTGAAATCTCTTGGCTTTGATGCCCAGAGCCGCAGCCCGGCTGCGCACGAGGCTGTGCGCCGCATCGACGGATTCACGCATGACATCGCCTAACTGACCGGTGAGCTTGATCCTCCCTTGACCGGGGTAGGCCAAAGCCTCGATGTGCAAAACATCGCCGCCCACCGGCGTGTAGGCCAGCCCATTCACCACCCCGGGTTCGCTTCGAGAGACCTTGGCGTCACGGACGAAGCGTTTTGGACCCAGTGTGGTCTCGATGGCCGCCGGGGTGATCTTGGCTGATTTCTTCTTGTTTTCCACGATGGCGGCGGCCGTGGCGCGCGTGATGGCGCCGATCTCTCGCTCCAGGTTGCGGACGCCCGCTTCTCTGGTGTAGTGTTCGATGAGATGTTCGAGGGCTTTGTCAGTCCACTTGATTTGCGATTTCTTCAAGCCATGAGCTTCACGTTGTTTGGCAGTGAGGAATCGCTTGCCGATATGCAGCTTTTCGGATTCCGTGTAGCCCGGAAGTTCAGTGACCTCCATGCGATCCAGGAGAGGGGCAGGTATGGGATCGAGGTAATTGGCCGTGGCGATGAAGACTACCTGTGAGAGATCGAAGGGCACATCAAGGTAGCGATCGACAAACGCGTTGTTCTGGTTCGGGTCGAGAACTTCGAGGAGAGCACTGGCGGGATCTCCTCGGAAATCAGAGCCAATCTTGTCGATTTCGTCTAGCAATACGACGGGATTGCGCGTGCCGGCTCGTCGAAGCTCCTGCAGGATTCTCCCAGGCATGGATCCGATATAGGTTCGGCGGTGTCCCCGAATCTCGGACTCATCTTTCAAGCCGCCCACACTGATCCTGACGAATTCCCGTCCCATGGCTTCGGCGATCGATTTTCCCAGGCTGGTCTTGCCAACCCCGGGAGGACCTGCGAGGCAGAGGATGGCACCCTGTCCCTCCGGCTTCAGCTTGCGCACGGCGAGATACTCGAGGATACGCTTCTTCACCTTGTCCAGGCCATGGTGATCGCGTTCCAGGATGGCACGGGCCTCGGCGAGGTCGATGGTCTCCTCACTGAGCTGATTCCAGGGGAGTTCGGCCATCGTTTCCAGATAGGTGACAATGACAGAGTGTTCGGGGCTAGCCGGTGGGATGAGTCCCAGACGCTTCAATTCGCGGTCGGCTTGAGCCTTGGCGCTTTTCGGGAGGTTGGCCGCTTCGATCCGCTGTGCGAGATCGGCGACCTGTTCGTCGGCGCCGTCGTCATCTCCGAGTTCCTTTTGGATGGTGCGGACTTGTTCGCGAAGGTAGGCCTTCTTCTGGGTTTCCGAGAGTTCGGTGTGGAGATCGTGGCGAAGCTTGTTCTGCAGCTCGGCGATCTGTAGTTGTTCCGAGAGGAAGCGTTGAATGACTTCAAACCGGCGTTGGACATTGGGTTGCTCCAGCAATTGCTGGCGCTCGGCCATTTCGAATTTGAGGTTGGCCGCGAGGACGTCAGTCAGCAGGACAGGG
This sequence comes from Verrucomicrobiales bacterium, assembly GCA_028281705.1. Taxonomy (GTDB): domain Bacteria; phylum Verrucomicrobiota; class Verrucomicrobiia; order Verrucomicrobiales; family DEV007; genus JAACDM01. Next base: position 5,408 of record JANQJH010000508.1, read on the forward strand.
TCTTCGATCTGTTTCAGGATTTGCTCGGCCTCGTCCGGAATATCGGTGTCGAGTTCGATGAGGCGAAAGGCGGATTCCCGAAGGTTCCTCGAAGCGGCCTCCCAGTAGGCGCCGTCGTCCTTGGGCAGGTGATTGAGCATGACCTTAAAGTCTGCTTGAAGGAAGGGCTGCGTCTCGTCGAAGGCGTTGAGCCGGACGCGTTCTTGGGCTTGGACGATGATGGTGAGGCTGTCACCATCGCGTCCCACCCGCACGAGGCGGGCGAGTGTGCCGACTTGAGGGAGGGCCTCAGGAGTGACGGTCTCCAGTTCAGGATCCTCCTGCCAGACGAGAACGATGTGCCGATGAGATTGGACGGCGGACTCGATGGCCTTGATCAATTCGGGACGATTGAATCTCAGGGGGGTGATCGTGCCGGGGAAGACGACCACGTTGCGCAGCGGAATGACGGGAGCCGAATCGGGCACCGGGTCGCCCTGAGGCGGCCCGTGCCCAATTCTGTCCAGGGGAATGATATCAGTCATGGGGGGTAGGTTTTTGCTATGGAGTGATGAGTGTGCGTTAAGCGGCGACGCCGTTCTCGTCAGAGGAAGGGGTGGCTTGGTCGAACTTGAGACGGTCGCCACTGGCGTCGACATCTACGTGAACAGTGTCTCCTTCGGTGACATGACCGTCGAGAAGGAGCATGCTGAGTTCGTCTAACAAGAGCCGTTGCAGGGCTCGCTTGAGCGGACGGGCGCCATAGACACTGTCAAACCCCTCATTTGCCAGGAGCTGAATCGCCTTGGGCGAGAGTTCGAGAGCGATACCGAGTTTGGCGGCGCGCGCTTTGACATGTGCCAGTTGAAACTCGACGATCTTGCTCAAGGTCTCACGATCGAGGCGATCGAAGATAATGGTCTCGTCGATTCGATTGAGGAATTCAGGCCGGAAGTGCTGTCTCAAGGCTTCGGTGACGCGGTTTTCCCTCTCTTTGGGATCGCTCTCCTCCGTGATGTGCTGACTTCCGATATTGCTCGTCATGATGACCACCGTGTTGGTGAAATCCACCGTGCGGCCCTGACCGTCTGTGATTCGGCCGTCGTCCAGCACTTGCAGGAGGACATTGAACACATCGGAGTGCGCTTTCTCGATCTCGTCTAGCAAGATGACGGCATAGGGCCGGCGGCGGACGGCCTCGGTCAGCTGGCCGCCTTCTTCGTAACCGACGTAGCCCGGAGGCGCTCCGATGAGCCGAGCCACGCTGTGTTTCCCCATGTACTCGCTCATGTCGATGCGCACCATGGCGCCCTCGTCGTCAAAGAGAAAGTCCGCCAGTGCTTTGCTCAGCTCAGTTTTGCCGACGCCGGTGGGGCCGAGAAAGATGAAGGAACCGATGGGCCGGTTTTCGTCTTGGAGACCGGCGCGTGCACGGCGCACGGCGTTGGACACGGCGACCACGGCCTCGTTCTGGCCCACCACGCGATCGTGAAGTCGATCCTCCATGTGTACCAATTTGGCGCGTTCACCTTCCTGCAGGCGAGAGACCGGGATTCCGGTCCAACTGGCGACGACTTTGGCCACATCTTCTTCCGTGACCTCTTCCTGCAGAATCTGCTGACCTTGCTGTAGCTCCGCCAATTGCGTCTGGTGGGCTTGCAGGGCTTCCGTTTTGTTAGGAATGAGACCGTACTGGAGTTCGCTCGCTCTTGCCAGATCGCCCCGGCGTTGTGCCTGCTCCAGATCGACTTTGAGCGATTCGATTTCCTCCTGGAGCTTGTTGGCTTCGAGAATGGCATTGCGCTCATTCTGCCATTGCGTCTTGAGCTGGCTGCTTTGTTCTTTGAGATTCGCCATCTCAACATCGATCTTGGAGAGTCGCTGTTTACTGGCGGCATCCTTTTCTTTGGCCAGCGCCTGCTTCTCCATCTCGAGCTGCATGACCTGGCGATCGAGTTGGTCAATCTCCGTGGGCATGGAGTCGAGTTCGATTTTGAGACGGGAGGAGGCTTCATCGACGAGGTCGACGGCCTTGTCCGGGAGGAAGCGATCGCTGATGTAGCGGTCGGACATTTGGGCGGCGGCGACGATGGCGGCGTCTTGAATGCGGACGCCATGGTGAACTTCGTAGCGCTCCTTGAGACCGCGCAAGATGGCGATGGTATCTTCCACCGATGGTTCTTCGACGTAGACCGGTTGGAAGCGGCGCTCCAGTGCGGCGTCTTTCTCAACGTATTTGCGGTACTCGTTCAGCGTGGTGGCACCGATGGTGCGCAATTCGCCTCGAGCGAGTTGAGGTTTGAGAAGATTGGAGGCGTCGACGGCTCCTTCAGAGGCCCCGGCTCCCACGATGGTGTGGAGTTCATCGATGAAGAGAATGATCTCGCCCTCGGATGCGGTGACTTCTTTAAGGAAAGCCTTGAGGCGATCTTCGAACTCGCCGCGGTACTTGGCCCCGGCGATCATGGCTCCGAGGTCCATGGCGATGACGCGCTTGTTCTTCAGGGAATCGGGGACATCGCCACTGACGATCCGTCTGGCTAGCCCCTCAACGATGGCCGTTTTCCCCACGCCGGGTTCGCCGATGAGAACTGGGTTATTTTTCGTTCGGCGTGAGAGGACCTGCATGATGCGGCGAATCTCGTCGTCCCTTCCGATGACCGGGTCGATCTTGCCTGCGCGAGCTCGCTGGGTGAGGTCCTGGCCGTATTTCTCGAGGGACTGGTACTTGCCCTCGGGGTCTTGATCTGTGACACCTTGATGACCGCGCACTGAACTCAAGGCTTGTGTAAGGTTCTTTTTTGTTAGGCCCGCCTGACGGAGAAAGTCTCCGATGGGGGACTTGGCCTCGACCGCTGCCAGAAGAAAGTGTTCCACGCTGAGAAACTCGTCATGGAGTCCCTTCATGATCTTTTCTGCAGCGCGCAGGGTTTCCGATAATGGGCGCCCCATATGCGGTTCCGTCCCGCCTTCCACGGAGGCCTGACGGGCGAGAAGCTGGTCGACTTGGGTGGCGAGCAGATCAGGCGAGACTCCGACGGCCTGGACGAGAGGGCGGACGACGCCTTCCGACTGATCGAGGGCAGCTTTGAAGACGTGGACTGGGGAGAGTTCGCTGTGGCCGAGATTGGCGGCCAGCGATTGGCCTTCCTGAATGGCCTCCTGCATTTTGATGGTGAATTTCTGGACGTTCATGCGTGGTATGCCTTTCGTTTGTGAAAGTTGATTGATTTGATGCCTGGTGAAGAGCATGAGCTATACCAGTTCGGATTTGTAACATAACTTGTTTAGGAATAATCAGTTACAAATTTTCTGTGTATTGCGTAGAGCGCCAAGATGTCGCTTTGGAGAACTCAGTGCGATTGCGCTGGTGTCAAAATGACGCGGTTGCATTTGTGACGTCGGCGAAACGATGTTGGTTTCACTGACTTCCGCCGATCCCCGCCGCTATCTGCCTAGCATCGAGCTGCGCACGCGCTCATAATCCTAAAAACGGGAATGGATTCTACGCAATCCGGAGGAGGCGTTGAAGTCCAAGCAGTTGCCCATCAACGGGTAGTCACTCAAAAGGTCCATTGCGGAGCAATGGGAAACGACTCCTTTCAAGCGACTTACGAACGAACACGAGTCCCCATTCCCGTTTTTAGGATAATTGAGCCAGGAGCGCTCGCGCGACCCTTGAGAGCGCAATTCCGCTTGGTGTGTTTCGAACGCTTATCTTCCAAACTCCGCTTCGTAACGCTCTTCCAGTTTTCGCAGGAGCTCCTCGAGTTCCTCGACTCCAAGTTTCTCGAAGACCTTCTCGGAGGTCACGTCCAGCCCCATCATCTTCTCCCATAGCCGCACGTTACCGATCAAGGCACCTCTCGTTTCGCCTTCGGCCCGTCCCTCGGCCAGCCCTTCAGCCCGTCCCTCGGCCAGCCCTTCGGCCCGTCCTTTTGCGATGAGTTTCTCGGCGACAGACATGATCGTTTCTCGTAGTTCGGGTGCCTCCGTTAAGGTATGAGCAATCGACTCGACGTCAAGGTCGCTGTCGGAGTGCAGAGCGTAGAGCACCGTCTTGCGTAGGAAGGGGCCAGAAAGCTGGTGGGCCCAGTCTTCAAAGTGTTTCATGAGCCACTCAAAGAATGTCAGCAACTGTCGTTCCCGAGCCAACTTCATCAGTTGTAGTACCACTCGTAGCGGCGCCTCGTTCTCGGGTACATCGGGATCGATCTGAGTGAGGTCCAAGAGCACATGCCGGAATCGCGGCAGGTATTCTTCAAAGACAGAGGTCTCGCTTTCCGAGAGTTGAAAAAGATCCTCGAAAGCCGTTGAAACCGTCCAGCGATCAGGACCCTGGTGGAGGACGTAGCAGACGATCAACGGCAAGGGAAGTCCGTGCTTGTTGAAGTGAGCGAGCAAGATCTCGACTTGATAGGCGAGCAGACGCAACGGCATCGCTGGGTCCACGGAGGTTTGGTGTTCAAAGAGGAGGTAGAGCAGCGCCTTGCGATCTCCCTTGGTTTGCGCCGAAAAGAGGAGATCACTATGAGCTTGCTGGAGTGATCGTTTGACAAAGGATCCCGGAACGAGATCGAGTGAATCCCAACGTACGCAGGCTGCCATCTCTTGGGGAAGGTGGCCTTGAAAGAAGCCGGTTGCCTGCCCCAGATCCGAAAAGAAATCCTTGAAAAAGGCGTCGTGCGGCTGGGAGACAAGATCGTTGTCGAAATCGCTCACGTGAGTGACCCTGACATTTCACGCCGCCTCGATCAACCAGAGATCGGTGGGCCGCCCTCCGAGATCCGCCTCAAGAGATGATCGGATGAATCACGTGAGACTCTTCGACGCCTGTTAGCCTCTGGTCGAGTCCCTGGAAGGGGAAGCTCAGCTTGTGGTGATCGATCCCTAGCTGATGCAGCATGGTGACATGAAGATCACGCACGGCCACGGGATCCCGGGCGATGTTATAACTGAAGTCATCGGTCTCGCCGTAGGAGAGGCCTCCCTTGATGCCGCCGCCGGCCATCCAGGCGGAAAAACACCGGGGATGATGATCGCGACCGTAGTCATCGCGCTCCAGCCTGCCCTGGCAAAATACCGTGCGGCCGAACTCACCGGCGAAGACGACGATGGTATCGTCGAGGAGACCGCGTTGTTTGAGGTCCTTCAGGAGAGCGGCCGAGGGCTGATCGATGTCGAAGCACTGGCCTGGCAGTTGTTTGGGTAGGATTGTGTGATGATCCCAGCCGCGATGGAAAATCTGAATGAAGCGGACGCCGCGTTCAACCATGCGACGGGCCAGAAGGCAGTTTCGGGCAAAGGAACCCTTTTTCTCTACCTCCGGGCCATAGAGCCGGCGGATGCCTTCCGGTTCATTCGAAACATCGGTCAATTCGGGGACAGAGGCCTGCATGCGGAAGGCCATTTCTTGCTGTGCGATGGTTGTTTGGATTTCGTGGTCCCCGATCTCGTCGAAGTGCTTCTGGTTGACTGCACCGACGAGGTCGAGCATGCGCCGCCGGATCCCGGTATCGATCCCTTCGGGATTGGAGAGGAAGAGCACGGGATCACCGGAAGTTTGAAAAGCGACGCCCTGGTGTTTCGAGGGAAGCGGACCACTCCCCCAAAGCCGGCTGTAGAGTGCCTGGACATTCCTCGTGCCACCGGTCCAGTAAGCGGAATTGAGGACAATGAAGTCCGGTAGGTCACGGTTCATCGACCCCAGGCCATAACTGAGCCAGGCGCCCATGCTGGCCTTCCCGGGAATCTCCGCGCCGGTGCAGATGAAGGTTTTGCCAGGATCATGGTTGATGGCATTGGTATGCATCGACTTGATGATGCAAAGGTCGTCTGCGACTTTGGAAAGATGCGGGAGAAGTTCGCTCATCCAGATGCCGTTCTTTCCCTGTCGATGGAATTTGAACATGGACGGCGCGACCAACTGCTCCCGGCCTCTGGTCATGGCGGTGACGCGTTGGCCTTGACTGACACTCTTCGGTAGAGGCTTACGGAATTGCTTATCGAGGTCTGGCTTGTAGTCGAAGAGGTCCACTTGGCTGGGGGCGCCCGCCATGAAGAGGAAGATCACTCTCTTGGCGCGCGCACCCCCTGTGGAATCCAGACGCGCGAGGGCGTTCTGCGGGAGGAGAGAGGCGAGTGCGGTCACGCCCAAGCCCATCCCCGAAGTTTTGAGAAACTGTCGCCGCGCTTGGTGCATGTGAGGCTCTTCAGCGATGTCGTACATGATCGGATGGTGGCTATTGACGGGTTTTCGTGATGTCGAGATTGTAGATGGCACTCGCCAGCATGGTCCAGGCCGCGAGATCTGCGGTGGAATGTCTTTCGGGGGGCTTTTGACCGCGGCATAGTAGTTCTGCCAGTTCGCGGTCCGCATCGTAGAGGCTGACGAAATCACGGTAGGCTTGCAACAGGATAGCGTGTTCCTTTTCGTCCGGCACGTGCGAGGTGATGGTCTCGTAAATGGCGGTCAGGCGTTCGCTGGGGGAGGAGTCGAGATGCTGGGAGATCGTTCGATGTGCCAGATGGCGGGCCGCCTTGACATATTCCTGTTCATTCATCAGGAGCAGGGCTTGAAGAGGTGTGTTGGTGCGTTCCCGGCGGGCGATACAGGCTTCTCGCGTGGGCGCGTTGAGGATGGTCATCTGTGGCGGGGCCATGCCTCGTTTCCAGAAAGTGTAGAGGCTTCGCCGATAGATTTGATCGCCGGAATCGGGCTTGAATTCTTTGGGATAGGAACTGGGCATGGCGACCGATCGCCACAGGCCTTCAGGCTGAGGCGGTTTCACGCTCTTGCCAAACATGGCCTTGTTCAATAGTCCGCTCGTGGCAAGCACCTGATCGCGGATGAGTTCCGAGTCCATGCGAAAACGTGAACCGCGGGACAAGAGCCGGTTTTCGGGGTCTCGGCGGAATTCCTCGGGCGCGGTTTCCGAGCGTTGCTGGTAGGTCTCAGAAAGGACGATCTGTCTAACAAGGGCCTTGATATCCCATCCGGATTCGACAAAGGAAACGGCCAGGTGATCGAGCAAGTCGGGATGACTGGGCCACTCTCCCTGCGAGCCGAAATCCTCGGAGGTCTTGACCAGGCCGACGCCGAAGAACTGTTGCCAAAAGCGATTCACCGCCACGCGCGCCGTGAGGGGATTCTCAGGCGCGACAAACCACCGTGCGAGGTCCATGCGAGTCTTGGTCTCGGATGACGATTGCATGGGCGGGAGGAAGGCCGGCGTGTCGCGTTCGACGCGCGCGCCAGGGTTGTCGTAGGCACCCCGAATCAGGATGTGCGCCGGCCGGATGTCCTCGCGTTCCTTCATCGTCATGGCGGCGGGAATGGTCATCACGAGCGCATCCCTCTTATCTCTTGCGGCCTTGAGGTTCTTTTCCGCGCTCGCAAGCTGCTTGCGCAACGTTTCTTTTTCCCCGGCGCCTTTTGCCTCACTCAACCGTTGCTTGAGAGTTTTCACCTCGGCGTTGCCCGACTTCACGGCAGCGCTCAATACTTTGAGTTTGGTTTCCTGTGCCGGACTGGTCAAGTTGATGTAGGGAGCCTGCAGGCCACGTAAGAAATCCGTGCCACTCCGTCCTCCCGTTTCCGGTTGGGCATCGAGGTTATTGAAAAAGGCATAAAGTTGGTAGAAATCCTTCGCCGTCACGGGATCGAATTTGTGATCATGACAGACCGCGCATTGCACTGTCAGTCCCATGAAGGCGGTGCCCACGGCGGTGACGCGATCAATGACATTGCGCGTGTGGCTCTCCTCGGGCAGGGCCGTTCCTACATCGATGATGAGATGAAGCCGGTTGAATCCGGAGGCGATGAGCTGATCTCGGGAAGGCTCGTCGTAGAGATCGCCGGCGAGTTGGTATTTGACAAATTCGTCGTAGCCGAGATTGCGATTGAAAGCGCGAATCACCCAGTCGCGGTAGGGCGTCAGATCGCGATAATGATCATGGTGAATGCCGTTGGTATCGGCAAAGCGCACCAGATCCAGCCAGTACTTGGTCATGTGCTCACCATACTGGCTCTTGTCTAACAGGCGGTCGATCAAGTGCTCATAGGCATTGGGAGAAGTGTCCTCGAGGAACTCGTGGATTTCCTCGCGAGTGGGCGGGAGCCCCGTGAGATCAAGCGTGGCCCGTCGAATCAGCGTGCGGCGATCAGCGCGTGGTTTGGGCTTGAGACCTTCGGCGTCCAGTCGGCGAAAGACAAAGAGATCGATGGGCTTCTCACTCCAGTCCGGGTTGGAAACGGTGGGAAGCGCAGGATGGCGCGGAGGCACGAAGGCCCAGAAATCCTCGTAGTTGGCCCCTTCCTCAATCCATCGTTTGACGAGGGCTTTCTCCGCGGCTGTTAGTGGAGGTTTCTTCGCTTCCGGCGGCGGCATGATCTCGTCGGGATCATCGCTGGTGATCCGCTGCCACAGGGAACTCAGCTCGGTAGAACCCGGTTTGAGGGCGATCGATCCTTTATGATTGCGATAGGCCCCTTCCGGTCCGTCAGCCTGATCCAAACGGAGCTTGGCTTTGCGCTCGTGTTCATCCGGTCCGTGGCACCGAAAACAGCGATCTGAAAGGAGAGGCCGAATGTCCCGATTGAATTGGACCTCGGCTGCGGAAGCCATGACGGCCAAGAAATGCAGGCAGCATTCTCCAAGCGCGAGCAGCTTGAGGCCTTGGTGGGCAACAGACTTCGGGAGTTCGAATTCGTAGGTCTCTTTCATGGGTGGGTGGATTGGCTCCGTATTCTCAGAACGGTTCATTCATGGCGGGCAAGCCGTCGATGCTGACACGACCGTGCTTTCGTCGAAAGGCACGAATCTCTTCGTCGCTCTTCCGTTCACACCATTTGTCGAGAATATCCCGCGGTTGCTTGAACTCATAGAGAGGCACGGCGTAGCCGCATGAATCGGTGATGCGGTCTACCTGGACATAAACGAAGGAGCGTGTTCCGGCGTGGCGAGGAAACTGTTCGGTCAGTTCAGGGAAACGTGGGTGTTCTTCCATGATGGCCTCACCCAGACCGTGCAGGCGCAGGATTTTCGGGGGGCCCGAGAAGGCACAGAACATGATGACAATGCGACGGTTTTCACGGAGGTGAGCGATCGTTTCGGCTCCGCTGCCGGTGTAATCTAGGTAGACGATTTCCCGCGGTCCAAGGATGCTGAAAGAGTCGCCGCCTTTGGGAGAGCAATTGACATGTCCCTCGGCCGAGAGAGGCGCCGTGGCAACGAAGAACATCTGCTGTTGCCCAATCCACTCCGCGAGCTTTGGAGTGATCGTTTCGTACTGTTTTGCCATCGATTACTTCTGCTAGAGTTTGACTCTCGGTAGACCTGCGGCGTTTGAATCAGGGCTTGGATGTTTGTACGACACCGATCTCAGCGGCGGAAGCCCAGGCGCCGCCGTTGACTTCTGAGAGACTACGAACGAGGACGTAGCGACCAGATGCCGGTTTGGCGCAGTTGGCTTTCTGTGCCTTGGCGCTTTTCCTGAATTGCACCTCGACGGCCGGCGTGTCGGGAAACTGGTCTGCCGAGTCGCTGACATAGAAGGCGGTCTTGGCGAAAGCGCCATTCCAACCGCCGTCTTGGCGGGTGAGGTAACGGAACCCCTGGATGGATCGAGTCTTGCCGAGATCGATGACGAGTTCGTGAGGATGCTTTGCGAGTTTGCCGGAGAACTGGGAGTGCCAGACCGTGCCGGGCTTGCCATCAATGGCATAGACGGCCCGGCGGTCGTTGTGATGGTTCTCACTGCTGAACCGCAGGATCTTCATTTCCGAGGGAGGGACGAGGTTTTTCGCTGTGATCTTGTTCATTTTTCTGCGATTTCTCGGCTGTGGCTGCGGCCGCGATGTGCCCCATTTGGCTTGACGATCCTTTTCATGCCGCACCCGGGCGGCATCGAGATAGGACCCTGGCCGAACGGGTTGATGGGAGGCTTGGGCAAACGCTTGCATTTTGGTTAGGATGTCCGGGTGCTGGTGGCGAAGGTTGGTGGTTTCGCTAATGTCTTTGTCCAGATCAAAAAGTTCCCACTGATCTTCCTCCTTGAATTTGTTCGACTGGACGGCTTTCCATTTTCCGAAGCGGACGGCCGTTTGACTGCCAAACTCCCAATAGAGCATTTCATGGGTCTTTTGTTTGGCCGAGTCTCCCAAGATCTCGGGAAGAATGGAAAGCCCATCGGTATCGGCGGGCGCCACCGTGCCGCTGACGTCGGCCAGGGTGGCCATGATGTCCGGTTGATAAAAGACGAGATCACTCACCCGGCCGGGAGCGATCTTTCCGGGCCACTGGACGAGAAAAGGGATCTTGAGGCCGCCTTCATAGAGATTGCCCTTGCCGCCGCGAAATTCGACGCCGGTCTTGGGGTGCACGTTAGGGCCGAAGAAGCCCCTGGGGTGCTCCTGGCTGCGAAAGCGGTCTTGGCCGCCGTTGTCGCCTGTAAAAAAGACGATGGTGTCTTTCTCGAGCCCGAGTTCTCTCAGGAGGTCGATGATGGATCCGACGTTGTTGTCCACCATGGTCACCATGGCGGCGTAGTTCTTGGCATCTTGGGGAACGGCTTGGTCCTCAATCCATGTTTTGCCCTTGTACTGTTCCCATGCGGGGTCATCGGCGGGAATGTCGTACATGCCGTGAGGAGGCGTGATGGGAAAATAACAGAAGAAGGGTTTCTCTTGATGATCTCGAATGAACTGCAGCCCTTCTTCCATGATCTTGTAGTGCGAGTAGGTCTTGCCGCTGCGTCCGCCGGTATTGCCTTCGAGGGGAACTTCCTCACTGTTGCGAATGAGGTAGGGCGGGTAAAAGGAATGGGCGTGCACTTGGTCGTAATATCCCATGAAGACGTCAAAACCGTGTTTTTCGGGAACGCCGGTGGAGTCCCGTCCCCCGGCACCCCATTTGCCGAAGCCGCCCGTGGCGTAGTCCTTTTGCTTGAGCATTGAGGCGATGGTCTCTTCCTCGGCGCGTAACGGCGTGCCGCCGTCATTGGCTCGAACCGAGGCATGGCCCGAGTGTTTGCCCGTCATGAGGCAGCCACGGAGTGGGGCGCAGACGGGGGAGGCGGCGAGGGCATTGGTGAATCGGAGGCCCTCGCGTGCCATCTGGTCGATCCGGGGCGTCTTGATGTAGGGATTGCCCATGTGCCCCAGTTCGAAATAGGCCAACTCGTCGGACATGATGTAGACAATATTTGGCGGCCGGTCTTCGGCATGGGCCGCCAGGGAGAGGGTGAGGAGTAGGAGGGTGGCGAAGCGTCGCATGGCTTTACTATGGAGATCGCCTCTGCTTTTGAAAGCTGTTCTTTCCCGGAGCAAATCCGGTGAAGAAGCGTATCGAGCGAGGGCTTGTCCCTTGCTTGGCCGCGAGATCTAAGATAGGGGAAGCCATGCTAGCTCTCGTAGGGATTCGTGGACTTTCTGGCGGGATCCGCTTTTTGGTGGTCCTTGGGTCCATCGGCTTGCTCTTGCTCCCCTCATGCAAACCGCCGTCGTCGCCCGAGGGAGCCCCGACCTCTTCCGGTAAGGAGGAGGTCTTCAGGGGAACGCAAAAGGACCTTGAATCCATGCTGGTCGATATCCGGTCACGGGCGAAGGAGGAGAACGATTACTTGGGTGAGGCCAAGGTGCGTGCCCTGAGAAAGCAGGCTCAGGAATTTCGAGCCTCGACCCCGCCGGGCATGATGCTCAAGGTCTTGACTGAACTCGGATCGGCCGAAGTGGATCTGGGAAATATTGAGGCGGGCATTCAGACACTGACTCGTGCGGCGAAACTCTTGCAAATGATCGAGGCTGCCGAGCCCATTCGAGCTGAAGTCTTCGCCCGATTGGGCAATGCGCATCTGCGCTTGGCCGAAACGGAGAATTGCTGTGCCCGTCATGCGCCGGAGAGTTGCATCGTTCCCTTGCAGGGCGCCGCCATCCACACGGAAAGGCGGGGTTCCGAAGCGGCGATCAAGTATTTCGACGAGGTGATGAAATTGAGCCAGGTCGATTCCTATCTCAAGCTGAAGTGCGCCTGGCTAACAAACCTGGCCTACATGACCCTGGGCGATTATCCTGACAGAGTGCCGCCCAGCATCCGGTTGCCGTCGAAGACATTCCAGTCTCCTGTTCCTTTTCCTCGTTTTCCCAATGTCGCCGGCAAGCTTGGCTTGGACCAGTTCAATTTGTCGGGGGGTGCCGTTCTCGATGATTTCGATGGGGATCACGATCTCGATCTGGTGACCTCTTCGTGGGATCCGGCGGAGTCGATGCGCTATTTCGAGAACTTGGGCGATGGCACTTTTGGCGAACGGACGGAGGCGGCTGGATTGACGACGATGCTCGGGGGCCTAAACCTCGTGCAGGGGGATTATGACAATGATGGGGATCTCGACATCTACGTGCTCCGGGGTGCCTGGATGGCAGACCGGGGGCGTCATCCCAATTCTTTGCTGGAAAACCAGGGTGGCGCTGTCTTTGTCGATCGAACCTTTGAATCGGGGTTGGGGGAGGAACATTGGCCCTCGCAGACGGCTGCCTGGTCAGACTATGACAATGACGGCGATCTCGATCTCTACGTGGGTAACGAGACGAGCGCGAGCATTGCCGCTCCGTGCCAGTTGTTTCAGAACCAGGGGAATGGGACGTTCATCGATGTCGCGAGAGAGGCAGGTGTGACGAATGACCGTTTTTCCAAGGGCGTCGTCTGGGGGGACGTCAATGGCGATCGCTGGCCCGATCTCGTAGTCTCCAACCTTGGCCAACTGAATCGCCTTTACCAAAACCAAGGCGACGGTACCTTTCTCGACGTGGCCAAGGAGGCGGGTGTAGAGTACCCCAAGCTGAGTTTTCCGGCGTGGACGTGGGATTTCGATAACGATGGTCAGTTAGACATCTTCATCTCGTCCTACTCCGGGAAGGTGGGCGACTTCATGCTCCATTACTTGGGGCAGCCGATGAGGTGTGAGTTGCCGGGGATGTATCGGGGTATCGGGGGTGGGAAATTTGCCAATGTGGCGAAATCACTGGGACTGGGGCTTCCCATGCTTTCCATGGGGTCTAACTACGGCGATCTGAACAACGACGGCTATCTGGATTTCTACCTGGGGACTGGCGAACCGGAGATTTCGGTCATTCTCCCGAACATGATGTTCCTCAATCGCGGCGGCAAACAGTTCCATGAGGTCACGATGAATGGAGGGTTTGGGCATCTGCAGAAAGGGCACGCCGTGGTATTCGCCGACTTCGATGGCGATGGCGACCAGGACGTCTTCGAACAGATGGGCGGCGCCAAGCCGGTTGATAAGTTCCGCGATGCGCTCTATGCCAATCCGGGATTTGCCAATCACTGGATCAAAGTGAGGCTCGTTGGCCAACAGTCAAATCGCCAGGGAGTGGGCGCAAGGATTCACGTGGAGACGGAACAGCGGGGGCAGAGGCGGTCGGTTTACCGGTTTATCGGCAGCGGGGGAAGCTTTGGGGCCAACCCCTTGGAGGAACACATTGGCCTGGGGGCCGCGGGCGAGGTCGTTCGGATGGAGATTTATTGGCCGACATCGGATACGCGGCAGGTGTTGACGAACCTGCCCGCCGATATCTCGATTGAGATCACCGAAGGTGAGGCGGATCATGTTGTGCTGGAATAGGGTGTCCGGCTGGCCCATGCTTCTCCGACCATGCGTGGAGCCACGATTGCTGCCCTCTGCCTCCTGGCGGCGGCATGCCTCGTTGTCGTGAAGTGGAACGGGCCCAAGATCGGCTACTATTTTCCCTTGAGTCCCGAGCAGGCTCCAAACCACCACAAGCTTGTATCGCCGAAGTGGGTGGCCGAGTTGATCGAGGGAGAGACTCCTCCGACCTATGAGGGGCGAGGATTCGTTTTGGTGGAAGTGAATGGCCCCCGTGACAGGGGCTATGCTAGGGGCCACTTGCCGGGCGCCCTTCTCCTTGAAACGGGAGCTATCGAACGCGCTCCCATGTGGAACCTGGTGTCGGACGAGGAGCTGCAGGCGGTGATCGAGGGTTTGGGAATCACGCGGGAGACCACGGTCGTGATCTATGGGCGTGATTCCACGGCTGCCGCTCGCGTGATCTGGGCCTTGATGTTTGCCGGTGTCGCCGACGTGCGTCTTCTCGACGGAGGATTTGGGGCATGGAAGCGCTATGGAGGTCGTGTTGACCGCGTGAGTCATCGCGCGGCTTCGGTCGAATTCGGAGGAGAGGTTCCGATGCGGCCCGAGTATCGGGCGACTCGCGAGGACGTTGCGGCCATGATGGAGGATTCGAAGGCGTCATGGCTTGTGGATGTGCGCTCGGCTGCGGAGTTCGAGGGGCGGACGAGTGGTTACGATTACATTTCAGCCAAGGGCCGGATCCCGACCGCGGTT
>JANQJH010000543.1 GCA_028281705.1 Verrucomicrobiales bacterium
GGTGCTCGTTACTTTCTCTTTCGCTTCTCCTTTCGGTTTAGTTCTAGTTTTGGTGACGAACGCCATCCCCGCCTCACAGGGCTTTGGCTGGCGCCATTAAGGGTAAGTTCAGGTTATTAATCCGATGACAGGATTGACGCCAGGTGGCGTCTCGGTATTTCATCGGCTGTCATGTCCGCGAACGATTCCGCACGAGAAACTTACATCCCCTTCAAGGCACGGGATGTCATCCAGATGTGTCTCCAGGACCAAGCGCTGGACGAAAGCGAGAAGGGCTCTTTCGAATCCCTGTCACAACTCTTATCGAGCATCTTTCACTTCGAGTTCCACCGCGAACTCGAAGCTCTCAAGGATGCCTATGCCCCCTTCGATCCCGATTCCGACACGCGGCCGCTGCATCCTCTTTCCCAAGAAGCCAAGGACGCCTCGCGCGATCGTCTCCTCGCCGGAATCACCAAGGTCCTGACGAAGGCCAACTATCACCAACTCACACGGACTCAACTCCAGGCATCACTCTCAGACTCCTCGCTTTTCGAAATCCGGCTCGATGTCAATTTTGACGACTTTGCGGACGTCGCCTTCTTCGCCCGCGGTGAACGCCAGGAAGAGCATGAGGTGAAGAAACTGCTGGGACTGAAACGAGAGACCCGCACCATTGATCTCTACGAACGTGTCGCGGTCTACGTTCGATTCAAGGAAGGGAGCTACTTCGAAAACGCCAACCGCAAGAACCTCGGTTTCACTCCGGGATCGACTGTAATCAAACTCTTTCGCAACGTCCCCACGGCCGATCTCGAGATCCTCTTCCCCAATGTCGAGGTCAAGATGCGAGGCATCGACAAGGCCCTCATCGGAATTCCGGCAGCCATTGGCGGCATTGCCGTGCTCATGACCAAACTGCTTTCCGTCATCTTGCTGGTCGTGGCGATGATACTTTTCTGGCTAGGCATCGAAAAAAACGAACCCACCATCAATGCCCAAACCTTGATCGCCGCAGGCGCCGGAATTGGCGCCGCCGCGGGCTACGTTCTGAAGCAACTGAGCAACTTCAAGAACCGCAAGATCCGCTTTCTCAAGGCCCTCACCGATCAGCTCTATTTCAAGAACCTGGACAACAACGCGGGCGTAATCTTTCATCTGATCACCGGCGCCGAAGAGGAAGAGTTGAAAGAAGCCGTCCTCGCCTACTACTTCCTCTACATCGAGAAACAAGGACTCACTGCCGACGCCCTCGATCAAAAAATCGAGGCCTGGTTCGAAAAATCCTGGGACTGCCGGCTCGATTTTGACGTCGAGGATGGACTCCACAAGCTCGCCCGATTGGGACTGGCCACCCAAGACCGCGATCAGTGGCAAGTGATTCCGCTAGAAGAAGCCACGAGGAAGCTCGACGCTACGTGGGATGCCTACTACCAGTTCTAAAAAACTTAAACTTTCACTTAAACTTCAACTTAAACTCCTACTGGGTCGCCGAATGCTTTCGATAGGAGTTTAAGTGAAAGTTGATGTTTAAGTTTACGAGTCGTCAGCCGCCGATTTTCATCAGGCTTTTTTCCGTCCGCACGACAAACCCATCCTTGGCCACGGCAAACGAAGACAGTCCATACTCTCCAATCCTGTTCTCCGCCACCCGCTCGAAAGCGGTGGCCGGCTTGATCACGGTCGTAATCCCATCGCCATTGTGAAAGAAGAGGTGGCCGCCGGCATAGACAGGTGATCCGGAAAACCCGCCACTGCCGTCAACGCGCTTCTGCCAGACCTGCTTGCCCGTCTTGGCTTGGATGCAGCTGAGGATTCCCTTGTCATCATTCACGAAGAGGTAATCACCCACAATGATGGGCGAACTCTCCTTGGGAATGCGCCTCCCGACTTCCCAGCGCACATGGCTCTCGGTGACGTCTCCCGTTCCCGTCGGGTCGATGGCGTAGAGCGTGGCCGTACCGAAGCCGGAACAGACATAGACCAAGCCATGCGCATAGAGCGGCCGCGGGACCACGGAATAACCCTCACCATAACGGCTGCGCCAGATCTCCTTCCCCGTCTCGGGATCGTAACTGATGACCGCGCCGGAAGCCGGGCTCACCACTTGCCACCCACCTTTCACCTGGATGGCGAGGGGCGTACTGAAGGAAAAGGGGCGCGATACTTCGACCTCACGAGAGGTCTTCCACGCGACCTTGCCATTGGATTTGTCCAGGGCCACGATGAAAGGGTCCTCCCGGCCATCGCAGGAAAAGATTAGCTTGTCCCCTAACAAAATCGGCGATCCGCCGTTCCCGTGCAGGGGCGGGTAGACCAGCGATTCCTGCTTCCACAGCGTCTTGCCGCTGTCGGCTGCCAAACAAGCCGTTCCGTGATGCCCGTAGTGAACAAAGAGTTTCCC
>JANQJH010000568.1 GCA_028281705.1 Verrucomicrobiales bacterium
GAACGGCGCAATCGCAATGGCTTGCCCGACAAATTGTTTCGCAATGTCGGGGGCATGCGTTTTGAGGAAGTGGCCAATGCGGGAGTTGAGGATCTGGGATGGGGGCAGGCAGCCGGGCACACCGACTTCAATGGTGACGGCTGGCAGGATCTCATCGTGGGCAATGACTTCGGGGTCAACGGTTACTACGTCAATTTGAAGAACGGCAAGTTCCGCGAGGTGTCCGTTGCCCTGGGTACGGATAAGCCCTCCTACACCATGGGCATCGGAATCGCTGACCTGAACCGCGATCGCTTTCCGGATATCTACATTTCCAATATCGTGACGATGAACAAGGACGAGAAGTACGTGCTGCCGAACAAGGACACGCCACAGCAGTTCGATCCTGATAAACTGGCGAACATGAGAGTTGTGGAAGCGAACGATTTGTTTCTCTCGATCCGCCGGGGAGGAGAAGGAGAAGTGGGCGCTCTGCCGGCCTACGAAAACAGCACCCTGGTCGATCGGGGTTATTCCTCGACTGGCTGGTCGTGGGATGCGGACTTCTTTGATTTTGACAACGACGGTGACGATGACCTCTACGTGCTCAACGGCATGAACGAGTTCAATCTCTACAGTTCGGAAAATCCCTACTACGCGGACCCGCTGAAGAACCAGAACCTCGAGGTGGAGATCGCCCAGTCTCATGCGGAGAAGAATGTCTTCTTTGTCAATGAGGGGGGGCGTCTGCAGGAGCGTTCTTCGGGGAGCGGGCTCGATCTGGTGAGTAACGCCCGCAGTGCGGCCTACCTTGACATTGATGGTGATGGTCTGCTCGACATTGCGGTGAACAGTTACCACGGTCCCGTGGCGGTTTTCCGGAATCGCGGCTCGGGTGGTGACAAACAGTGGCTCGAGATCTTGTTGGAAGGGGATCCTGCCGCGGGAGTGACTCGGGATGCCATCGGCGCCAAGATCGAAGTGAGTGGTGATGATGATGATAGTGATCTCCCGCCGATATGGAGGGAAGTGCACAGCACGATCGGTTACCTCTCCGTTCATCCGAAGGCGCAGCACTTCGGGGTGGGCGAGGCGAGGACGGTGAATGTGACCGTCACCTGGCCTAATCAGGCGGTACAGCGGTTCGAGAATGTGGAATCTGGCCGGCGTTATCGCCTGGTGCAGGGGGCGGAACTCCAGCCATCTCCCTGAGATCGAAGTGGGTGGAGGCCGGCAAACCCCATCATGGCCGGCGAGTCATTGCGGGGCACCACGGTGGCCGAATGAGGCGCTGGCCTCCTCTGGCGGTGCTCTTTGCCCATCGAAACCACAACTTCTTTGGATTTCTAGTAATTTCTGAGGGTCTAGGATGATTGCGATTTGCAGGGGGCGGAAACTTGAGCGAACGCTTGGAGGGATTGTGGGGAAACCCAGAGCTACGGCATGAAATTGATGTTCGAAATCAGAAAAACTCTCTCGCGTGTGGTCTTTCTTCGACGAGTGACGGCCTTTTTCTGGCATTTCTGTGGGATCTTGGTCTCGTATGCGCTCGCGTTCGCCCTGAGGTTTGATTTCGTGGCCACCGAAACGGCGATGAACGCTTTTGCCACGACCGCTCCGCTGGCGGCATTGATTTTCATGAGTATTGTCGTAGGATTCCGGCTTTATGCCGGTCTTTGGACCTACTTTAGCTACCAGGACTGCTTGCGTTACCTGTGCGCGATGGGGCTGGGATCTGTGTTGCTGGCAGTCTCCATTTTTGTACAACGTGACTTTTCCTTTGCCCAGTATCCTCGATCGGTCCTGATCATCCACCTCATGGTGCTCCTTGTGTGGGAGATCGGGGGCCGGATGGTGGTGCGTTTTCTCAAGGAGAGCGTGAATGGGGGACGAGCGGGGAAGAACGGCTCGGTGAGCAAGAAGACGCTTGTAATAGGGGCACCTGACGAGGCCGATTCCGTCCTGCGGGCGCTCGGGCGTTGGAGCCAGGATTTGGGAGAGATTGTGGGTTTGGTGAGTGGGGCCCGCCGGGATGGAACCATCCGGGGTGTCAAGATACTGGGAGACTTGGGAGACTTACGCGGTGTTTTGAAATCGGTAGAGCCGGACACCATTGTGATCCTCCCACCGCACGAAAAACCGCGGCAGATCAAAGAGATCATGGATGCGAGTTCCGAGGAAGGGCTCTCCTGTCAGTACCGCATTGTGCCTTCGGTCCGCGAAATCGCCGGAGGTCAGTTGTCTGTGTCATCTCTTCGAGAGGTTCGGATCGAGGATCTCTTGGATCGTCCGGAAGTCCGTTTCGACCGCGAGCTTCTGACGCAGTTCGTCACCGGACGGCAGGTGATGGTGACGGGTGCCGGCGGCAGCATTGGGGCCGAACTGTGTCGCCAAGTGCTGCGGTTGGCGCCGAAGAAATTGGTTCTGTTCGAACGCTGTGAGTTCGCCCTCTTCGAGATTGACCGCGAGTTGCGGAGGAGGTTTCCCGAGGCAGAGATCATTGCCATCACTGGTGACATTTGTGAGCCTGCGGACGTTGAGCAAGCCATTGATTGTGCGGCTGGGATCGACCTTATCTATCATGCGGCCGCCTACAAGCATGTGCATTTGATGGAGCTCAACACTTCGGCGGCCATGCGAAACAACGTCCTTGGGACGATCTGTCTAGCGGATGTCGCCGAGCGAATGGGTGTCGCCAATTTCATCATGATCTCGACGGATAAGGCGGTGAATCCCACGAGCATGATGGGTTGTAGTAAACGTCTGGCGGAACGGGCGCTTTTGGAGAGGGCTGCGAACGGCACTCGTTTCATCGCCGTTCGGTTTGGAAATGTGTTGGGTAGCAGCGGCAGTGTGATTCCGATCTTTCAGAAGCAGATTCGAGACGGCGGGCCTGTGACGGTGACGACAAAGGAGACCAGGCGCTATTTCATGACGATCCCGGAAGCAGTTCAATTGGTCATGATGTCAGGGGTCGTGGGTCGGGACCGGCATATCATGGTGTTGGAGATGGGAGAGCCAGTCAAAATTTGGGATTTGGCGAAGCGCATGGTGGAGTTGTCGGGTCTCGTCCCTGACCGTGATATTCCCATCGTGTTTACCGGCTTGCGCCCTGGGGAGAAGGAGTACGAGGAACTGCTGACCAATGATGAAGATGTGGTGCCGACGGATTACGATCAGATTGCGGTCTTCGCCAAGCAACAGCAGGCACTGCCTGCGGTCGACCTGGAGAAGCTAGCCGCTCTCATCGAAGAGCATGATCGGGTAGGCATGCGCGGGTTTTGCCGAGAGGCGATTCCCGAGCATCTGTTGGATACTGAGAATGGAGGAGCTCTTGAGGCACCAAGTGAGAGTGAGCCGGCCGGTCTGCGAGTGGTGAGGGAAGAGTTGGAATCGCATCGTGCGTCGAACCTCAAAGAGGGAGCGGAGATCTCTGCGAGTTTTTCATAGGTGATCGAAAATCAGAGTGGCGAGTAAAAATTTTTTCTCCCTGGGATCAGAAGCTGTGGGAGGGGGGTGATGTGCAATAAGTGGCGATATTCGGCGTTGCTTCTCATGATCCTGCTCCTCTTCGTGGCATCATGGGTACCCTGATTCGAGGATGGCTCAGTTGCCGTGGATATCGGACGTGATCGCGAGTTGGGCCGATCGAAATCCTACGATCAGAACGGGTGCGCCTTCTTCGCTTTTATGCTCCTCGCCGTTTTGGCGTTTGGGAGAGCGGCGCAGACCGCTGGCGGGCCTTGGTGATTCACGTAGCCCTATTCATTTGTTTGATCGCGGCCGAAGTGGGTCAGAGCTGGGTAACCAACCGCACGATGCCGTATGCCGACCTTTCATGGGGCTGTCTAGGCATTGGCTTGGGCTTCCCAGTGGGATTGTGTTTGGGGATTTTTTTCGTAAGATTGCTGTGGAATTGGCGAAATTCTCTTCGGCCGATTTGAGAACTGAGTCGGATCGGCGTAGTTTTGCCAAAACCGTACCATGTCCCAGCTCCATCGATTTCGTCACTCGCTCACTTCCGTTCGGGAAGTGGTTTGGCCGGTGGCTCTGGGCGCGGCTCCGTATCTCCTGACCTTTTTGGCCATTGGAGGCATTGCGTGGTATGTTTGGTTTGGCGGGAGTTCTGAGCGTTTTGCGGGCGGGTCGACCGGGCCTGAGGAGATCCCGGTGGATCGCTTTGTGGAGGCCGAGGCGTTGGTGGAGGCAGGAGATCTGGAAGCGGCCCGCAGCCTGATGCGTGAGTTGGCGCCGCTCGATGACTTCGGCGGAGACGCGCGTGCCCATTGGTGGTTGGCCCAAGATTTGCTGAACCCGGGCCGCGGGGAAGACGGTTCCGAGGCAGACGCCGCTACCAAGAGGGAAGCGCTGGCCAAGGCTACGGAACACCTCGAGCATGTGGTGGACCGGGATGAGGTCAGGGGTAAGGCACTCACTGTGTTAGTCCAGGCCTATGTTTCGGCCGGGAATACCAAGGCGGCCTTCGACCTCATCGACAAGAAATCAAGCCTGTTGCCGGGGTTGAACCTTATGGGGGCGGACCTCGCTTCGGGCATGGGAGATCGAAGGCTCGCCGAAAAACATGCGGTGGCGGCGTCGGCGCATTTTCAGCGTGTCTGTGAGGATGCTTCACTGGACGATGACGCCAGAGATGTCGCGCGCCCCCAATGGGCGCGGGCAGAGCTGGCCTTGGAGAATTTCGAAGAGGCACGGGAGATCCTGCGCGATTGGCACCCTGCCGAATCGACCGATGCCGAACGGCGAAAGATATTCTTGCTCAAGCGTAGCTGGTTTGGGGCGATCCGAGAGAGCATGCTGGAGGGAAATGTGGAGGAATCGATGAGCCTGCTGGCCGCCGCGGCCGACGAATTGGTGAGGAGTAGGGAGTTGATTGAAGTTGCGGGGGCCTTGGCCATGAAAGGCGGGGAGTCTGTGAAGTTGGAGTTAGACCAGTTTTATGAACGCATGGCGGGTGAAGCGGCGGATGAGTTGCCCATGCATGTGAGCTTGGGATCCTTGGCCCTTGCATTGAACCGGACCAGCGACGGTTTTGCGCATCTCGAGCGCGTCCTTGAAATTGAGCCCAATCATGTGGTTGCCTTGAACAATCTCGGGTATGGGCTGGCCTTTCTGGCGGAGCCTCCCAATCTCGACCGCGCGAGAAAATTGCTTGATCGGGCACTGTTGGCTGGGAAGGGCAAAGGGAGGTTTCCCGTCAACTGCTGGGAAACTCGGGGGCAGATTCTGGCGAAGCAGGGGCGTTGGGCCGAAGCCGCGATCGATCTCGAGCGGGCCCTGCATTCGATGCCCGGGCAGGTTGGGATTCATCAGACGCTGGCGCAGGCCTACCGTGAATTGGGACAGGGGGAACTGGCGTCCAAACACGAGCGGATGGCGGATGAGCTGGAGAGCCCCAATGAACGAGGTCCCGGCGATCAACTTTCCGACGATTAACTTCCCGACGAGCAGCATGAGTGAGATCAAGAGAGAGGCGTCTGAGGGAGAAAACGATGACCGATCTTTGGATGTGGGAGACGGAGACCATCGGGCTCATGGGGCAGTGAAACGTTCACCGGATCTTTGGTTAGGTCTGATTGCCGCGCTCTTGGCAACTCCGTTGGTCTTGATCTACTTCGGGCGATTGTGGGGGGAAGAGCACTATCAGTATTTCCCCTTGCTCATCGGGGTCATTCTTTGGCTGGCGTGGTCACGTTGGCAGGAAGCGCCGCCGGCGAGACGCCCCTTGCGGCGCGGGTTGGTCTTGCTCCTTGCCGTGCCGGCGTTGCTCGGGATGACACTGGCAGTTCTCTACCAGGTTCCAATCATGGCGGCGCTCTCGGTGACGGCTGGGCTCGGTGTGGCTGGCCTGGCATTGGCAAGTCACCGGAAGGTCGAGAATCTCCTGGGGATGTGGTTGCTCTGCTGGCTTCTGATACGGCTGCCCTGGGGGTACGATGAACGCATGATGAGCTTGCTTCAGGGGGCGACCACGGTGGTGAGCAGCCGCCTGTTAGATTTTTTTGGTTGCTTTCATCTGACGGAGGGCAATGTGCTCAAGTTTCCCGGGAAGACTTTTTTCGTGGACGAAGCCTGCAGCGGAATCATCTCGCTCCGGACGATCCTGGCGGCCTCGGCGGTGATCGTCGTCTACCGCAATCGTCCCTTATTGCATGCCGCGCTCCTGATTGCTGCCGGTCTTTTTTGGGCCGGGGTGATGAATGTCATACGGATCGGAGTCATCGCGGTGGCTCATTTGAAATTCGATCTGGATTTGGCAGAAGGCTGGCAGCATGAAGTGACCGGTGTGGCCGTGTTCATCGTGGCGGTGGGGGGCGTGCTGAGTACGGATGCGTTCCTCACATTTTTCTTTTCCACCATCGGAGTCAGCGCGCGACATGGGGACAATCCTCTGACCCGGTTTTGGGATCGCATGATGAGTCTCTGCGATTTCAGTTTGAAAGAGTCCGATTACGAGGCGGTGGAGCCGCTTCCGCCGGAGAAACGGGGGTTGCCTCGTTTGTTCCGTTGGAGTTTTGGGGCCGTTCTCGCCGTCTTGCTGGTCCTCCAGGGCATGGTGTTCTTGCCCTCGCGATCGGCGGCCGAATCGAAAGTGGTGATGGCTGATATGGATCCGGCGAGCGTTATCGATCAGCACTCGGTGACGCCTTCGAATCCGGACTGGCAGGTGGTGGATTTTGAGAGGAAGTCCCGGAGTTCGCGCAGTGTTTGGGGCGAGAACAGCTTGGTCTGGACACTGCGAAACGGGGAGGGGCTGCAGATGACCATGTCCATCGACTATTTCTTCAGGAAGTGGCACGAGTTGACGGTGTGTTATCGCTCCTCGGGCTGGCAGTTGGACGGCCGTGCCGTTATGAGCGCCGAGCCTGCGCCGCTCGGAGAGTGGCAGACGGTGCAGGCGACGTGCCACCGCCCGGCAAGTCATGAGCGCGGCTTGGTGCTGTTCGATCTCTTTCGCGCCTCCGGGGAGCCATTGACTCCGGTGCAAAATGTCCTCGCTGCCGATTGGAAAGAGCGATTCTCTCTGCGCAATCTTGCCGTCTTTAAGAATGCGGTTCGCCAAGGGGCGCTCGAGGTCCTGCAGGTCCAAGCCTTCATCGTGACTGACGAGGTGCTTCGAGACGAGACCTTCGAGGCCGTGAGAACGGAGTACGTTCATTTTCGAGATCAACTTTATCAGATCTTGATGTCAGAAATGAAAGGAGAGCCCATCCAGAAATGAAGTCGTTCACCTTTCGTGGTGTGATCGTCCTCTTCGTGCAGGACTGGTGGAGATCGCGGGAATGGTCAGCTCTGTGGATTGGTCTTCCCGCCTTGATCTTGGGCCTTGGGCTCGTCATCCTGATCGCTTTCGCACAACTGAAATCGCCCCTTGATCGGAGCCGTCGCTATCTCACGGCGGCGCGTCAATCGGCGCAGTTGGGCAAGACGGAGGCTGCCGAGATTTTTTATAAGAAGGCCCTGGCGGAGCAGCCCGATGATTTCGATGCTCTTATTGAGGCCGCTGTGATCGCCGACCAGATGGAGGATTGGACGAGGCGTGACGCCATTTTGAGACGATTGGTGGAGGAGGCGAATCCGTCGGGCATGCTTTTTCAGGCGCAGGTTCTCATGCGAGGCCGTGGGACGGAGGAATCGATTGAGCAGGCGCGAGACCTGATGGACCGAACGTTGGCGGCGATTGGTGGAGAGGAGGGGAAGGCGGCGTCATTCGTTGGGCACCTGGATGAAGTTCGGCGTTCCTTGGCGAGAGTTTACATGCAACGGCGAAAGCTACCCGAGGCCGTTGAGCAATGGAAAGGGATCGCGAATCCTCGCTGGGACGATCTCGTGGATCTTGCAATGACGTATCTGGCGATGGGAGTTCCCGTCGAAGCCAAGGCCATTGCGACGAATCTTCTCGCGGCGAGTCCGCCGCCGGACGACGGCCCCTCCCACGCGCGGCGTGCGGTGGTCCACGCGCTTTTGGGCGAGGGCCCAGAGGCCTTTCGGCAGCTTCATTTGGCGAGGGGCTTGATGAAAGAGAAGGCGGAGCTGAGGGCCTGGGCCGATGCCTCCGTCCGGTGCTTTCATGTGCTGAGAGTCATTTCGTCGGAGACGCCCTCACTGGTGTGGCTTGAACAAGCCTTGGTGATTTCAGCGATCTTGCCGTCGATCTCAAATGAGCTTCTAACCGTCTCCGGTTTTGGTGCGGTTCCCACTGAGGGTGTGGTTGAGCCTTCGACACTGGTGGACGCTCTCGCTGGGGGAAAGGTGCCGGTGGCGGCGCATTTGATCGCCGGTCTGGTGGCCCTCCGGGATGGCGACGTCAAGGGGGCGGCGGTGCACTTCTCGGTTTCGAAGGAATTCTACCCTGCGACAGGGCTCGTTCTCACCCAGTGTGGCGCCCTCATGGTTCGGCGGGGCGAAGTCTACCATCAGATGGCGGAGAAACTGGGAGAGATGGGGGTGCGCTTCACCGGAGGTGACGTGGGGGTCAAGCTCGGACACGGAAAGATACTCCTTGCGATCGGGCGGTGGGAGGCGGCGGTGGAGTGGCTGGCACCGCTCGCGGAGGAAAATGCAGAGCTCGTGGGTCCCCTCCTGGAGCTGGCGAAGTCGAAACTGGAAGGGACGCGCTGAGCGCTTGGGTCTGAAAAACTTTGTGGTTTTGGATTTTGTGTCCTGGTGTGGGATCAGCCGGAAGAGGGGATTGGATGGTTTTTCCCGAATCGGAGGACAGGCTGATGGGCGCTGCGAGTCCGGCGTGCCCGATTTTCGGTCCAATTTCGTGCGGAAAACGCTGGAATCGGCACTGAAGGCGGCATTCTGCCCCTCAGTGGGGGCGTTTTTCTTCAGATTCACACAATCAGAGCTTGAAATCCGAACTCGATTAGACAACACTCGATAGAGTTAAATTTATCGAATCTTATGCACCGACGTATCTTTACCTTAGTCGCGGCTTGTGTGTTTCCTGTGGCATCCGTTTCCATGGCTGACGACAAGTCGATTCCACAGAGCGCAACCAAAGAAGCGAGTTCGCTGACTGCCTCGATTTCCAAAACCGCCAAGGATCATTTCGCCAGTGATGCTGTGGTTCGTCTGGATTCAGACGAGAAGCGTATCCGAGTGGTTTTCAGCAAGCTCGTCAAAGAGTATGGCGTGAAGAATCGCTTGGAGATTGCTCAGGCAATGTCCACCCTCGTTCCTGAGGAATTGCACGGCTATGTGGCCAAGCGTGCGCTCTACTATTCGCCGTTGAAGGCGAAGGAGATCCTCGCGGCTCTCTCCAACAATGGCGCCAATTCGTCGGTCAGTAGTGCCCTGGGTGCTTTGCCGGCAGTGAGTGGCCATACCTCGGATGCGGCTGAGGCCGTGGGTGTTTCATTCGACCAATCCGAGCGCGTCTTCCAATTGCCTCAGGGGAGCACCCTTCGTCGCTACGTAGCTTCTGGATTTCCCGGTGGCGGCAATGGCCCGATCAATGGTGGTGGTACGTTCGATCCCGGTGGTGGCAATCCTGCCGTCAACGTGGGCTTCGCTCTCCAGCCTGTGTTCGACAACGGGTTCACGTCGAACGGTCTTGGCTATCGCGTGACGAACACGAACACAGGTGAACTCATCGGCGATTACCTCGTCTTCAATCAAGTGGGGAACACGATCGAGTTGAGCTTCAAGAATGAGCGCAACACCGGAGACGCCGCTGCTGATGATCTCTTTAACGGTAGTGGTCCTCCTTCATTGGTGATTCAGTTGCCGTAAGTATTCAAGCTTAGGTCTTTACTCTTAAAGATACATTGAATTTGAAGAGCCCGCTGAAAAGCGGGCTCTTTTCATTTCGTTGGTAGGGTATCCGAAAAGGGTTTCGTCCTTGTCCGGCTACTCCTCCTCGTCCTCCTTGATGGACCGTCCTCTGCCACTCAAGGGTGTTGCGCTCTCGCTAGTCGAATGTTCGGTTCTTGCGCGGGACCACATCCCTCGCTAGAACATGGTGTCTACTACTCCTATGGGACGCGCATCTATTTCTTGTCTCGGCCTGATCATCGCGATCTCATGGCTACTTGGGGGCGGCATTGACTTGGGGCCCTATCTGGTTGGGGGGTGGGGAGTCCTCTGCCTCGTTCTCGCGATCGTCGAGGGTGGTCGCCGGCTTCGAGATCTCTTCTCTTGGCGGATCACTCCGTGGCTCCTATGGCTGGTCCTGGTTGGCATCAGCGTGGCGAATCCCAGCCACGAGCCCAAACACGAGGAGCTGGTTCGGGATCACGCGATGCGTTTAGGTTTCAACGAGGCCCCCGATTCGATTGGTACCGCCAACCCTTCGATGCCCTTGGACCACGTCGAATGGCTTCCGAGGACGCCTGATCGCTCCCGCACCGCGTTCTATCTGATCGCGACAGCCGGGGTGATGGCGCTTGCCGTGGCGATCATCATTCTGCCGATGGGACGCAAGACAATCCGGAAATGGCTGACCATCCTCTTCGTCAACAGTTTGCTTCTCACGCTCGCTGGATTGTGGTTTTACTTTCAGGATAAGACGCTCATTTTCAATTGGATATCGGCGGAGGGAGGTACGCCATATGCCAGCTTTCACTATAAGAACGTCTGGGTGGCCTATGCCCTCCTGAGCGCCTGTATCGGTATCGGATTGGCCGCTCGAGGATTGAAGAGTGGCCAATCTCTAACCAGCGCCAAGAGCCCAACGGCCTTTTTCGCTTTCGGCATTCCCTTGATGCTCTTGAGTTTCCCTCTGATTCAGTCTCGAGCCGGGATCCTCATGGGTTCGATCGTGGTCGGCTGGCTGGCTCTGCACGTGCTGGTCAATCTGATACGGCAACCGGCTGAGGACCGTTCTTGGCTCAAGCTGGCCGGGCTTGGAGTGCTGAGCGTTAGTCTCGGCTGGTTTGCCTGGCAGACCACGGGCCCACAGATCGAACTGATGCTGCAGAAATCTGAGAATCAGGTGGAACAGGTTTCGGCACACGATCCCACTGGCCGGATGGTCCTCATTCGGGACACGATCGAGATGGCCAAGGTCAAGCCGTGGTTCGGCTGGGGGTTGGCGACGTTTTCTCAGGTTTACCCCCGTTTCCAGGGAGCGGAACTCTATCATCGAGTGGTCTTTCCCGACGGAGACTTCGTTTGGCTCCCGACATACTATGAATTCACCCACTGTGACTGGGTCCAGTATCTCGCCGAAACAGGCATTGTGGGCCTGCTTCTCTTGATCGCCACTCCGATCGCCTGGTACGTGCATTGTTGGCGGCGTGGGCGGTCGAATCCCGTGACGCATTGGCTTGGAGTGGGATGCGTGCTTGTTCTGCTCCTGGCCACCTTTGAGTTCCCCTTCGGCAGCGAGGCGGTTGCCCTGCTCTTTGCCACGTGCTTCGCCCTTGCGGGAAAGTACGCCTTGCTCGAGAAAAAGGCGAGGCGCCGCCGGAAGCGGAGTTCTTCGGAGAAAAGTCGCTCGGCCTCAAGTAAGCGACAGTCTGATCAGGGCCGGGAGTCTTCATCCGTGGAGCCGGTGGAGCCTGCCACCTAGAAAATTGGGCTTCGATTTTTTTATGGTGCGTGGCCTTCTCCCGGCCGGAACTACTCCGCTGCAGAAGTGGCGGAGGGGGTGGGATTCGAACCCACGATAGGTTTCCCTATGCCGGTTTTCAAGACCGGTGCATTCAACCGCTCT
>JANQJH010000649.1 GCA_028281705.1 Verrucomicrobiales bacterium
AACCCCAGCGATGCCCGAGGGACGTGGCGGGAGGGAGGCCTCGCGGCTTCCTCTGAGTGGTCTTTGGGGAGTTGCATCTCGTTCTGGTTCTCCTAGACTGATCTTTGACATGTGTTGCACCCGTCAACGCTCGATCGTGCTGGTGTTTTTTGGCGCCGCCATGGCGTCCATGCTGCCGCTTCGATCTCAGGAGCCGGGGCCGGGTCTGACGTTTGAGCTCGATGAGGACACGGTGACCTTGAAATGGACGGCGGAACCGAATTGGGCGCTCCAGCGGTCGACCTCGCTGTCTTTGAGTGATTGGGAAACGATCACTGCGACACTTGGTCTGGCCGAGTTCGAAGATTCCCGGCGGGAGGTTCCCGTGTTTTACCGCCTGGTGCGATTCAGTGAAGAGGCGTTGATTGACACGCGTCTCCATCGATTGGAGGAGCGGCTGACGGCGATGGTGAGCAATCAGATCCAGCGCGCCGTGGATCCCTCCACGGCGCTTCTCGAGGAGTTCGGTGAAACGCCCCCGGATGATGGCGACGGCGAGTTCGGCCTCGATTTGTTCCGGCAAGTCCGGCCCTATGCGTGGGCTTCGCAGCCGGGCCTGATTCGCGTCTACACGGACGAAGGGACCGGTTTTCGTAAAGCATTCAAGCTCTATTCGACTCGTGATAGCGTGGCATCCAATCTGGAAGATTTGGAGTCGGATGGCTTTCGAACACGCGAGTGGGAGAATCAGCCTGATCATTTCACCGACCTCAACGAACCGACGCGCTCCGATGGAGACTTGAGTTTTCCCATCATCGATCCCCGGGCGCGGGACAGCGGTATCGAAGGGTTTGGGTATGCTGAGGACGCCGGTGTCGGCATCGTGCCTAACCAATCGCTCCCGATGCCGGCGGAATGGCTTTATATCCTAAAAGATGGCTCACTGGGAACGCTGGATGCCGATGGCCGCTGGTTGGGAGACGGCACGGTGACGACGGAGAATACCATCGTTAGCAGGATGGCCTATTGGGTCGACGACGAAACCTGTAAACTGAACGTCAACGTGGCCTCGGAGGGAATTCCGTGGGATTTGCCCCGCGCGGACACGCCGAAGGAGCGCCACTACGCCAAGCATCCGCCTGTCCGAGGCGAGATCCAGCGATACCCCGGCCATCCGGCGATGACCTGTCTGAGCAGTCTCCTTTTTCCCGGGAAAGCGGCCAACCATCCGGATGCGGACAAGCGACTCACGGAGGAGGAACTGAGATTGATCTATGGTCTGACGCCTCGGGCCGTTTATCGTGAGGACACGGAGGAGCCCGCTCCGCTGGCGTTCGATGACGATCCCGTTCACCAAACGATTGATGAATGGGTGACCGCCGTGGAGGCAAGTGGAACGCGTGACGTCCGCCATTGGAAAGGCTTTATCACGACGAGTAATCCATCGCCGGAGATCACCATTCACGGAACGCCCCGCATGAGCATCTGGCCGCTTGCCGAACGCGATGCTACGGTGTGGCGTTCGCCTTACGATGAGCGCTCGGCCGAATTGGGTTTGCTACGAAACGGAAAGGATCCCTATTATTATCAGCACTGGGACGCGGAGGAATCTCTGACGGAATTTTATGCGCGCGGCTTCGGTACCAACGTGCAGCTCTTCGATCTGTTGTTGAATCTGACGTATCTAAAGACACCCGGGTACAATCGATCGTTGGCTTCCAAGTATGGTGCCGAACTCCTGCGGGAAGATTACGAGGACGACCGCGACCACGACAAGGATCACTACGCGATTGCCCTCGCCATGTTCGACCACATTCGGGTGACCAACCTGCTCGATCCCAACGTGAGGCCGTTTCTCGATGATTCGCGCTGGGCAGATAATGGATTCGGCATGGTAGCGCCCCTTGAACTCATCGGAAGAGACTTGAGGCCGGGCAGTGAGGCCCACTCGAGAAAGCGCAATTCTTGGTACGAGCCGACTCTTGAGCCCAGGGCTGCAGGACGCGGCTTCACGCTATCGGAGGTTGCTCTCGTGGCCTATGTCACAGCTGAAGTCACGGTGACCGGTTGGGAGGAAGATGGTCCCGAATTCGACGGCGCTTCAGGACCTGATGCCGAGGTCCTTGCAGAGATTCTACGCAATCGTCATCCGGCCTATGAGGAGTGGATCGGACGTCGATTTGGCCCCGAAGACTCCGGCAAGACATTTCGCTCCGTCGAGGTGGGGCTCCTACCAGAACTGTTCTCTCCGACCCAGGGGTATCCTCGGATGGAGCCCAATCTGACCCTTCGCCTTCTCAGTCACGGCTGGAAGGGGTATCTGGGAGGAATCAGTGATCCCAATGGACTCAAGATCAACGGCGTTCCGCTGTCCAACTGGGGACTCTCGAGCGATCGATTTACGACTTTTCAATGGGGTCCTCTCCTTTCGACGGCGGCTGATCGAGTGCAGGCACCCAATCGCCTACCGATCTCATTGCAGAGTCTCGGGGGCCCCGGTGGTATCCGCCTTCTCCAGTTCGGAGACTTCGTCGTAGGCTCTTATGAAGTAGAAACTTATGGCCCGCAATTTCTTCCCAACGGCACCGGACCCTTGTCACGCTGGTTTTGTCAAAATCTCGTCGTCGTCGAAGCGGAGGAACCCTTGACATTGACTCAGGAAGCGCCGATTCAAGTGGCGGTATTTGATGAGGATGCTTTAGGTGTCAATGTTAGCAATCTCATTCAAATGATCCATCTATGGTTCGCACCCCCTGGTTACCCATTAAGTGTTCCCGCTCCGCTTCCGGCTGGTCCAAGCTACACAGATTGGTCAAGTCGGTTTGAAGAGGCAGCCATTTCCGGTTTCGGAGTCACCGACCCGGAGGGCCGGGAAACGATCAAAGGTCTCGTGCCGTCTCACGGTGACCACCGTCACGTGGCCATGAAGCGATCGGTTCCTGGTCAGCTTTTTTTCCACCACATGGATGTCCTGGAGTCGCGTTCATCGCATACCTTGAGCTGGTCTGGATCGGGTGGTGCCGCGGGGGACGAGGCTACGGCGCGGCAAGGTCCCCAGACGATCGGGCGAAGTCTCGTCGCTGGTGTCGACTATGCCCCAGAGGTGCTTCCCGATTTCGTACACAGTCCAGAAAATCGGGAACATTTCGCACCGTTGCTCTCCAGACACTACGATTTCCCCATTGATCCCTCGATCACGCGTGACTTCGACAACGGCTTCGGCAGTCTCCCCGACGGGCCGTTTCTCAATCGCGATGACGGCGAAGACGTGGTGCCGGGTGATTCGATTTCACCCTCGCGGACGCCCTATTTCGAAGGGGCGGCGGCTTCAGGGCCCAAATACACGGGCTTGTCGAGCGCGCATCATATTGCCAGGCGCCTGGCGCCGTCACCGGTGATCTTTGGCTCCATCCCCTCGGCCTCACAAGCGAACGCGCCCTGGACCTGCCTGCTCTTTCGCCCCAACGTTTCTGACCCGGAGCGTTACCCTCACCTCGGTGAGGCCGGCAACGGCATGGTGATGGTGGATAAGCTCAAGACCTGGGAAGGATTTGAGGTGTCTCAGATGCAGTCCTTCATCGGGGACAAAGCCTACCCGCCGGATCATCTTTGGTTAGACTATTTTTGGATGCCGACGGCAGAACCGGAGCACACCGCCACTGTCCTGGCAACGCAAGGCAAGGTGAACTTGAACTATCAGATGTTTCCCTACACCTACATCAAAAGGGCGACAGCCTTGCACGCCGTTCTCAAATCGGAGGAGATGCTCGCCATCCCAACTGAAGCGGGCCCCACCTACAAGACTTCTCAGGAAAATCCCGATTGGCGCCGTCGCGTGGATGCCGTTGAAACGCTTAAGCAGTTCGAAGAGCGATTTGATCGCGGTGAGATCTTCATGACGGAGTCCGAAATTTGTGAGCAATTCCTCATTCCCGAAGGCGAATCCTGGGATGAGGATGGCCGATCCATTCGGTCCTTCTGGGACGCCAATCGACTGACCGGGGACAACACTCTGGAGCGGCCTTATGCCGGTCTCTACTCCCGGCTGACGACGCGCTCCAATGCTTTCAAACTTCACTTTCGTATCCAGGTGATCGAGAAGGGCGTTGGTGCGGACCCTGGTCGCTTCGATTCCGCCGTCGATGTGATCGCCGGTGAACGGTGCGGCGCCAAAGTAATCGAGCGCATCTTGGAGAAGGATGCGGTACCAGACTATATTCGTCGCGGTGTTAGGAATGGTCCGCGTCTTGGAAGCGACAATGGGGAACCCTACGAGCGGCTGGATAAACTTCCGAGATTGGAGCAGTTCTATAGGGTGCAGCTACGGAGCGAGTAGGCGAATGTGAGTATCGCTGTGGAATGTGTCTAGGTCACAAGAAGAAAGTGGCAGGGACTTCATTCCCTGAGAGCGCTTGATGGCGTAGGGACTAAAGTCCTTTCCACTTTCCGGAAGGCACATTCGAGAATAGATCACAAGAAGAAAGTGGCAGGGACTTCATTCCCTGAGAGCGCTTGATGACGTAGGGACCAAAGTCCCTTCCACTTTCTGGCAGGCACACCATCAGGAACGCGTGTCACGCGTTCCGCGACGAAATGACGACGCCTTTCTCCCTCTACGGGGTCTCCGTCGCTGGAATCTCGTTCACCGTGTAATAGGCCTTGGCGTGGAGAAGCGATTGCTGCTCCGCGCCTTTCATCTTCGCCAGATCGAAGTCGTGAATATGGCTTTCCTCAATCCCGTTGATGGTCAAGTTCACCTGGAGGCCATCGGGGGAAACTTCGGCGCGCGTGACGACGGGTGTGGTGTGATCCACCTCTGGGCTGCCGTAGCCGGCGGCGTATTTGTGGGTGTAG
>JANQJH010000002.1 GCA_028281705.1 Verrucomicrobiales bacterium
AAGCTCCCTTCGACGATGCCCCCGTCAATCAATCCAGCGAGGTCCTCGTCCACTAATTGCTGACCTGGAAATCTCGCAAAGCGTATCCGATAACTCCCCACATCATCGGAACCGCTGTCGCTAACCGTCAAATAATACTCACCAGTTTCAGCCACCTTAACGTTGAGCTCCGCCGTCGTGTGGCCCCAATCGCTAGCGACCAACTCTCCATCCGCATCATACAATGTCACCACCGGGGACAACGGCCCACTCAAATCCCCCACTGCTACTACAAGTCGCTCACCTAAAGCAAGCGCCACAGGATATCGGTCCTCCTCTCCCTCACTGTTGATATCTGCCTCCGCCAGAAACTCTGCGCTGCAAACGTGAAGCCACCCAATCGTAAGGATAACTACCAGCCCCGCAATTCGCATATACCCTAAGCACATGTTCAGCACTTTTCTCTTTTCTACATCTTCAAGCTAACGGTGTCTGTTGTTCTGAATAGATTTCCAGACTCACACTGCTATTTCGCCAAATGGTTACCTCCTAAGCTGATTCCGTCTTTCTCCCAACAGCTTCAAATGTTCCGTTCGATTTCCGAAACCGCGCCTCGACACCCGATGTCGTCAGCCGCGGGTCAGGCTCATACCAGTCAAATTTCGAGAATATCTCGAAGAATTCTTTGCCCCCGAAAGCAAAACCCTTCCTCGCATACATTTCATTGATCGCATATCGCAGTTGCTCAAAGCCCCACGATTCGATATCTTCAGCCCTCATTCTCCTTTGTATCAGTTTGCGGTCCAATCTGTCGAGTTTCATCCTCGGCGTTACGGCGCTAAAATTCTGCCCCCACTCAGCCTTACCGCAGTCCTTCTGCTGTCTCGTTCACTACAAATAGTGTGGAAATAACAAAAAAAATACGGAAGACGTTGCGGTTATGGATAATTTAGCAGCTTAAGCGCTTTAGATTTTTTTCGCTGAAGCACGACTCCTTCTCATCTGCACTGCAAAGGCATTACGGAGGTAGAGCCTACCGATCGAACCACAGAGGCGCCGCCCGGACTATTCAACCGACGGGCACGGACTCGAGGCCCGTCAGGTAGACACTCGCCTAGACGGATTGCCTTTAATGTGATAGTATAAGAGTCGCCATTGCCAAATGGCGTTTCGAAACAGGTCTCCTCGGGCACCACGGCTCGACCAATCACTCGGATGTCTGGGTGCGACCGACGTCAACACCGGCACGAGACCTGTTTCGAGATTCCATCATGTCTCATGAAACCACCCACATTGGCATCACCGAGGTTTCAGGAGCTTCTTTCGGCTTGGATACCCAACAGCGAGTACTCCACACCCTGATCGTCGGCAAGACCGGCTCTGGGAAGAGCACCTTGGTTCGGAATCTGATCGTCCAGGATATCGAAGCCGGGCGCGGAGTTGGCCTCATCGATCCCCACGGCGACCTCGCGGAAGAGCTTCTCGATCTCATTCCCCCACATCGGCGTAACGATGTGGTCTATTTCTGTCCCGGCGACACCTCATTCCCGGTCGGCTTCAATCTTCTACATCACGTCTCCGAAGAAAGGCGTCCCCTGGTTACATCCGGCATCGTTCAAGCTTTTAAAGGCATCTGGAAGGATTCCTGGGGGCCTCGCCTAGAATACATTCTCTACGCGGCCGTGGCCGCGTTGATCGACTGCCAGAACGTCAGCCTCCTGGGGATTCAGCGGATGCTGGTCGACCCAGGCTATCGCGCGTGGGCGCTTCAGCAAACCAAGGATCCCGTGGTCCGGGCCTTCTGGCTCGACGAGTTTGAGAACTACGACAAGCGATTTCGACGCGAGGCCATCGCCCCCATCCAGAACAAGGTGGGGCAGCTACTCATGTCACCGATCATGCGCAACGTGCTCGGTCAGGTCAAGAACCAGATCGACGCCCGCGTCTTCATGGACGAAGGCAAAATCTTCATCGCCAATCTCGCCAAGGGAAGCCTGGGCGAGGACAAATGCCACCTTCTCGGAGCCCTGCTGGTCACCGCCTTTCACCAAGCCGCGCTCGCGCGTACCAATGTTCCCGAAGGCGCACGCCGGTCCTTTCATCTCTTCATCGATGAGTTCCAATCATTCGGGACCGACAGTTTTGCGACCATCCTTTCTGAAGCACGTAAATATGGCCTTCACCTTGTACTCTCTCACCAATTTTCCAGTCAGTTGTCCGAGGAAGTCAGAGGCGCTATCTTCGGAAATGTCGGCAACCTCATTGCTTTCCGCTTGGGCAGTCGAGACGCCGCGCTCTTCCATGAAGAGTTCGACTGCGAGTATCTGGCTCGCTCTTTCAGCGAACTTCCCAACTACAAAGTCAGGGCCAAACTGATGTCGGAGGACGGGAGTGGAGACGCACTCTTCGGTGTCACTTTGCCACCTCAGGGAACTCGCTACGGATATGGGAAATGGATTGTGGATCAATGCCGACGCCGTTTTGCCACACCACGAAAGGTCGTCGAAGGCAAGATCCAACGCTGGATGGATCGAGATTTCTAGAGACACTCGACCCGGTGCGGCTATTGACTTTTTGTTAGTATTATGTTAAGCTTCGGTGTGAATTCCTAACAAGGAGGTCACATTGAAAACATACAAATGGATTAACTTCAAAGAGCTCAAAGAAAAGCTCAACTTCAACACCGTGCTCGAGGCCTATGGCGTCGAGCTTCGTCGGAACGGCCACAATGGTCAGTGCCTGGGATTCTGCCCCCTGCCCTGTCACGATGGTCAACGCAAGTCACCGTCTTTCTCGGTGAACTTGGACAAAGGCATCTTCCATTGCTTTGGCTGTCAAGCCAAAGGCAATGTCATCGAGTTTGCCGCCCTTATGGACGGCCTTGATCCGGAGGATGGTAAGCAATTCCGGCATTCAGCCCTCGCCTTGCGCGATCGATTCCTCGGGGAATCGGTGGCCACCGGCGAGGCGCCAACGCCAGCCTCACCGAAAGCAAAGCCACCGCTGAAGCATTCGGACGAGAACGAAACCAACGATGAAGAGAAAGCGGCGACCAACGAAACCTCAGAATTTTCCGAGGTTCTGGTCAACGCTCCCCTCGATTTCGCCCTCAAAAGCCTTAAACGAGATCATCCCTACTTGAAGACTCGGGGACTCACCGACGCCACCTGCGCCCACTTCGGAATCGGCTACGCCAGCCGGGGTTCGATGAAAGGCCGGATCGCCATTCCCATTCACAACCGGGATGGTGAGCTGGTCGGCTACACCGGTCGGCTGGCTGACGATGAGGCCATCGACGAGGATCATCCCAAATACCTGTTTCCCTCAAAGCGGGAGCGGGACGGGGTGAAGTACGAGTTTCGCAAGAGTGATCTCGTCTACAACCTTCATCGAGTGACCATCGAAGGTCCTGTGGATGAACTCATCGTGGTCGAAGGGGCTTTTGACGTCATGTGGCTCTGGCAACAGAACTCGCCTCATGCCGTGGCTCTACTCGGTTCGAGCTGCAGTGATGCTCAGGCTGAGCAGATCATCGAAGCCGTTACCGATGAAGGCCGCATCTGGATCTTCACCGACGGTGATGAACCGGGGAGTCGGGCAGCAGCCGAACTCCTCATGAAGCTGGCCTCTCACCGCCTGGTCTCATGGATTCCCGCCGACTCCGGCATGGATCCCTGCGACTATGCAGCTAAAGAGCTCGCCCGCCTGTTCACGCAACCCTCAAACAGCCTGCGCCATGCCTCTTGAATACCCACTTGTTCGTCTCCGTCCAACTCCACGCCTGTCCACAGGCGTCACGGAATTGGCGAATGATGAAATCCGCACGTTGGCGCCAAGTGTCTTTGCGGACACGGCTCATGCCAGAACGTCAGATCGCTATGCGTTTCTGCCGACCATTGAGGTCGTCGACCGCATGCGAGACGATGGCTGGGCCGTCGTCATGGCGGCTCAGCAGAAGATTCGCAACGAATCGCGTGAAGGGTTCCAGAAACACATCCTGCGCTTCAGGCGACGGGATCAGCTGGGGCACACGGCTGAGTTCTTCACGGATGTCGTGCTGGTCAACTCACACGACCGGAGCTGTGCTTATCAACTGCATGCCGGCATCTTCCGCTTGGTCTGTGGCAATGGCATGATCGTGGCTGACAGCACCTTCGCTCGGGTCTCGATCAAGCATCTGCACTTCGATCCCGACGAAGTGATCGAGGCCTCGGCCAAGGTGGTCAGCTCTGTACCGGCCCTGGAGAACCGCATCGCTCAGTTCCGGGACACCCCCCTCTCTGATGGGGAGCGGACCGCGTTTGCCGAAGCAGCTCTTCTTACTCGTTATGAGAGTCTTGAGAAGGCCCCCGTGCGGCCCGATAAGGTACTCGCCCCACGCCGCTATGGCGACGGCGACCCTAGCCTCTGGCACACATTGAACGTTGTTCAGGAGAACCTGATCCGCGGCGGCCTGCGTGATCCTCGAAAACGCAAGCCCGACGGCAAGCGCTTCCCCAAGACACGCGCCGTCCAGGCTATCGATGCCGATGTGAAGCTCAACAAGGCTCTCTGGCACCTGGCTGAAGCCATGCAGGTTCAAAAAGCCTCCTTCGTTCCTTCTTCCGTCAACTGACGGAACCCAAGGCGATCTGTTTCTGACAGATCGCCTTTTCTCATTGGCTGCCGCGCGGGCACTCACCGGTTATCCACAGGCGGTTGCCCGTACAACTCACCAATCATGTTATCATTGGTGATGGGCCCACGGGCGCCTTTCCTACGGGGTGCCACACGCCCGACGTTATCATCTAATCGTATACACCTACCGTGAAACATTCCAAGACCACTGCCAGCGTGCAGTTCGATCGCGATGTCATCGATTTCCTCAAAGATCTGCAATCAGATTTCGATCGCAGCAGAAGCTACTTGGTCAATGACATCGTGCGCGCCTACGCGAATGCCTACCGGGAGCAGACCCCAGTTCAAATGCCCTCACAGGTGATCGAGGTCTAACCCCTGACCATGCCTCAAGACATCCGACCACAAAACGCGCACTCTCCATTCCAGGGCTTCCAAAAGCCCAACGAGATCATTACGCCGAACCAATTCTTCGACGTTGTCTTACCCAACCATTCCACTCAGGTAATCCGCGTGGTGAGTTTCCTGATCCGCGAAACTCTCGGCTACACCAACGATGATGGCGACCCATTCCAGGAGCGTTTCCAATTCTCTCTTCAGCAGATCGCCAAAGGCGCCAACGTGGCGCCGTCCGCAGTCAAGAAGGCGCTCGATGAAGCCGTGGAAGCACGGTTTCTAAATTGTGTTCAAGCTGCTGTGCCTGCGTCCCCAGGACGACCGTCGGCTTCTGCCGTTTACGAACTCCGGTGGCACGATTATTCCGAGGGCACGTATGTCGTCGATCCTCGAAAGTTTCGAGGGTTCTTCGCCGCGGAAGGCAATCGGACTTCCATTCCGGAGGAGTTCTTCTCTCACGTAATCCCGAACCACCCCAAATCGCTCATCCGATTCGTGGGTGCCGTCATCCGAAACACACTCGGCATCAAGGCCAGTCATGGTCGAGGCCGAGTGAAACGCGCCAAACTCTCTTACGGATACCTGGAACGGTACTTGAACCTTACCTCCCATACACTGTCCGCGGCCATCAGGAAGGCGCTTGCTGCCAACTACATCATCCGCGTGGAGGAAGGCGTGTTTGATCCTCATCGCCCCGAAAACTGCCGCCAAGCCATATACGCCGTGAAATGGTGCCACTCCCCTACCCCTGAAGCTCCGTTATCCACAGGGGAAGCGGGGCACACCAAAAACTACAGCGAGACCACACCAAAAACTACAGCGGCTTTCCACACCAAAAACTACAGTCCTAATAAAAGATTTCTTAACAGAAATCATTCTAAACAGCAGGTGCCTGCTGTGAAAATCCAAGATTCGAACGACATCGAAGAAGCCTTTCGTCTTCTTCGGGAGATCGGCTTCCTGGAACGGGATGCTCGCGCCCTCGCCCAACGTCATTCTCTTAAAGACATTCGCCAACAGATCGATTGGCTCAAGGATCGCCAACCGGTCAATCCCCTGGCCATGCTCCGCAGCGCGCTAGAGGGAAGCTGGCAGGCGCCGGTGCGGTCAACGGCCAGCCCCTTGGCCAACGCCTTCGCCCAAGGATTCTACGCCGGGCGGTGGGGCCATGCTCAACCCGCCTCTAATCCCTCTTTGCAAGACCTTCGGGCATCCGAAGCACTGGTTTCCAAGCTGACAGACATTCATGGCCCATGTGACACCGAAGACGCAACACGTTGGGGGCGAGGATTCGGAAGTCAGTTTGGCAAATCCTACCCCAAACTGATCCCCTCACTTGCTTACGCCGGCCGAGTGCTTGCCGACGATTTGCTCAAACACCACCAGCGCCGGGCCGAAGGTGAGCGGATACGGCTGAAACGCGCTGGCCCTCCACCACCCACTCCTCGAGAACCTCGAGATCGACAAGGGTGGCTGGACTACGTGGCTCAGCAGGAGAAACGCCTCCGAGAAGAATCACCTACCGCGTTCTTCGCTTTCGAACAGAAGAGAAAGGCTCAGAGGAAGCACATTGACCGCTCCGACCTCCGGCCTCTCCTTGTCAATCGAATGCTCGAGATCTTTGACCGACGAGAAACACGCCTGGCCGATCTGCAGAAGGCATTTCCCAACGAAATCGATGATCTAGAGACCTGGCACCGTCGTACCCAACGCGCTCGCGCCCCCTTATTGTCTAATCACTCTTCCCAATCATGAACCTACTCAAAAACTTTATCCAAAAACCTCCACTTCGTTCCGCCGAAAGCCGACTCATGCACGTTTCCATGGAACAGATCATTCCTGACCCCAAGAACGAACGCCAAACCTTCGCCAACATGGAAGGCTTGGTGACCTCAATCCGCAATGTCGGCATCATCGAGCCACCCATTGTGAAGCTTTTACCCAATCAACGTTTTCAAATCCTCACAGGCCATCGGCGATGGGCAGCTGCACAGCAACTCGGCCTGAAGTCAATCGACGTCCTCGTTCGCTCATCATCCGACGCACCCGAAGATCCAAGGCTCGTTCGGCTCAAGAGTCTGATCAGCAATCTTCAACGAGAGTCCGTGCCGCCCATCGAATTGGCGGAGACGCTTCAAGGTCTGCTCGATGATCCCAATGGCATTGAAACGCAACGCCAACTGGCAGCCTGCCTGGGAAAGACCGAGTCCTGGGTGAGCGATACGCTGTCACTCTTGCGGTTCTCACCTGAACTCCAAGAACGACTCCGCCATACCGAAAAGCGTCTGCCGCTGGATGCCATCTCCAAGATCGCTCGTCTCGAGGATCATCCCCAGCGCCAAGAACAACTGCTCGGAGACGTGCTCGCGGGCGCCTCTACCGCCACCATTCGTGAGCGACTCCACGAAGCACAACCTACGAACGCTAAGAATGCCAACCCACGGCACCCCAAACCCAAGGTCAGTTTTCGAACCGGGCAACATGCCGTGGTCATCGTGCAAAGCCGAAACCATGAGAGGCTCACGCCCGCTCGCCAGCGCGAAGCCCTGTTGGAAGCCTACGACACCGTAGCAGCCTCCGACCGCTGAACTCTGACGAAGGTATCCCCACGCCCATCCCATCGTGGGGATACCCCGGTTTCGCCCAAAAAGGCGCTTGTTGACCTGTGGTGCAGGCGTGTTGTCCGGGGAGGTCACCCCCGACTAAGACCGGTGATCCATAGGACTCATTCACATTCGATCGTCGTTCACACGCGATTCCCCGGCCTTAGTCGGGCCTGACCCGACAACACGCCTGCACGACCGGTGAAACGCCGGAACCGGTTTCCCGTGAAACCTCATCTCACGAACCACCGACCGTTTTTACTCCACTTTCCACCAACAATCCCATGCCCAATGCACCCAAACCAACCAACAACCTACACCTGACGGCGCGCGATCGCGCCGTCCTGATTGGCCTCTTTGAGGCACGCGTGTTCACGCTCAAGCAACTGGCCAAGCTCTACTTCGAAGACCGCTACGAGATGACCAAAAAACGCCTTCAGAAACTGAAGGCCGCCGGTTACGTGCGAGCACTCAATCGGGCACCGTTTCAACCCTCAGCGCTCGTCCTGGCAAAGAAGGGCTTCCTTGCCGTCCGTCACGCCGAGGAGTTGGCACGGTATCCCGAGATCCCGTGGAACACCTTCTACAAGCGCACCCAGATCGCCGATTCCACCCTGCGTCACGAACTTGCGGTCAGTGAAGTGCGTGTCGCCCTCCTCTCGACCATCCGGGAGCGCAACGATTTGGAACTACTCGAACTGACGACCTGGCCATGGCAAATCAACTTCGAAGCTCGGTTCCCCGTAAAACGGGATGGATTCACCTATAAGAAAGCAATGACCATCCGGCCGGATGGGCTCCTCCGTTTAAAGCACCGTCTTCCGAACGGATCAAGCCGCGACCTCACGTTCTACCTGGAGATCGATCGCAGCACCGAATCTCAGACTCAGCTCTTGAAAAAGGCGTCCGGCTACATCGCCCACCGAAATCAAGAACCGTTTCAGGTCATATTTACGTTCTCAACTATCGCCCGCTGTCGAGAAGCCAGTTCGCGAATTCATAGCATGAAGGAAGGTCGCCTATTCATTCTCACCCTCGGAGAGAGTGAAATTCTTAATGAACACTTCTTAAGCAGTCTCGGCCGAAAGCCCCAAGTAACTTTGTGAATGCCTGCTCCAAGCAACAACCTTTCCAGAGATATCAATCAAATAGATAATCCTCGCACGTCTTGGCCGAGCGTTGAACCAAGATCATTAGACCTTCACGCCTTCGCTCAGCGTAGAGACGTTCTTGAAGATCGTTCCCTGCTTCGCAAAGATCGCTAGGGAAATAAAATTCGTGATTCCTGTGTACCGGTTCAGCGAAAAACGGGTTTTTGGACTCTGAGATTAGAGGAATTTCTGAAGAAACTGCCAGCCGGCCCCTTGTGACGACCGGTTGGCGTCACCAGTAACTCGTTTGCCCGGACGCACGATTCGGCCCAAACTCCTTGGGCCAAGATGGATAAGATCCCCTGGACGTTCTCGCTGGTACAGCCTGGGAGGATCTGGCGGATCAAGTCTGGCGAGTCGTTGTAGGCCAACTTGACCCGGCTAACGGTCGCCTTAGAGATTCCAAGAGAGCTTGCGATCCTTTGCCCAGTCCGCCTACGACAGCGCCTTTTGTTCGGGCAAGCCGATGCTCCGGCCCTACGGGAGCTTATACGACTTTCACCTTGCCCTCCGCTCCTACCTCCTCAGGCGGGAAACATGTCGTTCTTCGCTGAAGAAAAAACGTTGTTTTTTCCCACCTCGAAAGACACTCCAACCCAACGAATCTGGCTGGTTTTCAGGTGACCATTAGCGGCTGGTTTTGAGGTGACCGGTTACATTGGGCGCCCATCGCGACTGGGTGGCCGAGCTAGCCGGCAGCAGCCCAGCTGTCATCCGGTCCAACTACAAGCGGCCGCTTCCTGAGAAAGTGGCGAAGCGATGGTTCGAAACTGTTCCAAAGAAACGTTGAGCAGCTGCATCTCAACTAGGCACTTGATTAAGGTCTCTTTGATGGAATCGAATTGCCAGTATGGGATCCTCAACAGGGCGATACCGTTTTCGGCAGCCCAGCGGTTCTTGATCCTGTCTCTTCGCTGGATTTTTTTCAGCTGATTTTCACCTCCCCAGCTCTCGACTGGCTCGAAGTGTTGAATGCCATCGTATTCAACCGCCAGCCCACGCTTGTTAGGCTCAGTCGAAGGAATAAAGAAATCGAATCTAAGGACATGAATGTCGCGGCAACTTCGAAACCTCTTTTCCCGCTGGTACGGGATCTTCAAATTGTCCAAGGTTTCGGCCACCCTTTTTTCACCATGACTTTGCGCACACCAGCCGCAAGGTCCGCGGCCCTGTTGGATCTTATCAAGTTTTGGAAACACTACCCTTTCGCAGGTAGAACAGCGGCACTCCCACTTCGCATGCGAGCCCGGATAAGCAACAAGAGGCCGTGCGCCCGCCTTCATCATCAACAAAGTCGCCTCTTCCTCGCTTTTCAAAAGCGCCTCCCGGATCTTCTGATTTCCGCACTTGCGACACCCTCCTTTTCCTTGCTGGATCTTCCCCATTCTTGGGGTGACTACGGAGCCGCAAACCAAGCACTTGCAGCGCCAACTCCTGTTAGCGCCATGATAACGCTCCAAGGGTTTGAGGCTATTCTCCAGCATTAATTCAACAGCGTCCTTCTCGGCCAGCAATTGGTTGATGCGAATGGCTTCGTTTGAGCACTTTCTGCATCCGCCTTGCCCCCGGAGAATGTTCGATAGCCTCGGAGAATTCTCTGCTCCACAATCGAGGCAGCGGCAGCTCCAACCCTTGCTAGCGCCCGGATAGGGCTCAAGTGGTTTCAGTCCCGCCTCGCCCATCTTCTTCTCCAGGCAAGGTATACAGAATTGGCGATTGTGGTGCCCAGTTTGATTCCCACACTCGCAGAGTCGGATAGAGCGCTTCTTCGCAGAAGTCGCTCTTCCGGATTTTCGATTCTTGATTCCGCAGTCTTGGCATCCTCCTCGCCCATCGGAGATATTCGACAGCCGCGGATACACGGTAGTCCCACATCTCAAACAGGTTCCCTTCCATCGTTTGGTGGAGCCTGGATAAGGGGCGACGGGCTCGATTTGGGCGCGCCGCATTCTTTCAACAGCTTCCGATTCAGGAAGCCTTTGGGATTTGTTCTTTCTCCCAGTCGTCGCACGCCCACACCTTTGGCAGCCTCCCTGGCCTTGGGTGATGCTCGAGTATCGCGGAGAACACTCAGAACCGCATTGCAAACAACGACATCGCCACGGCATTCGGTTCCCCGGATAGCCCTCCAGAGGCTGCAATCCTACGTTTCTCATCACCTTGATCGCATCGCTTTCCGAATTCTTCCTTTTCTCCGTGCCGACCCGGTCAGCACATGTTCGACAGCCTCCTTGCCCGCG
The DNA here is from genome assembly GCA_028281705.1 of Verrucomicrobiales bacterium. Taxonomy (GTDB): domain Bacteria; phylum Verrucomicrobiota; class Verrucomicrobiia; order Verrucomicrobiales; family DEV007; genus JAACDM01. Next base: position 10,987 of record JANQJH010000002.1, read on the forward strand.
CTGCACGCTGTTGAAAGACGGCGTAACCTGTTTGCCACATTGAAGGCAACGGCACTTCCACGTTGGCTTGCTTCCAGGATACGGCTCCAGCGGCTCCAGTCCTGCCTCTTTCATGAGTAGAATGCAACACGCCTCACAACGCCCCCGACTAGGATGACCAGTAATCGCCCCGCAGGCGCATCGTCGGACTTTTGCTTTATGTGTCAATAGATGGAACGGCCAAGCTTTACAGAGGATTCACCGAAAACTGATTCAAGACAGCTTTCCGTTTCTCCCAATCGGGCAGGCACCTGGTGAGTAGCCGGTAAAACGCCTTCGAGTGGTTGTGCTCAACAGTGTGGCAAAGCTCGTGCATCACCACGTAGTCAATGCAATGCACGGGCACCTGAACAAGATAGAGGTTCAGCATCATGCGTCCCAGCGCGGAGCAGCTTCCCCAACGTGTTCTCATCTTCCGAATCGTCAGGTCTGGTTTCTCCGCTCCATGACGCCCTGCGATCTCGAAGCATTGTTCGATACTGCGTGCGAACACCTCGTCCGCCCTTCGCCGATACCAGGACTCGACGCCGCGTTTCACGGCCTCGGTGTCCCTCTTGTCGTCAACGGTGACGTGCAGATAACGTCCGCGTAGCTTGGCGGGCTTTGGCTCACTCTTTACTACGCGCAACCGATACTGGCGCCCAAGGTAGACCAATGTTTCTCCACTAACATACCGATAGGTCTGATGTAGCGGATGAAAGGCCGCAATTTCGTCTAGCTGGCGAACCAACCATCGCCCCTTTGATCGGACAGCTTCTGAGATTTCCTCTTCGGTAAAGCCCTCCGGCGCATCCACTCGTATAGACAAATCCGGTCTAACTGTGATACGTAGCCGCTTGCGCGCCATCGTCTGCAATCGGTACGGGATCTCTCGCGATCCGAAACTAACATACCGCTCGCCGAGATCAGTCTTCATTGGCAATCGTGATCTCGATGCACTTGTCGATCAGCTTGTCCTGCACCTCCAAGGGAATCTCGAGTCCCATGTCCTCGATGACCTCGAAGAAGACGTCGTCGATCTCGTTCCGCATCCTGTTCAAGGCGTCAGGGTTATCTCTGAAGTCCCTGATCTTGTGCTCGCCAAGTCGCTCCTGGATCTCCATCGCAATGCGGATTGCTGCCTTGGGCTGGGCATTGTACTCGCGCACTTCTTCTCGCACGACTCCGTAATAGCGGCGGGCCATGTCACGAGTGGCCAGTTCCTCCGGCACACTGTCGTCCGTGTGGGTGGCGACTTTGGTTGCGATTTCCTTGATCTTCTCCAGTGCCTCGATCGCCTCCATCCGCTTTTGGTGCAGGGCGTCCAGCACGTCCTTGAGCATCTTGGAGAACTTTGCGTAGAAGGCAGGATCCTTCTCCATCTCCTTCTCAATGGTACGTTGAGTCGCGGAAGCGATCATGTCCGCCTTGGCCTCGGTGCTCTTTCCCTGATCTTCTAGCACCTCTTGCCGCTCCTTGGCGTCGAACAGGTTGATGGGCTCACAGAGGTTCACAATCTCACCGGCACCCACGTGAGTATCGAGCAGCTTCTGGATCTTGGGCTCGTATTCGGAGAAATCGATGCGCTCCTGGAAGCGAAGCGAAACCTCGGCTCGGAGGTTTCCAAAGAACTTCAGGTCTGCCTTGTAGCGCTGCACAGTTTTCCCTGGCGTTTTTGTTAGGAACGTGGTGGATGCAAGCGCCATCGAAAGCGTCCGAGCAAACAGGCTAAAGCGTTCGTAGAACCGGTTGCGCTTCTCCTCATCCCGCAAACTCTGAGCAAACGCCTCGGGATCGGTGCTTCCCTTAAGAGTCGCAAACAGTTCCCACAGATCTGAATAGTACTGCGCCAGCTTGGCTGCCTCCTCCTCTACGAAGTGAACCGTCTCAGCGAGATCAGACTCGTCGAAGTCGGCGAGTTGGGAGTAGAAATCGATCGCCTCATCCAGCTCCTCGATCACCCCGCTGTAGTCGAGAATCAGGCCGTATTGCTTTCCATCAAAAAGGCGGTTTACCCGAGCAATGGCTTGGAGGAGCGTGTGCCCCTTCAAACTTCGGGCGAGGTAAAGGACCGTGTTGCAAGGAGCGTCGAAACCGGTCAGCAGCTTGTCGACCACGATGATGATCTCCGGCTCGTCACCCTTCTTGAAGGCGTTGATGAGCTGCTTGTTGTATTTCTCTTCCGACCCATAGCGGTCCATCATCCGCTCCCAAAAGGCCTTCTCGTCCTTCGAAACTTCCTTCTTCTTTCCGTCCTCGCCTTCACTCGTGTTCGGGCCGGACATAAGGATCTCCGTGCTGACCTCCCCAAACTCATCGAAGCAGCTCTTGTAGAGAAGCGCAGTGGCTTTGTCGGGCGCCACGAGTTGCCCTTTCATGCCTGTTCCCTGATAAGTCATCGCGTAGTGCAGCGAGACGTCCCAGGCGATCATGCGTACCTTTTGCTCGGCTTTGTTGAGCTGCTTCTCTGATGAGAACTTCCTCTTTAGGTCAGCTTGCTGTTTCTCGGTCAATCCTAGCGTCAGCTTTTCGAACCAGCTATCGATGGGTCCCTGGTCGACATCCTGAGGTACATGTCGCGCCTCGTATAGCAGCGGGGTGACTGCCCCATCAGCCACAGCTTGAGAGATCGTGTAGGGCGGCGTGAAGAGCGCTCCGAATTTGGCAAAGGTGTTCTTCTTTGCGTCCTTCGCCAATGGTGTCCCTGTGAAGGCGATGAAGCAAGCCTCCTTTAGAGCCATCTTCATTCGGGCATGATGCTCGGAGTAATTGCTTCGGTGACCTTCGTCTACGAGAACAAAGGTATCGCGGGTGGCTTCCTTCAGATTCCTGTTCTTTGCCGCCGCCTCGAACTTGTGGATCAGAGTTGTAACTACGTGTGCCTTGTCATCGGTAAGGAGCTTGACCAGATGCTCGCCCGTGCTGGCCTGCTCGGGTTCCAAGCCACAGGCGCGGAAGGTGCCACAGATCTGGTCGTCGAGATCGATCCGGTCGGTTACGAGGATGATTTTCGGCGTGAGAATATCTGGAGCCAGCGCAAGCGCCTTGGCGAGCATCACCATCGTGAGCGATTTCCCACTGCCTTGGGTGTGCCAGACTACGCCGCCAGAGCGGGGCTCTGCGGCATCACCAACTCGGATCCGCTTGAGGATATCTGCCACCGCAAAGAACTGCTGATAGCGGGCGATTTTTTTGGTACCGTTGTCGAAGACGATGTTCTGATAGACCAGCTGCAGCAGCCGCTCGGGCCGGCACAAGGCGTAAAGAGCGCGATCTTGTTCGTAGATTGCACGCCCTCCGTTGTGAAGTTTCAGAAACTCTGCCGCCTCCTGCTGGAAGGGCGCAGCGAGCAGCGGTGAATCTTCCGACACCGAGCGACCAATCAGTTTGCTGATTGGTTCGTCCAATCCCTGTTCCTTCCACAACGTCCAGAACTTTCGTAGCGTGCCCGTGGTGCCGTATTCCGCTTTGTCCCGGGCGAGGGCGAGCAGGAGCTGGGAGTAGAGGAAAACCTGCGGTATGCCATCCTTCTGCTGGTATCCACGTAACTGATCAATCGCCAGTTCGATGGGCTTCTTCTTGGTGTCGCTGTAGGCGGCCCGCTTGCACTCGATCACAACCAGGGGGATGCCGTTCACGCAGAGAACGATGTCCGGGATGTAGTGCTTCTGCAGGCCGACCCGCTCCACCTTGAACTCGGCGGTGCAGTGGTAGCGGTTGTTCTCCGGGCGCTTCCAGTCGATGTAGTTAATGGAAAAGCTCTTGGTGTCGCCGTCCACTGTCTGCGGCACGCTGGTGCCGAGGCAAAGCAGGTCGTAGGCCTCCTCGTTCTGGTGAATCGCCCCGGTGGCGCGGAAGGCCTTGAGTGCTTGCACGGCGTTGGCGATGGCGTTCTCGGTGAAGACGTGTTCGCGCCCCTTGAAGGCGTAGCGCCCGTGGTCGCGGATGAAGTCGACGAGGATCGGCTCCAGGATGGCCGAGCCAAGCCGGTCGCCGCGTAGGCGGTTGCACTTCTCGGGAGGCAGGTATTCCCAACCCATCTCGATGAGCAGCTGCAGAGCCGGGAGCTGGCTCTGCACCTTCTCGAGGTAGCTCGGGGTCTGGTAAGGCGTTGCGTCTTCCATGATTCGTCGGGGTCAGACCTTCACTCGCACCTGGCCGGTGAGGAGTTTTTGCATGAGCGCCTTCTTCTGCTGCTTGAGGGCAGTAAGTCTCTTGTCGAGTGTTTGGAGTTCCCAGTCGCAAGTGTCGAGCACTTGAGCGATCGCGGTCTGCTCCTCTATCGAAGGAGGGAGCAGCACCTCAAACTTGAGGAACGTCTTCGGGTCGAAGATCAGCTTTTCGATAACCACCCCGTTGCTGGCCACGTACGCTAGCCACCACAAACGCCGGGTTCGGGAAAGCCAATCGAAGAAAGGCATGTGGAAGCCCTTTGGATCCTTGTTTACGAAAATCGAGTATTCCTTCGAGACGTGGCAACCGTCGAACTCCTCGGTGACCATCGCCAGGGCTCCATGGGTTACCTGCCGCTTCGAGATCACAAAGTCGCCTGCCTTCAGTTCGTGGAGGTCGGTGGTCTTGTATTCGTCGCCCCGCAGTGGCTCCCGACGAAAGAGCCCCATTGAGCGCCTTCGGATACTCACCAAATGGAAGATCTCGTCCGGTGCCCATTCAACAGGTCGGAACACGTGGGAAAGCACTGCTGACAACTCTCTGACTTTCCACTCCGTCTTAAACCCCGGCAGGCGTTTCTTGCCGGTGAGGAGTTGCTGCATGAGGGCTTTCTTCTGCCGCCCCTTGGCGTCGATCAGAGCGCCCGCTTTCTCAATCGCCTCGTCGCAGGTGGAGAGGATCTCCGCGATCCTTTGTTGCTCGAGGAGACTGAGCACAGGAATGGGACATTGAAAATAATCAGTGGTATTAATCCCTGTTATTGCAGTCTGGATGCACGTGCGCATCATATGAACGCGGGCAGGCCAGGCTTGAAGATAGTAGTAGAGGTAAACCGGAAGCAGCCTTTTGTCATCGACCGAGTACCGCCGAGTGTGCCATGCAAAACCACATCCCGCTCCGGCTCGCGTAGTGTGAACAGTCCTTGCTATTCCCTCTCTGACTAACGACGACTCCCCATAAAGCAAATCGCCCGCGCGAAGGGTATATTTAATCTTCTCCTCATCGGACAACGGGACACGACGAAATTCTTTTCCATCGATCCTGTGGATATCATAGAGATCTGAGACGCCGACAATATTCGTCCCTTGCCCGTATAGCTTACTCTTTTTATACACGCCTGCGTTGTGAGACTTCACAAAGGAGTGAAGTGGCTGTGCTTCCCAGTCATCAGGGATCCATCCTACCTTCGTCTCCTTGTAGCCAGCTCTATTCTCGTTCGGAGCGCTCACGATTTGAATCCGAGGTCCTCCAGGTAGCCTTCCATCTTCGCCTCGACCTCGGCCAGTTCCTTGTTGATGCGTACGATCTCCGCCTGCACTTCCGCCATGTCGATTTCCGGCTCGGGCTCGAACGTGTCAACGTAGCGAGGGATGTTGAGGTTGAAGTCGTTCTCCGTAATCTCGTCGAAGCTCGCAAGGTAGGAGTATTTGTCGATGACGGTTCGCTTGTGAAAGGTCTCGACGATCTTGTCCATGTCCTCCGGGCGCAGTCGGTTCTGGTTGGTGCCCTGCTCGAACTCGCGGGAGGCATCGATGAAGAAGACATCCTCCTTCGCCCGGGTGGTGCGGCTCTTGTCGAAGATCATGAGCGCGGCCGGGATGCCGGCCCCGTAAAACAGGTTGCTCGGCAGGCCGACTACTCCGTCGAGGTAGTTCTGCTCGATCATGTGCCGGCGGATTTTGCCCTCCTGCCCGCCGCGGAAGAGGACGCCGTGGGGAACGACCACGCCGACTCGCCCCTTGCCCTTAAGGGAGGTGGCGATCATGTGGCTGATGAAGGCCCAATCGCCCTTGCTCTTCGGCGGGATGCCGGCGTGGAAGCGGTCGTATTGATCGCCTGCCGCGATTTCCTGCCCCCACTTGTCGAGGCTGAAGGGCGGATTGGCGATGACGATGTCGAATTTCATCAGGGCGTCGTTCTCGACGAGCTGCGGGTGGCGGATGGTGTCCTCCCACTCGATGCGGGCGGCATCGACCTCATGCAGGAACATGTTCATCTTGCACAGTGCCCAAGTGCTGCCGTTCATCTCTTGGCCGAAGAGAGAGAAGTTCTTAGTCCCGACCTGCTTGGAAGCTTTGATGAGGAGTGAGCCCGACCCGCAGGTGGGATCGCAGATGCGTTCTCCATCCTCAGGTGCGACCAACCGGGCGAGCGTCTCGGAAACCTCAGCTGGGGTGTAGAACTCGCCCGCCTTCTTCCCGGCCTGAGCGGCGAAACGCGCGATTAAATACTCGTAAACATCGCCGACGATGTCCATGTGCCCCACACGCTCTGGACGGAGATCAAGTTTCTCACTCGCGAAGTCCTCCAGTAGTGTTTTAAGGCGTTGGTTGCGCTGCCGGGTCTTTCCAAGATTCGCCTCGCTGTTGAAGTCAATGTTTCGAAACACGTTGTGCAGCTTGGCCTTGTTGGCGTCTTCCACCTTCTCCAAGACCGTGTTGATGTGCTGGCCGATGTCACTGTCGTTTCGGTGGGCGTAGAGGTGGTCGAAGGTGCAATCTTCAGGGATCACAAACCGCTCCCGCTGCATCGCCCGCTGCACTCTCGTTTCGTCTCCCTTATACTTCTCTGAATACTCGGCGATCTTCGACTTCCTCGCGTCACTCAGGTATTTCACGAACAAGAGCGTGAGGATGTAGTTCTTGTAATCGCTGGGGTCGATCACACCCCGGAAGGTGTCGCAAGCGCTCCAGACGACGTTGAAGATTTCGTCTTTGATTTGTTGGTCAGTCATGATTCTTGGGATCTTGTGGGGGCAGTGGATTGCTCAGCCAGCCGCAGGCATGCGGCCGTCGCCAGCGTGCGTTTCTTCTCTGAAAGTTGTTTCAGTAGAGACTGCTCTCTGCGAGCTAGCTGCTCCATTTCGACAATTTTGACCTGGGCGCCGAGGTCGGGCATTGGGATGGGGAGACCGCCTAGAACATCTCGGCTGACGACTGGCATGTGCGCTCCTGATGTCCCGAAGCGCTGAAAGTGGCGCTGAGCCGGAGACTGGTTCAAATACCAAGCGAGATACCCCGGAATCACTTCGTCGGTGGTCCGAAGAACGAAAAAGTAGCCTGAGGCCAACGTCGGCTGAGTTAGCCGGTCGATCTCGTAGCCGAATCGCTGAGAACCCTTGGCGAGAAAAACCACGTCACCGGGCTGGAGGCACATTTCTGGCCTGACGTCGCCAGGCGAAATCAGTGCCATGTCCTCGAAATCTATTGAGGTTCGTGTGGGGTTAAAATCCCGGATCTGAAGCAGGCAGTGCGTCCCAATACGCTCATCATCAACCCCTTTTCTCGGGTGGTAGCCGGAGAGTATCTGAGCAATCTGAGTGATTTTCTTCCTCATGGATGAAGAGTTGCGAACGCAGTATGCGTGATACCAATGAAAAATCCAGCAGAAAGCGCTTGCGAATTCCAAAAAAGGTATCAAGTATACTGCGAGATGAAACAAACAGCGCCACCGCGCCCAACTAGCCAGGGCTTCCATGATGGGGAGTCGATCCGTTGCGTCCGAAACGGCGCGAAAACTCATTCAACCTTAACCCGAGGCCTCTAAATCATCATGAGTGACAAATTTGAACTCCCGAAATCAAAGGGCGTCGTCTTTTGGCCGATTGGCACAGGCGACTCCACGACAATCGTGATCGAGCCCGATGAGGTCGTCATGCAAATTGACCTCCGACATCTCGCAAAGGCTGAAGACGGCGAGAGTCCTGAATGGCCAATAGTCGACCACCTAGTCGACCGCCTCCCACAGGTCGATGGGAAGCCATTTCTGTCTGCCTTCGTTCTGACTCACCCGGACAAGGATCACATTCAGGGTTTTGAAGAATTGCTGAAGCAAGTGACGATCGGCGAGATCTGGCACACCCCCAAGGTCTTCCGAGATTTGGACGAGAACGAAAGCCTCTGCGACGACGCAGTTGCCTTCCGTGATGAGGCTCACCGTAGGCGCAAGGCGATTCTGGACGCCAATGGAGAGACTAAGTCTGGTGACCGCCTGCGCGTGATCGGGCACGATGATCTCCTCAAGGAAGACGATTACGTGAACCTCCCCGAAGAATGCAAATCCCGTCCAGGAGAACTGGTGACTTCCGTAAATGGTGAAGACGTTTCCGGAAGCTTTGAGGCGTTCATCCATGCGCCCTTCAAAGAGGATCAGGCGAAGGACCGCAATAACACGAGCCTCTCGCTCAACGTGTCGCTCCTCGATGGTGACGAGCGTGCGCAGTTTTTCTTCTTTGGTGATCGCGAATACCTCACGATCAAACGCATCTTTGAGGTGACTGAAGACTACGAGGAGAACGTGGACTACCTCAACTGGAACGTGATGCTCAGCGCGCACCACTGCTCAAAATCAGTGATGTTCTGGAAGGGAGAGGACGACGATGAGCCGAAGTTTCGAAAGGACATCATGGTCTACTTCGAAAAATACAGCCAGAACGGAAAGATCATCGCGAGTGCATTGTCAGATTTCAGTGATGAAGAGGGCAAGAACCCGCCCCATAAAAAGGCGCGCAAAAAGTATGAAGCGATCGTCGACGCAGGGAACTTTCTCTGCACTCACGAATACCCAGACAAGGATGACCCGAAGCCAATCGTCTTCACCGTCGACGGGAGCGACGGCTTCGGATTTGATGATTCTCGAGCAAAAGCTGCAGGGCCTGCAGGCTTGGCCACTGCTGTTGAGTCCGCACGTGGAGCAAGCAAGCCGCCCCAAACGCAGACCGAATTCGGCAATTCTTAATGACCAGGGGACAACAGCGGGCAGTCGTCGAACTAGAGAGGATGGCGCAATCGGCGCCGGATGATCTTGAATTCGATATCGAAGAGGAGCTCAAGGATGGGATTCTTGTCGTCAGGATCGAGCTGCGGATCGGACTTTTGGAAACGGCTAAGGGCGGACTACAATTCCGTGAAAGGGAGTCTTTCTCGCTACGGATTCCGGGCGAGTTTCCATTTCAATATCCCCGGATTGAGGTGTCACATCGCCGTTTCGCTGGGTTTCCCCATGTCACTTGGGGTAGATGGTTGTGCCTCTACCAGAGCGTAGCGCAGTGGAATCCCGAGGATGGACTCTACGGGTTCTTCGACCGACTTCATGAATGGATTGGCCGAGCGGCAATGAACGACATGGATCCCGTCGAAGGAGCTCTAGAGCCCCCGTATCATCTTACCGATTCGACACAAGTGCCCTTCGTCATCCGGAAAAACGTACCAGTTCCTCCCGGTGAATCGTGGATCGGACTAGCAGTTCTCAAGAGGTATTCCAATCGGATCGATCTGGTCGGATGGGAGGAGTTCTCTAGCGACTTGCCCCAAGGGCAATCACTAGCTCTGGCAACGATGCTGCCGGAGGTGTTGCCAATGGAGTTCCCCATCACCGGAAAAGCCCTATTCACTGAACTAGAGAATCAGGGCCAAGACCGAAACATGCTGATCTCAAGATTGACCATAGCCGCTCTTTTAACCAAAGAGGGCGCCCCGGTTCATATGGTTGTCGGTCTGCCCATGCGCCGCTCCGCAACCGGCGAGACTCGGACCCACATTGCAGTGTGGACAATTCCATCTGATGTTGGTGACTCCATACGAAAGAGCCTGGCGAGCGATACAGATTCCGAAGCTCTCCGAGAAATTCGAGACAAACTCGCAGACGCGGTTTGGAAATTGATTGAGGTTTCGCCGGTCTACTGGTGCCGGATTCTAGAGGATAGGAGCGAGATCCTTGTGCGCCGGGATGCTGGCACACCATTGAGCATCTTAGCCAACACCAAAGTGCTCGTGCTCGGTTGTGGTGCTCTTGGATCATGGGTAGCTGAGATGCTCGCGCGCAGTTCGCCAGCGACATTGGATCTTGTCGATACCGGAATCGTCAAACCTGGGATTTTGGTAAGGCAGAATTTCACGCCTGACGACTACGGCAAGGGTAAGGCCAAAGCTCTTGCCGACCGAATCGAAAAGATTGCCCCAGATGTCTGCGTTTCCGCTCATCAGCAAGACGCTCACAGGTTCATCACTGGTGACCGGCCAAGATTCTCTGATTTTGATTTGGTCCTGGACTGCACTGCCTCTTCGATCTTTCAGATGAAGTTAGAGCGAGATTGGATTGATCTTGGCGGACATTCACCACGGATGATCTCGATGTTCCTGGATGCGCAAGCACAACGCATCCTTGCCATGTCGATCGATCGCGGCGTTCCGGCAGGAATCTGGGACGGCTACGTGAGACTCAAACACCGACTTTGCCTTCAGGAGCAAGCTGACCTAGCAAACGCATTCTACTCCGAATCCGCCGAATCTCTCCTCTTTCAACCAGAACCGGGATGTTCCGATCCCACATTTGTCGGCTCAATGGCAGACGTCGTCGGGCTCAGTGCCGCAGCCTTGAACCGAAGTCTAGCCGAGCCTCCGAGTGCTGACCATATCGTAGGATTCGGTGTGGGCTCGACTCGCTGTGCTGCTCCCACCCATCGAACCTTCAAGATCAAACACGACCTTCGGGTTGTCTTACCAACAACGCGCATTCATTTTTCCGATGTAGTCTTTGGTACGGCGAGATCGTTTGTCAGACAAAACGCCAGGGAGAGAACCTCCTCGGACGAAACTGGTGGCCTGTTATGGGGGCGGTGGGACGAAGCGCTGGGGATCATCTGGGTCTTCGACCTATCTGGCCCTCCTCCAGACAGCTCTCATGACAATGGCCGATTCCTTTGTGGAACTGAGGGAACACAAGAAGAACACGACCGGCGCTTTGAACGGTCCGGAGGCACATCGGGATTTATTGGGTTCTGGCATACCCATCCCCAAATGGTCAGCCAACAAAGTGCCGTTGATATTGCAGGGATGGCAAAGCTTGTGTCTCGTATTGGCGACAATCAACGTCGCGCTCTGATGTTGATATTTGGCCAAGATGGCGACCAGTCCACGGCCGGAATCTACGTCTACGAGAACTTGGCTAGTCATGGACAGAATCACGATTTGGTTCAAGTCAGCAACGAGCAAATCCAGCTGGAGGTGAATGTATTATGATCGGTCTCGCACTCTCAGGTGGCGGCTCTCGAGCCATGGCTTTTCACTTGGGCTGCTTAAGGACTCTCAATGATTTCGGCCTCCTCGATAAGATTAGCGTCATGTCTTCAGTGTCTGGGGGCTCGGTTATCGGTGCACTCTATGCGTACTCTCCGGATCTCAGCTTCGAGGAGTTCGACTCGAAAGTGGTAGAGCATCTCAAAAGGGGTTTTCAGAAATCGATTCTGGGAGAACTCCTCACGCCTCAGAACCTGTTTCCCGTTGCGATCAATACCGCAGCCACAAAGATCCAAGCGGCACTAGCCAAGTGTGGTTGGAGTGAACAGGGTATTCACCGAGACTATTCGAGGACGGATGTTTTTGCCGAAATTCTCAACAGAGATGTGCTCGGTGGCGTCAAGCTGAGCTCGCCCCGCCGAAACGAGATTGAAACCATAATTGGAGCGTGCGACCTGAAAACAGGAACCGCATTTCGGTTCGGAAACGAGACATCAGGATGTGGTCAACTCGGTCAGCTGTTGGAGAACGACATCAGTGTTGGGTTTGCCGTCGCAGCATCGGCTGCATTTCCCCTTCTTCTTCCGCCTCTCGACCGAACCTGGAGGTTTTCAAAGAACGGTGAGGAGACAGAGCACAGGGTCAATTTGACAGACGGAGGCGTCTACGACAATTCCGGCTTCCAGGTGCTAGAGCCAGGGCGTGATCCCAAGTATAGTCTGCACTCATTTCCCTGTGAATACATCATCGCGTGCAATGCAGGACAAGGACAGGATTCTGGAGCAGGCCTTCCTCTCGGATTTCTCCCGCGTATCAGTAAGTCGTTTGGCGTAGTTCACCGAAGGGTTCAAGACATGGTGATTCATCACCTTCACCATCTCCAAGAGAGTGGCGATATCCGAGGCTTTGTTCTCCCTTACTTGGGACAACAGGACGGAGCCCTTCCTTGGAAGCCCAATGATCTTGTTACGCGAGAAGAGGTTTTTGCCTACCCTACAGATTTTTCAGCAATGACGGACGAGTGGATCACCAAACTTTCAGGCAGAGGGGAGTCGCTTACCCGGATCCTTGTTCCGACATTCTTGAAAGAGCTGCTAGGCTAGCTTTATCAGATGCACTCGCTAGATCTCCCTTTAACCAAACCTCCAATGCTTCTGTTGCAATACCTTGCTGGCTCCAAGGTCGAACTCGTCGTTTTCGGCGCTCGGCACACGCATCGATCAGTCCATCCGAGATTCGTATTGGAACGCGAATGGTGATCGGAACGAGGTCCTCATCCGGCGCAAGCGGTGGAGCTGATCTCGCTCCCTTCAAGAATCTCTCAACGAGTTCACCTCGTCCCAGTGCCTCGTGCATGGATTGTCTTCCTGGCTTCCCCATCGTGACGTCAACTCGCAAAAAGGTGCTCAAATAACAAAGTCATCTCGTCTGCCGCCGCTTCCGCCTTTCGTTTCATTCTCCACACGACGGTCTTTTGGCCTGCTGCATCAGCGAATTCCTGGCGGAGCCCAAGGGAGGGCGCAACTGCAAGGCCGAGAGAATCGGCGGTCAGAAGCAGCTCCCGCGAGAGTCGAAAGTTCCGCTGGAGTTTGTTTGGGACGAATGCGCCTTGAGGTAATGCTCCTCTAATTTGATGAACCTGCTCAAGCACCCGTATGGCTTCGTGCGCCGCCCTCACATCAAGGACTAACGGTCCGCGCGGAATCAGGGCAACATCCGCTTCTAGCAGCGTGGCTCGACTGACCTCTCCTACCCAGGCCCTATGGACCGGCATCGACCAAGGCGGTGTCGATGTCGCGTTCCCGGAGCCACGTCACGCGGTGAACCGCAATCGCCGATTTCCCCACGCCTCTCTTCTGAATCACCGTCGCCACGATCATGATGGCAAGCCTACAAGAAATCAGTGCGGCGTACAAGAGGGCAAGATTCGCAGCGTGCTTCGATACTGGAATGCCCGCCCGACGGCAAAATGGCATCTGATATTCCTCGTTCCTGAGTCGGGTTCTGTTGGTGAATCGTCCAGGGAATTGTTGGTGGACCGCGCAGGCGGGCTTGTGGAACGGTGCAGGCAAGCTTGGGGAAAGGCACAGGAATTCCACTGTAGCGTGGCGGGATCACTGCGGATCCGGATGCCAAACTGTAAAACAGTAAAAAA
>JANQJH010000021.1 GCA_028281705.1 Verrucomicrobiales bacterium
AATTTGCATGGCTAAGTTTTTGAGCCTCAACGCTCTCACTGCAGGGCTCGCAACATTGTGGAAAAAGGCCATGTAGGTCCACACGTTTTTCTAGGGCCCGACAGGCCCAATCACCGAACTCGAACCCTATGTCGAATGGCTCTTCGAACGCTATTCCATTGAAGACATCCTGACAAACGGCGACAAGACCGACACCGATGGCGACGGCCTCTCCAGATTGCTCGAGTTTGCCCTGGGACTGGACCCAAACAAAAAGGACACGATCCCACCGCTCGTCTTTCCAGCGGGAGTCGATCAATTGGAATGGCACTTTCCCGAGCAAAATTCTCTTGGATCCGTCAACTTGCGCGCCGAGTACTCCAAGGACCTCCAAGTCTGGGACGGCGAGGTGATCCGGCGGGAAAATGACAGGTTCGTTCTCGACCGCAGAGAACGACACGGGTTTCTCAGGCTGAAGGCGGAGTTTCCCTGGCCACGGCCGTGATGGCTGACCGCCGTTGATCGCTGAGCCGGCCGGAAGAACCGAGCCCACAAGTTCCGGTATAGACCCTAGGTTTATAACACTACCGGCGGAATGGAAGGGGTGCGAGTTGAAATAAAATCGTCTTCTCCATGTCACATCGCCCCAAAAAAGTCGTTTAGTTTAGTGGAATGTACACAAAGCCCTAGGAATACCATCAAACAAACTAACAAAACCACTTCCAATCCGTGGAACGCGATTCACTCGTCGTCATGAGTAGCGCCCCGACGCGGGAAGTCCCGATGAGCGATGATCGATCGGTTCATGCCTTGGAGACCCTGGCAGTGCGTCATGGCGTGGTGCCCTTGCCCCAGATCACCCTGACCGATCCAACGGCGCTTTCCCAACGAACGGACCGTCTCGTCCGCGGCCCTTCTTCGTGCCATCCCTGGCTTCCGGTGGGCACACTGGGACCTCTCCTGATCATGGGACACTACAATCCGGCATGCACGGATTTCATGGGGGTGCCGGATCCTTTTTGCGTGAAGGCCGTCATCCACACACAAGCATACGAAGAGCGCCGCGGGGAGTTTTTCTCCCTCTGGACGCCGGCCCAAGGCAAACCGGAAGGGTCCCGCAGGACCGGCATGGCAACTGGTCCCATCGCGCCCCTTAGTCCCAACTCGACCAAGGGCGAAGCACTCGCATGGTTCTCCCAGAACTATCCCTTCGCTAGTGGCGAGCGCCGGGCGTTCCAAGCCAAACTCCAATCACTTTCCCAGGGGGACGGGATCGACAATGAATCGCTGGACGGCCTCATCCCGCAACTCGGCCTCGCCCTGGAGATCCTCATTACCGGACGCCTGGCGTTTGATCCAGCCTCGGCACCTCCGCTGGACAGAGACGATCCGGACACGACAGCCCTCCTTGAGAGACACTCCGCCTATCCTCTGTTGGATAGTCCGCGATGCTGCTACTGGCTCTGCGACCAAGACGTCGATCTCGAGGCTCTTGAGCGTGCCTGGCGCTCCGACGACTCCACGGAAGGAGCCGAGAAGAGTGTCTTCCGGGTTTGGGCCGACAGAAACGCGATTCTCAAGCGGCTCCAGAGGGAATCGCTCCGATCAGGAGACCGATGACCCGAACAGGAATCGTTCGATGAGTGGATCTCTCAGCTCACGGCCTCGCCGGCCCAACGCACCAGGGTGTCGACGTCGTGATCCTCAAATTCCTGGACGCGGGCACAAAGCGCCGGGGAAAGATCCCGTCGCCGGTGAATCTCGCCCCCTTTCCAGACCCAGGATTCCCCCGGATAGGGCCCGACCTTCCTCGGATCGGACCAGGTGTGGATTCCCAGGAGCCGGGCGGGCTGAATCGCCGCCGCCAAGTGCATGGGACCACTATCGACGCTGATGATGGCGCGAGCCTGGCGGAGACAAGTGATCAACTGGGGAATGCTCGTCTCATTGAGCAGATCGAGGCAACCTTGAGGCAGGCGAAGCCGGGAGCGTTCCGCCGGATCGACTCGACCCAGCAGCACGACGGGCTGCGCGGCACGCCAGCAAAAGGCGTTGACCTGATCGATGGAAAGTGACTTGCCCTGGCCACGGGAAAAGGGATGCAAAGCGATGCATGGGGAGGGAAGAGCGCCGGCACCGTTCAATTCCGCCCCCGGGGGCAGGGAGAAAACGGCGGGACCGTCAGTCGCGACACCCATGGAGGCCACGAGACGCCGATAGCGGTCCACCGCGTGGACATCGGGATCCACGGGCACTTGGCGGTGATGGAAAATCCCGCTCCCCTCGCGGGCATCCTCCAATCCCAAACGCAAGGGGCTACGGGAAAACCACGCCATGAGCCCGCTTCGAAAGAGTCCCTGAAAATCAAAGGTCACCTCGGACCGGCAACGCTCCGGTAGCGCTCGCATCCACCGCCAAGCGGGCCAGGCCCCCCGAATCCCGCGGAGTCGCTGTCGGGGAAATTCCAGGGTAGCCTCGAGATCGGGATTCCCCTGGAGTAGTGGAAGCCATTCCGTATTCGCCACCCAGGTGATCTCCAAATGGGGGAACGTGACCTTGAGATCGTGGACGCTGGGCAGGGTGTGCACGATATCACCAAGCGAACTCGGCTTGATGACGAGGACCCGCCGCACATGGGAGAGACCGCCATCGGGAGCCGGATTCTCAGGCGCCGCCGTCACCGGTGTCACTTACTTGCCGAGGCTCAATCGATTGGCCAACATCTCGGGCAGCCCCGCCTTGAGAATCTTCTCCTGTGTCTTCTTGATGTCGTAGTCCAGGCGACGGATCGTCACAGTTTTGTTGTCCACATCATAGATAGCGTAGGAGGCCCGCCAGTCACCATCGCGCGGCTGGCCCACGCTGCCCACGTTGACGAAGTACTTCTTCCCCTCCTCAAAGCGAATCTCGTCGCCCAGCACCATTTTCACCGAGCCATCCTTCATGTAAAAACGCGGCGTGTGCGTGTGCCCGAAGAAACAGACGGGGGTGAATTGGTAGGCAAAGCTCGCCATGGCGTCGAACTTGTTGGTCACGTAGTTCCAGCCGGAGGGACTGTCGAGGGTGGCATGGACAATGGTGAAATCGCACACCTGTCTCACAAACCGCAATTCCTGGAGCCACTCCTTATCCGAGTCCGAGAGGGCCTCCCGGGTCCACTCCAGGGCTCGCTGCGCCAGGGGATTCAAGCCGATGATCTCCGTATCCATGGAGGCCTCTTCATCGTGGTTCCCCTTCACCACAGGACAGTCGAGTTGTTGGACCACACGGAGACATTCCTGGGGATTGGCGTTGTAGCCCACGACGTCCCCGATGCAGGTGAAATGGGTGCAATCGTGATCAGCCGCATCCAGCATGACAGCCTCAAGGGCTTCAAGGTTTGCGTGAATATCTCCGAAAATTGCGAATTTCATCCAAACGGTCAGCTGACTGGATTCCGATTAGAGGCTTCGTCCGATACCATGACCTCAGGGGTGGCGCAAGAGTTCCCGACCGCTAATGCGCTGGTCCACAGGAATCTGTAGTATCTCCTCCAGCCGGTAGAGACGGAGGCGGTGCAATCTGGAGAATTGCTTGGTCATGCCCGGCTGCCACCGAGCCCGCAGCCGGTCATAGAGTGCCTGGAAATCAAAGTTCGAACGGAAGCGCTGCCCCTCGGGAATTCCCAGAACGCCCTCGAGATAACGCAGGTGGAGCACGACCGATCCGGGCATGAGATGGCTCGGGATGGGCGACTTCCCTGCCTGAATCCGTTCCGCGATGAGCCGAAGTTTTCCATAGGCCTCACGCTCCCGCCCAGAGCAGAGCGCCAAATAAATCGCGTGGTGCCGCGTCGAGGCATTCGGTTCCTCCATCAAGGTCGCGGCTCGGCCAAAAGCCTCGGCCGCCTCACAAAAGGCCTCTTCGCGGTTCACATAGTGATTCCCCAGCGCACGGTTGAGCACGTAGTCCTCCGGGTTGTAGTGGATCCCGTCATCGAGAAATTTCTTCCCCCGCCGCACACTCTTCCGTGCCAGTGCCCTCGTCTCAACCTCCGTGTGTTCGACATCGTAAGTCAGATAATAACGGCGCGCATTGGTGGCCAGCATCCAGGCCGCAGAGTCCCAGTAGCCCGGCTCACGCGGCTGCAACTGCGTCGCCATGTGATAGTTCAATTCGACCGATTGATAGTCGACATCGTCATAGTAAGCGGTGATCGCCCGCAGCTCGTACAGAGTCGCCAGGAAAGATCGAAAGCCGCCCAGCGCCGCCGCCGCTCCCAACTGACCGAGCTTCTCCCGCATGGGTCCATCGGGAAGCTGGTTGCTCTCGCGAAAATGCTCCTTCTTCAAACTCGCCGCAATCGCTGTCTCCGCCGGACGGCGCACCGCACCAAAAACCAAGACCAACAACAGAGCGAACCAGCGCAATCGGGTCATAGCTCCTTCTCCGCAAAACAAAAATAGGCCGCCAGCAAATAGACCCCCACATAGGCCATCGCCATGCTCAGGATTTTCGCCATGGTCCCCTTGGCCAAAGCCGCACCTGAAACCACTCCATCCACAAGATTAAAGGTCTGGAAATTGGGGAAGACCAGTTCCACGAGATAACTCACAAAGCTGCCAAGCCGACTGATGGACTCCGCGGAGCTGCGCCAATAGTCGAGCACCACCGGTTCAATGTAGCCGACAAAGAAGGCGACGAAGGCCACCACGACGGTAAACAAGCCGGAAGAGGCAAAGGTCGAAATGAACAAGGTGAGGGCACCCAACACCAGGGCCTGCAAACCAATGGCGAGCACCGCGGTTAGAAGCCGCCAGCTGGGACCCGCCTCCTTCAACTGGCTGAGGATCAGTTCAATGTCCTCGCGCCCTTCGGGAGACAGGGGCCGATTCAATACCACGAGATACTCCGCCATCAATGCCTGCTGCCGGGCATAGAGCGCCAGATAGAGCAAGACCGTCATGATCGCCAGACTGAAAAAGATGACCAACATCCCTCCGGCGTACTTGCCCACCAAGTACTCCAATCGGGGAACCGGTTTGGCCAGAATCGTGTAGAGCGTCCGATCCTCCACATCCCGCGGGATGAGGTTCGACGTCGCCACGATGGCAAAAATCGTGCAGAAGATCGACATGGCAAAAAACGACATGTCCTTCATGATCTTCAACTGCCGCGACGCATCGTCGGTGAAGTTCTGGATCAGCATCGCGGCCAACAAGATGACCAAGGAAAAAACCAAGAGAAAGTAGAAGGCGCGCTGGCGCACCAGTTGCGTCAGCGTATTCCTCGCAATGACCCAAACACGAATGGGGGAGCAGAGGCGATGGGGCGAAGGGCTCGGATTCATGGTTGGATCATTCACGTGTATCCGGACTCTTCCCCGAAGTCTCCTCGAGGAACAAACGCTCCAGAGTGGTCCGCGGATGGCCCATGCTCAAGAGCGCCGATTCATCTCCGTGTTCTCGGATCACCGTCTTGAGTTTTTCCAGCAACTCTGGGGAAGCCTTCTCCAACAGGATCTCTGTCTGATCCTCAATCGCCATCAGGTCTTTCATCGGCCCTTCCCGGCAGAGCTCACCCTGAAAGATGATCCCCACACGATCACAAACTTCTTGTACTTGTTCCAAGAGATGGGAGGAGAGGATCACCGTGATGCCGTCATCGCGCATCTTGAGGATGAGATCACGAATCCGGCGCGAGCCCGCGGGATCGACACCCGCCGTGGGCTCGTCCAGCACCACCAGACGCGGACGCTGAATGAGTGCTTGGGCCAGGCCAATGCGTTGCAACATCCCCTTGGAGTAACCACTCAGACGGCGATGACGCGCTTCTTCGAGCCCCACCAGGGCCAGGAGTTCTCCGCTGCGCTCGCGAATCTCTTTCCGCCGCAGACCTCCGAGCCGCCCGTAAAAATGCAAGGTCTCCTCTCCCGTGAGGAACTTATAAAAATAGGGATTCTCCGGCAGAAAACCGACGTCGATCCGGCTGCTGACGGATAGGCTGTCGCGACCGAAGATGGCCGTCGACCCACGCGTCGGCCGGCTGAGCCCTAACAAGACTTTCATCGTCGTCGACTTCCCGGAGCCGTTGGGGCCAATGAGACCGTAGATCTCGCCAGAGGCCACTTCCAGGGAGAGATCGCGCACCGCCACCACCCGTTGGCGCTTCAAGCTTGGGACCCGGAAGACCTTCGTCAGCCCCCGAATGCTTACCGCCGGCTCCATGCTGCTCCCCTCCCTATGCTCAAATCGTTCAACACCAGTTCGTCTCTGTTAGAAAAAATCTCTCGACCGCCGTCAGCTTGTTCCTCACTCAAGCGTTTTCCCTGCTCAATGCCAACAATTTCTCCACCGTGCGATCCGTGGCCCCGGCATGGACTTCCAAGGACCGTCGTCCGGCAGCCGCCAAGCGCCGGGGAATCTCCGGGCGATCGAGCCACTCCGTCAGTGTACTCTCCAGCGCCGCAAAATCGCCCACCTGAGTCATCCCCTGCTCTCGTGTCAGTAGCTCCGTTAGGGCCGCAAAATTCCCCATGTGCGGGCCCACCACCACCGGCCGGCCCGCCAGGATCGGCTCCACCGGATTCTGCCCACCCCGCCCGTG
This sequence comes from Verrucomicrobiales bacterium, assembly GCA_028281705.1. Classification (GTDB taxonomy): domain Bacteria; phylum Verrucomicrobiota; class Verrucomicrobiia; order Verrucomicrobiales; family DEV007; genus JAACDM01. The sequence goes on from JANQJH010000021.1 coordinate 6,565, forward strand.
AAAACTCTTTCCCACAATCACCGCTTGTGCCAGGGCATACCAGGCGCGCAGCTCCCCGGTCGTGTCCACAAGCAAAAGCGGAGGTTCCTCCCCGGCGCCAGGTGTCGCCCGCTGCCCCGCCAGCCAAAGGCTCCGCCGCTGCACCGGCACACCCAGGGAATCGAGCTCCGCCACCAGCGCTTCCGCCCGCTCGAAATGGCGGGGCACCAGCACCAGACGGATCTGCGGATACCGTTGCCGCATCCGAAGATAAACCTCCGTCACACCGGTTTCCTCTCCGGCGTGACTGCTTCCCAAGAGAATGACATGAAGACCACGGTCACCCACTCCCCACAGATCGTCCAGGATCTCCCGAAGGATTCCTAACTGATCTTCACCCGGAGGCCGATCCGCCACCGGATCAAATTTGATACTCCCCAACCGCTCGATCTTGGACCGGCTCAAGCCCGCCGCCGCCCACCGCGCGGAATCTTCCTCTTCCTGCGTCCACACCGCCCGCAGCCGGTTCAGGGTGGGACCGGCCAGCCGGCGGAAGCGGGCATAGCGCCGGCCCGAGCGACTCGAGAGCCTCGCATTGGCAATCACCACCGGGATGCCCCGCCTGGCCGCTGACGCGATCAAGTTAGGCCACAACTCCGATTCCATGAGGACGACCAACTGCGGACGCAATCGCCGCAAGACGCGCCGTACAATGCCCGGTAGATCCAGAGGATTGTAGATCACCATTACCCCTTCGGGAGCTTTCTCGCGCGCCGTGGCGTAGCCCGTCGAAGACGTCGTGCTCAATAGCAGCGCCTGCTCTGGGCAGCGCACGCGGATTCGTTCGATCAACTTCAAGGCAATCAACACTTCCCCCACACTCACTGCATGGATCCACCACGACGGACCACTCCGCGCCTCCAGGGTCTGAAGCGTGCCCGCGTCATAACGGCCAAATCGCTGCCCAAAATGAGCCCCATAGCCGCCGCGCCGCTTCATCTTCACCAAGAGCCCTGGCAGAGCGACGAGGAGATAAATCGGCAGGAGCAAGTTGTAGATTACAAGACCCATTGCAATCGATCCTCCGCTATCCTGCCGGCGTGAAAAAATGCAAATGACTTCTTCCGTAGGAACGCACTTCCAGCCACCCCCAGTGGTCACCATGTTTCGGCGCCCGTTCCTGACCGGTTTCCACAATGACCAAGCCCTCCCGGTCCAAGAGAGTGTGCAATGGCGGCGCGGCCATGAGCACTGCCGCCACGTCCCGGTCCCCCGGCGCCTTCACGTAGGGCGGATCCGCCAAGACGAGATCATACTCTCCCTGGGCATGCCCCAACCAGCGGAACACATCCCGCGCCACAACCTCGGTCCCCTCACCTAGGCGCGTCCGTTCAAGGTTCGCCTTGATCGCCGCCACCGAGGCCCGGTTCTGATCGACAAAGGTCGCCTCCGCCGCTCCGCGACTCAGCGCCTCGATCCCAAGAGCGCCGCTCCCGGCAAAGAGATCGAGCACGCGGGCGCCCGCCACACGGTGCTGCAGGATGGAAAACAGCGCTTCCCGCAAACGATCCGTGCTCGGTCGAGCCATCGACTTGGGGGCCTCCAGCCGGATGCCACCGGCCACTCCTGAGATCACTCGCATGGGTACCCGTCCTTGCCTCGCTTTTTAGCCAGGCTCTTTCTCTGATTCTTCTCCGCTCTGCCGCAGCAATTCTAGCATTTCTTCCAGCGTCCGATCCTCCGATCCGATGAAGTTGGCCCGCAAATCATCAAAGGGTCCACTAATGACGAAATCGCGATAGTAGTCTTCCCGGCCTTCCACCTGATCCGACTTTCGGACGACTTGCTCCGGAAGCTGTCTCTCAATGCGCTGCAGAATCTCTCGAACCCGTCTGCTAAAATAGAGCCGCGCCGCCAGCTTCGCCCGTTGATTCATGCCGGCCGCCCCCAACCCCTTGAACTCGAGATTCTCTGTCTTCCAGTGGATGTCATCAAACCAGACGACCGGCCCTTTCACCTGAAAAACCGTCTCCGCCTCGTCAAAAGCCAACTCGACAAATTCTCTCAGACCCACATAGCGGCCAAACGATTCCAGGAGACCATTCCGGGCCAACGCAGCGTCTTTCACCGTCACCCTACCCTGGCCCTTCCATGACGGCGTCAGACGGAGAAATCCTTCAATCACCAGATTTCCCTCGAGCGAACCACGTGAAAAAGCCACGCGCGAGGTCGCCCGATGCGACATGGAAGCCACCCCCACACCACTGCACCGGACATTCACCAGGAAGGGCAATCCCGAGCGGCGCGGATCGGCAATGACCTGCCCCTCAACCGTGCCGCCATCACTCTTCGCCGTGATCTGGGGCAGCGCCAGGGCACCGTCATTCCGCAGTTGCATCGGCGAATGCACCCCGGTCATCTGCATCAGCCCCAGAATCGAGACGCGAGTCACCGAAACGTCGCCCAACGGTCGCCTCACCACACCCTCGGCTCCCGCGGCAAGCCGCTCGAGATCGATCCGGCTATCAATGCCCTCAATCTCGAGCAAAGCTCTCCTCCCCCGGGGACCTAACAACCGCAAGCCGCCTCCGCTGACCTTCACATCTTCCACCAGGATCCCTCGCGTCCACAGGGGACGCCGAGCCGGGGGCTTCGCTCCAGCACCCGATGGAGGCCCCGTCTCTCCGGGATCTCCCGCCGGTGCCGGCGTCACCGCGGGATCGGAGGGACCGGGCTGTCCCGGCTCAGCTTCGACCGAAGGGTCCACTTGGGTCACTAGCTCGGGCGGATCATTGTCTCCTTCTCCCGGAGTCAGGGCGATGACGGCGGGCGGTTCGGGCGCCGATCCGGGAAAGACGATGGACCCGTCGGGCCACTGCAGCGTCGTGACCTTCGGGCCCACGATGTGGACGGAGCGAAGCTGGATCGGCCGATCAACCAGGGACCAGAGTGCGATCTTGGCCACCACGGCATCCACATGGACAAAGGGCGCATTGGTGATCCCCGCGATATCGTCGCGATGATCCACCACGACCTCGCTCATCTTCACACCTCTCCACGGAAGATAACTGATCGATCGAAAGGAAACTTCCACCCCGGCCCGCCTTTCCAGCGCGGCCATGATTCCTTGACGCACACCCGGCGAGCGCAAATAGAGATTGCTTCCCAGCAGGGCGAGCAACATCACGGCAGCGATGAGAATCGCCGCGTAGAGAACACCTTTTCCTAGCGATCTCACACGGATGAAGAAACGCGTTTGGCTTCGAGCCGAGCGTCATTTGCCGCACGCTCCTGGAGAAGGTCGGCCTTGGTCAGGGATCTTGGGCAGAAGCCCAGCAAACGCACGTAGACCACGCCGCCGAGGGCCCCACCGAGGTGGGCAAAGTGGCCCATGCTAGAAATCAAAGGAATCGCCACCGCACTCGCCAGGGCAACGAGGCCGAGCACCGCTGAGGAGATGATGAGCGCCCGGCTGAAAGCGGCCCCGCCTATTTTCAAGGGAAACCCCATGACCCAGACCTCCAACAGTTCAAAAGCATGGATGGAACAATAGGCGGTGATGAGACCGAAGGCAGCACTGGAAGCGCCCAAAAGCGGCGAACCCGGGGTCACCAGAATCTGAAAGAACCCACCCAAGATTCCGGAGAAGAAATAGATCCCCAGCCAGTGTCTCGTCCCCACGGCGATCAAGAGTTCCTTCCCCACCTGATAAATGACCAGCATGTTCACCGCGAGGTGCAGCATTCGCATCCCGGCCCCCAAGTTTCCCCCGTGGAGAAAGAGGTGGGTCACCGGCTGCCACCAAGCGCCACGCTTCAGGCCCTCCATGCTGATCGCGCCCGCATCGAGGAAGCGGAAGAGCGCCTCCCCTGGCGGGAGGGAGATCATGTAACCGAAGACGAGCACGTTAAGCCCGACGATGAAAGTGACCACGTCGATCCCGGAACGCGTGACCCATCGCGCGCGTGGCTTCACCTCTCGAGCCGCTCGCGCAGCATGTCTTCCGGCCTTCACACGGCAACGAAGCACAGGATCCCGCAATGACCAATGCGGCATTCGCCGAGGTTCTCTCCCGGCAATGGGCCAGGCACGCCTCCCTTCGGAGCCTACTCGTTCTCAGCCGGTGCCCCGCCGCCCTCATCAACCACGGGGACCCCCGAAAACCACAAGATCCACCGCTCGATCCGGGGCTGTTTCCGCCCCAAGAGCCGGCCCAATCCGCCACCGCGCCTGCCGGCCACGCCATCCTCGTCGGGACGGCGACCCCCAAAAAGGAGCGCTTCGCCGGGAGCGAGCTCGAAGACGCCCCGCAACGACTGTCGCTCAAACACCGGGAGCCACTGCCCCCCGGCGGTCTTGTCGTAGGACGCGATCCCACTGTCGCTGTAGCTGAGTTCCAGCCGTGCCCCGGCCCCATCGTCGCTTCCCTCGAGCCAGGCCAATCGCATTTCGTAGCCCAGGGTCTCGGTGGAGAGCGTCCGGCGCAGCAGTCCCGCCCCGGATGTATGGAAACTCTTCGGATAGACAAAATCGCGCCTCTTGGTCACCGTCACCTCCTGGCCCAAGGCCGGGCTCAACTCGACCGGATGCCGCAAAACATCGGCCAACTCGGCTTCCCGAGCGTCGAGAAACGACGCCGTCAACACCCGGGCCGGCGACTCCCGTTGGAAGGCCCTCGCCTCCTCCGGCTCCGCCCCATCCGCCGCCGGAGGCACCGTCCAGAGAGCGCGCGGGGCCAGGTCGTCCCCCTCCTCCACCACCACCCGAGCAATGCGGATGACCCGCCGGGGGCCGTCCTGCCCGCCCCCGGGAGCGGGGGCATAACGGACGTCTTCCGCACGAGACACCACCGGCGCACCTGCCAGCCAGGGGGCCCCCGAGGAATCTCTCCCCGCCTGCTGACAGCCCACCAAGACGCCGAGAAACAACCACGGGACAATCCGAAAACTCATGACGGACGATCTATCGAGAAGATCCGCTCCCCAGTCAACGCTAATATTTTACACCGTTTTGCCCCCCGCTGAGGCCGGATCAAATCGCGTTTATTCCCAGAATCCGCTTGATTGCTGCATGATCCGTGTCACTTGGTTGGGCAAACCGGATCTCTCTCTAAACCAGGCGCTATCGCAACCCCATCCCTCATTGAATTGTTGATCCTCTGTTCGGCTTTCCCCAAGAAGAATCGGTAAGCTGGCGCCCGATCCGGCGCAGCAACATCAAGAAAAGAAAGAAACATGTCAGATCAAGTCGAAGGAACCGTAAAATGGTTTAATGATGAAAAGGGCTTTGGATTTATCGGTCGCGATGGCGCACCCGATGTCTTTGTCCATCACAGTGCCATCAACGGCACGGGAAGAAAGACTCTTTTCGAGGGCCAGAAGGTCACCATGGAAGTCGTTCAGGGACAGAAAGGTCCTCAGGCGGAAAACGTTGATGTGGTGTAACCACCCACTCAACTGAACTCACTTCAAAGGCGCGCGGCTTCACAGCCCGCGCCTTTTTTTTTTCAGGCGCCGGCCACTCCACCGTCACGCCAGTCCAAGCACGCCGGCCTCAGCCTAACCACATCAACCTGGGCTTCCTCGCCCGCCCGGCCGCTCATCCGGCACGGCCGCCGTTTTCCTCTGGACAGAGAGATCTCCTCTCCTGGATGTTAGCCTATCATGTCTCGCGTTGTCTATGCCGGGAGCTTCGATCCCCCAACCAAAGGGCATCTCTGGATGATCGAAGAAGGCGCCCGGCTTTTTCAAAACCTTACCGTCGCCATCGGCACCAACCCGGAGAAGGCGTCTACCTTCTCCGCCGAAGATCGCATCGCCATGCTGGAGAGCATCACCGCCGGCATCTCCGCCACCAATGTCGATGTCGCCGTCTTCGACAACCGCTATCTCGTCGACTACGCCCGCTCCGTCGGAGCCGATTACATTCTCCGGGGGATTCGCAGCCCGGCTGATTTCGAATACGAACGGGTCATGCGGCACATCAATGCCGATATTTGTCCTGACATCACCACCGTATTTCTCATGCCGCCACGGCAGATCGCCGAAGTCAGCTCGAGCCTCGTCAAAGGGATGGTCGGTCCCAAAGACTGGGAACTCACGGTCAAACGTTTCGTTCCCGACGTCGTGTTTCAAGCTCTCTGTCAGCGATTCAGTTGATCCGGACTTCCCCTCGCAGTCTTTCCGCGTTAGTTTCTTCAATTGCCCATGAAGAAACGACGCCCTGTGCGATCTGTCGCTCTCCTGGCCGGCGCCATCCTCGGACTCGCCTTCTCCACATCCGCCAGGGCCGGTTTCTCCATCAATGAATTCCTCACCATCAACGTCAAGGGCCCTGACGACAAAGACGGCAACCTCTCGCCCTGGATGACGGCGTCTGGAGCCCACTGACCGAGGCCCGATTTCGCCTGGGAAAACTCCCTCAACCAGGCGATCTCATCCTCACCGAGGTCCACTACCATCCCTCCCCGCCAAGCGGGAGCGAGATTTCCGCCGGTTTTGAAAACGAGAATCTTTTCGAATTCATCGAGGTCTACAACGCGACCAATGACATCATCGAGTTGTCCGATGTCATCTTCAGCAAAAGCATCCGTTTTCGTTTCGCCGAGAGCGACTCCCTCCAACTAGCGCCACATGAGATCACCCTCATTGTCAACAACCGCGCCGCTTTCGAGCAGCGCTATGGTAGGGATCTCCCCATTGCCGGCGAGTACACCGATTCCAGGTTGAGCAATGGTGGAGAAACCATCCAGCTAAGCCGCGCCACGGGTGCCGTCATCCTCTTTGAAATGACCTACAATGATAGGGAACCCTGGCCGAAATCTCCCGATGGACAAGGATCCAGCCTGGTTCTCATCGATCCGGCAACGTTCAGTGGTGATGCCAGTGACCCTCTCCAATGGCAAGCCAGTGTACCATCGGGCGGTACTCCTGGAAGTCTGATTCCGACCACCCTGGGCACTGGCAGCCGTGATGGCGACGGCGACGGATTGATCGATTTCCTCGAAAGGGCTCTCGGTTCATCCGATCACGACCCCACCTCCAGCCCCAACCACTTCAGATTACGCGCCGAATCTCATAAAATCGACGGCACGGCCGCTCGTTACTGGATCTTTGAAACCCAACGCGATCCCTTGATCGACGATGTAAAACTCACGCTTGAGATGTCCAACAATCTCAAAACGTGGATTTCCGCCTCGGAAGCATTCATTCTACAAGCTTCAGCGCCCGACAAGCTCGTATGGCGTAGCCGCTTACCGGTTCGAACTTCATCAGGCGCCGAAGTACGTCATTTGCGGTTGCGGGCCCAACAAGAATGACTTTTCAGCCGATCTCGCATCTGAAAATAAAATTTTATGCGCGGCGCAAAAAAAGGTGCATCAAGCATAACCAAACAGCGCCTCATCCCGGTCTCAATCCTTTCGTCGAGCACGGCGTACGGCCTACCCAATCGCCTATTCCCGGGCTAACCGTTCCTCGCCATCACCCCCTCGATGCCATCGTCAATCCAGGGCGCCAACCCATTTTTCATCGAAGATGATTAGCAACATAACTCTTTGACAGTCAAATGTTTGCGTACATTCAAAGCAATGCATTCGTTGGTTGAAGAGTCTTCGTCTGGCACATCAATTGAATGCCGAGACTACCCATTTCCCACCTCGACTAACGACAGCCTAACCAAGATAGGCGTTACAGAACGAAAAACAATTGGGTAGGCATGGCTCGATTCATCAGAACCGACACCGTTAGGTAAGATTCTTCATATTTATCGCTATTTCAGCTTGACTAACCGTTGAATCAACATGAGAAAGCAAACGGTTCTTGATCAACCAACAACCAAAACACGTCATGCCAGTAAAAAAGAAACGTGCTAAAAAGAAGGCCGCGCCCAAAAAGCGCGCCGTGAGAAAGGCCGCTCCTAAGAAGCGCGCCGCCAAGAAGAGGGCCGCTCCTAAGAAGCGCGCCGCCAAGAAGAGGGCCGCTCCTAAGAAGAAGCGCGCCGCCAAGAAGAGGG
>JANQJH010000039.1 GCA_028281705.1 Verrucomicrobiales bacterium
AATGACTCGCGAGTGCTTCCCTCATGCCGGCCCGCTCGGTGATATCCTCAAACCGGAGGCCCCCGAGATTCCGGTAGAGACGCGAACCACCGTGAGGGCGGGTGAGAAAAACGTCCGGCAGTCCGTCGTTGTCCACGTCTCCCAAGGCCACACCGCCACCGGCGAAAGTCGTGGCGATCTGATCCCGTTCGAGCCGGCTGCGGGGCGCCCAACGATGCCTGAAATCAAGTCCCGACACCGTCGCTGGGAGACGCTCGAATAGACCGCCAGCTCCCGCGAGACGCGGCTGGAGCGACTGAGACACAACCTCGCCCGGTGCGGGAGAAACTAGCGGACTGCTCGCATGAGCAGGCCGACTCGTCTCGACATCCGCCTCCGGTCTGGAGCAGCCAAACAAAAACATCGTCACGAGTACGAGCATCAACGCTAAGGTGAGCGAAGGGGTCACAGGCCGATCCTAAATGGCAATCCACTCGTGCTTCAATTCCAGAAATCCCGCATCCCCTACGGGCCGCATCCCGGAATAAACAAAAAAGGGACTGAAGTCCCTGCCACTTTCCCAGAATGTGGCAGGGACTTCAATCCCTCGATCATTATCATCGGAAAACCCTAGCGGCGCCAGACTGATTGCAGGGCACTCCTCTCATCCGTCCAAGGACGCGGGAGTTCTGCGGCATCATCATCATCGGCAAACGCCTCCCAGGATGACCACCCGTGACGCTGGGCCAGAATGCGTGACCGTTCTGGCGCAGGCGCGAGAAGGGCCCAATCGCTTGATTTCAAATCGGGGTCCTCCGGTGACTCCGGGCTGTCCTGGAAGTAGGCTTCATGCCCCAGCGACCGTCCGACGCTCGCGATCATCGGACGGAGATCCAGGATCCGATTGGAAATATGCATGAGGACGAAGCCGTCCGCCTTCACGCTCCTCAGGTAGCTCGACACCGCTTCCCGCGTGAGGAGGTGCATCGGAATGGCCCCGCTGCTGAAGGCGTCGAGGATGAGGACATCAAATTGATGGGAGGCCCCGGCCAAGAGCAACCGGCCGTCCCCCACATGAACCCGCACCTCCACGCCACGATCCTCACCATCGGACAAAAAAGTGAACTTGCTCGTTGCCAGCTTTACGTTGAGAGGATCGAGCTCAAAGACCTCGAAGACATCGCCCTCCCGGCTGTAGGCAGCGAGGGATCCGGCCCCCAGGCCAATCATTCCGAAGTGGCGCGCTCTCCCTTGATCCAACGCCGCCAAGAGAGCTCCCGCGGGCCCGCCGCGATGGTAGTAAGACAAAGGCTCGCCGCGATCGGCGCCCTCGAGGTTTTGGATTCCGTGATTCGTCGTCCCGTGGGTGAGATAGCGCCGGGCACGACTCTCGGAAATCTCGTAGATCCCGTAGTGATTGCGATAGTGTTCTGAGACGCGCGCCTTCCACAGCAGGTCCTTCGTCGTCCCCGTGACGAGCCAGACCGCCAGGGACATGCCCGCGAGCCAGAAGGCCTCTCGTCTCGACAAACTCAAGAGCATGAGGACACCCGCCATCCCGACAAATCCGGCCAGAGGACCGGCGAACACCCGCGAAAAGGCCAGTGCGGTTGCCAAGAGAATGCCCCCGGTGAGCAGGATCCCGAGGACGCCTCTCCACCACCACGACGATCGCCACGAGGCCAGCGAAGGGTTCGCCGGGGCGCTGGCGGCGACCACGGCCACTATGGCCAGGGGATACTCGACAAAGGCATTCGAGAGGACAGGTACGACCCAACTGACCACGAGGGAACCGCAGAGCCCGCCGGCGGACATGGCGACATAGTAACCCGTGAGCGCCCGTTCATCCGCCGGTTTCAGCCCTGCCATTCGCGCGTGGGCCAGCCAACATCCAAACGCAACCACCACAAGGTGACAAAGAACGCCGGCGGCACCGGCAAATCCAAGATGAAAACGCCCCATGAGGAAAAGCGTCAGACCCAACGAGACCCACCAGGGCAATCCGCGGCGCGCGAGGCGCTCGTTCAGCCAGGGCCGGCGCTGAAAAACCACGATGAAGGTGCCAAGGTAAAGCGCTAGAGGGAGCACCCAAAGCAAAGGTGCCGAGGAAACATCGAAGGTGATGGCATTCGTCACCGCCAGGAGAAGCGCGCCACTCCCCGCACTCAAGGCAAAGACTCGCCATCGAAAGTCGAAGCGGATGGCACGGCGCTCTTTCTCCCCCGAGACTGAAGTCCCGGAATCTCGCCAACGGCTGGCGACTCGCAGGATCACTATCAGAACGACCATGAGAGCCAACCCGACCCGCCACCAATGCGATTGTCGCGATAGTGTGAGCCACGGTTCGACGAGGAACGGATAGGTGAGCAAGGCCGCCAATGAACCCGCATTGGAGGTACTGAAGAGGCGGTAAGGGTCGTTCTTCCCTGGGCACCGAACCTCCGTGAGCCAGCGCTGGAGCATTGGTGTGGAAAAGGAGAGAAGAAAAAACGGCAACCCCACGTGCTTCAACGAGGCCACGAGTGCGTTCCACCACGGTGACCCCTCCACGGTCATCGAGACCACGCCGAAGGGCTGCATGAGCGACGCGGCGATGAGGAGGAGCACGACATGGACCCAGGCATAACGGCGAAGATCCCACCGCGCCAGGATCCAATGACTCACCAAATACCCAGCGAACAGCAGACTTTGGAAAGCCACCATGCAGGTTCCCCAAACAAGCGCACTACCACCCAGGGCCGGCAGCAATGCCTTGGCCATCATCGGCTGCACGGCGAAGAGCAAGAAGGCGCTGAGGAAGGAAGTGATTTGGAAGAGAACAACCATGACGGAGACCGCTCATCGGAGGAGGCGCCTCTTCGCGCCCTCCGAAAAACAAGCGCTCCACCGATACCCATGGGAATCCAAATGCGAAGCTTTTCTTTCTTCACTCCGATCGATGAGGGCATGACAAGATAAAAAAGCTAGCCCGCAAGGGAGCTCCGCGGCAGCGGCGAATTTCACACGGGTGGCACAAAGTGCTTTTTCGTTCAGTCGCGGGGCGGTATGATGTCATTTACCTCCACGCTCATGAACTTCGACGACCCATCGTCTTTCTCGCTCGATGGCAACCTGTTGCTTGCGGATCCCTCCCTGGGCGATCCCAACTTCCGCAGGGCGGTGTTGTTCATCCATCATCACACCTTGAAGACGGGCGCGGAGGGATTCGTCCTCAATCGGCCGCTGGGAAGGAGCGTTGAAGAACTCTCCCTGGCCACGGAAGTCCCCAATTTGAGCGACGTCCCGGTCTACGTCGGCGGGCCCGTGGGCACCGAGCATCTCGTCTTCGCCTCCATGCACTGGCGGGAAGATGAAGAGCGCCTCGAGTTTTCACCGCGCCTCTCCGCCGGGGAAGCCGCCGCCCGATTATCCGAGGGCCTTCACGTGCGCGCCTTTGTCGGGCACGCCGGCTGGGCCGCCGGTCAGCTCGAGGGCGAGATTCGGGAGCGCTCCTGGATCGCTTACCGGCCGGACCAGCGATTCCTCGAATTCGAATCGGCCGGGATGTGGAAGGACACCCTGGAGGCCATGAGTCCCTGGCATTACCTCCTGGCGAAAACGCCGGAAGATCCCTCGCTCAATTAGACTGGACCGCGAGAGCCGTCGCCAGCCCCCGCCCGAAGGACGATCCATGGAGATTCCTCCGAACCGTTGGAATCAGCTGGAGAAGTTGCTCCTCCACCCCATGGCCTTTTCTTCCGCCCTCGAAGCCTGGGAGAAGGAGACGGGCGAGACGCCGCGCCGGCTCTGGCGGCTCGTCGTGTCTCTCACGCTGATCGGAGCCGCTCTCTATGGTTTCACCGCCGGGCTCCTGGTCGATTCCTGGCCGCTGCCCGGAGCGATCCTCCTCTTGTTGAGCGCCTTGGCGGGTGCGTGGTTCCTCTTCTTGAAACTCGCCGCCATCGGGACCGAGGGACCTCCCCCATGGCTCCGGCTCCACTACGCGGTGGTCGCCATGCTCTTTGGAGAACTGGCGTTCGAAGGCGGGATCGTCCTCAACCTCCTCTTCTGGTGGACCGACTGGCTCTCAGAGCCCCAGGCTAAAAGCCTGGTCATCGTCTGGTTTTTCCTCGCCAGCCTGACCATGCTGAGCGTGCTCGTCCTCGGCTGGCGCTCTGGCGGGCATCTTTGCGGGCGCCTCATCTTCCTCTGGCTGCTCGTTTTTCAGGGCGCCGTGATCGGCACCGTCCTCGTTCTCGGACCCGTCCTTGGGATCCGGTTCTAGATTGCTTGAAAAAAACGGGTTGCGTCCCTCCAAGTCGTGCCCATACTCGAAACCTCGCAGGCAATGCGGGAAAAGTGGGGCATTAGCTCATCTGGTAGAGCGCTTCAATGGCATTGAAGAGGTAAGCGGTTCGAGTCCGCTATGCTCCACCACTTTTCCCCTTCGGGAGCCCAACCTCAAGCCGGCGCGTAAGTCGCCAGCGCCTTGGCCATCTGGGCAAATTTTTCACTCGTCTCGGACTTGTCAGGCTTTTGCAAGGCAACCGGCCGGCCCTCGTCGCCCCCGGCACGCGTGGCCAAGTCGATGGGGAGTTCACCTAACAAGGGCACGCCCAGAGCCAGGGCTTCCCGCGCGCCGCCGCCCTCGCCAAAGATGAAGTATTTTTTGCCGTCACTCGGGCACTCGAAATAGCTCATGTTCTCGATCAAGCCGAGCACGGGCACGTTGACCTTCTCAAACATGGAAACCGCCTTCCGCGCATCGATGAGAGCCACTTCCTGAGGCGTGGTGACGATGACAGCCCCCGTGAGCGCCACCGTCTGCACGATGGTCAGTTGAATGTCCCCCGTCCCCGGAGGCAGATCGAGGATGAGATAATCCAGATCGCCCCAGAGCACCTGGCGAAGAAACTGCTGCGTGTAGCGCGTCGCCAGAGGCCCACGCACAATCACCGGGGAGCGGTCTTCCAACAAGAAGCCCATCGAAATCATCTTGAGACCCTTGGCCTCGATCGGAATGATCTCATTTTCTGCCGTGGCATTGGGCCGCTCGTTGGAACCGAACATGTGGGCCACGCTCGGCCCATAGAGATCACAATCACAGAGCCCCACACGGTGCCCCGCTTGTTTCAGCGCCACCGCCAGATTGACCGCCACGGTGGACTTCCCC
>JANQJH010000051.1 GCA_028281705.1 Verrucomicrobiales bacterium
CGTGCTCGAGGCCTGAGTTTCAGAGGTGCGATAGAGTCCTGGGGTGTCGACCCAGGTGACCTCGTCCTCGGCATAGGTGTCGCAGGCCAGGGTGGAGCCGCGAAAATTCTCCGGGGTCGCGAAGCGCCCGCTGAGCCGGGATAGGAGCTGGGTCTTTCCAACGCTCTCCAGCCCGATCGCAAGAACGACTGGCGGATTCTCACGGGTCGCATTGAGCCGCGCGAGACTCTGGAGGGACGTCATCGATCGGCCGTGGCGTAGTCTTCGATTTCGGCGGGAGCAATCTCCTCATCGCTCTCCACCGCGCAGGTGCAGTCCTCGCAGCAGGAAAGATCGTCGATCATGAAACCTCGCTCCCGCCATTGCTGGAGCGGCTTCTCCCAATCGTGCCCGAGGCGCTCCGCGATCGTTCTAGCAATGATTCCAAAACGGGCGCGAAACTTGTAGATGAAACAGAAGATTGCCTGACGGTGCCGCAGCAAAGGCCCGCTGTAAAACAGGTTTGGCAGGATGGGTGACTCGTCCGCTTCCTCGGTGAAGGCCAAGCGTCCCTTCTCGTCTTTGAAGAACGAAGCGACCGGACCGAGGCCCCCGAAAAACCCCGTGCAAAGAATGGGAGGAGTCGAGATTTCGAACGGCTCGCCCTCCTCATCCAGGATGAAATAGTTTTCTCCGCTTCGAACTACCTCGACGATGTCGGCGTTCTTGTAGAAGCGGATCGTCCCCGGCGCGTTGCGGAGGACGTCCTTCAGCCGATCCAGCGTGAACGGGCTCAGAGCGCGGCTCGGATCCGGACTGTCCTGATGCCAAGGCTCTCCACGTGAAAGAATATGAACCGACTTTCCCAGTCGAGCGAGATGGACGGCGGCATCGATCCCGCTTTCGAATCCCCCGATGATGGCGTGCTCAATCCCCGGCAACTCGCTCCAGTCGGCAACCGTGGTGTTGTGAAGGCAGTGCTCACTGCCCCGGATACTCCGCCGTGGGAAAAAGAACTCGCCCGCGGTCCAAACAACGTGGCGTGCGAGCAAACGCTCGGACGATCCGAGGAGAGCGAGAGATTCCCCCGATTCTTCCACCCCGGTGATCTCGATCCCCGTTTTCACCTCAAGCTGGTAATACTTGGCGACGGCCTTCAGGTAGCTGGCATACTCTAAACCGGTCGGATGCTCCGAGTGGATGTAATCGGCGGGCGACGTATGGGGAGTGATCGCATTGAGATCTGCTTGGCCAAAGGGGTTCGAGTGGAACGAAGGGGAAATCATTCGCATCTGAGCGGGCCACGCTTCAAACGAGGCTCCCGCCCCTCGCAGATCCAACAGCGCCAGATTCTCGATCCCACAGTGCCTCAGGGCAGCGGCGCACCCCAGCCCGGCTGGGCCGGCACCGACGATGAGAACGTCGTAGACGGGAAGGGCCAATTCAGAGGGGAAATTTGTCTTCATTATCGCAAATAATTTGCGATAACAGTAATTGCAAATTATTTGCGATAATGAAGCCTCCTCCGAGAAGTTCCGGCTCGCGGCACTCTCGATGGGTGAAATCTCAATCGAATTCTAAAGAATGACCGCCCTCTCCCAGACATGGCCGAATCGCCTTCCAGTCACCGTCCTCTCAGGATTCCTCGGCGCCGGGAAGACCACCTTGCTGAATCACATCCTTCGAAATCGCGAGGGCAAGAAGGTCGCTGTGATCGTCAATGGCATCCCGTTTCACCCGGAGCGGCTCCACGAAGTCTTTAACAGGACCTGGCCCGGCGTGATTCGCTCGAAAGGGCTCTTCTGGCTTGCCACGCGACTTCCGAAGGCCGGTTACTGGTCCCAGGCGGGGACGATGAGTCAGATCCAGTGTCTCGGTTTCTTTTGGGAGGCCGTTCCGCGCAAACATTGGCCCACCGATCCCGATCGACTCGCCGAAATCGAACGGGTAAGCGAACCGCCAAACGGGGATTGTCGCCAGGAGATCGTGCTTATCGGTGCGGACATGGACCGTGACGCCCTCACCGCGATGCTGGATCGCGCTCTGCTCACCGAGGATGAGTTGGCCATCGAGACAAGAAAATGGAAGAAGCGCTTTGTCGATCCCTTCCCGAAATGGAATGTCGCGATGAGCGCGGGGGAATGATGAACGCCTTAGCCGACCAGTTAGCCTATTCAACATTCGAAGGTGTTAGGGCAAACCAAGCCGTTGTGATCGGATCCCGACTCTCTCATATCCATGGACGACCGTTCACTTCCTGACTCGAGTTATTCGCAAGACGGCTTCCATATCCGTCCCAGCAAATGGCGATTCGATCTCGTTCGTGCGCAAAGAGAACGAATCGATCAGACGACTGGACCACTCGATCTCCACGAGAACAGCAAGAGGATGATCCAGACCGTGGCCGGGCAAGTCGGTCGGCTCATCCAAGAGTACATGGAGACTGCCGAACGGATTGGCGCGAAGATCGACCAAAGGCTACTCTCGAAGATCGTCGAAGGACTCAAACGAGAGCCTCTAGGCAATCAAAATCCCCTCGTTGAAATTTCGGACGTGACAGCAACGGAGCGATTCCTCGCCGAATCACTCTACAGCGAGATTCTCGAAGTGTCGCGCGTGACCGGAGGAACCTCGGGTGACGACGCGCCCCTGCTGGCCCCAGAAGAGTGGCAAGCCTGCCTGGAGATTCTCGCGGACTCCATTCCGACGGCCCCGTCCCCTGATCACGATGATGACTGAAGACCTACGGGGCCCCGCTTTATTGGGACTGACAAAGCGTCCGCCTCCAAGCACGACTCCCACGACACCTCAAACCCGACTCAGCGATGAACGAGATGACAGAAGACTACTTTGTCAGCTACAAAGAGTGGCACGATGCCATGGCCAATCGATGCAAGATCTCCCTAACACCCGAGTATTGCGCTGAGCGTGTCCGCGCTTTGCAGGATCCTAGCGATGCCGCAACCACACAATTCCTCGAGCTTTACGGCAGGGCGTACCGTGACAAAGTGATCGGTTGGTTCCAGCGAGCCGGTGCGGGAAACTAGCGGCTCGCCATCGCCATGGCCAAACCACTCCTTTTCATCACCGGCTTTCTCGGTGCCGGGAAAACCACCCTTCTCCGTGCCCTTCTCGATGAGCTAGGGAAGCTCGACCGAACCGCGGACGTCATCCTGAACGATTTCGAAAACGCGGAGATCGACGCTTCCACGCTGCACGAACGGGCGGCCTCGATTCATCCTATCGCGGCAAGCTGCGCCTGCTGTGACAGTCTCGATGATCTGGTACAGCTCTGCCTTACTGCGCAAAAAAGTGAGGGCGATGTCTTGCTTGTCGAATTGAACGGGACTGCCGATCCGCTTCCCCTCCTTGAGACCTTCACGTTGTTGGAGGACAAATTGCCGTTCTTACCACGTTGGCAAGTCGGTGTCGTCGATGCCCGGCATTGGGGCTTGAGAGACGAGTTTGCACCCCTGGAGGGTCGCCAGATGGAGACGGCTACTCAGTGGGTCGTAACGCACACCGAGAAGCTTGCCAATGTTGAGATCGATGCTGTTTGCGAATCGGTCGGTAGAATCAACCCGTATGCCAGGAAGGTGGACGCATCGCAACTCGCCGGCGACCTTGTTCGTGAAAGAAATGGTTTTGAGAACGCTCGGTCGATTACGACTGGGGGTGATCCCGCGTTGGGCGGGGTAGGGAGACGAGGGCACACGCTTTCACATCATCTTACCGGATACCAGATTCCGATGCCGGGACGCTACCGGCGCGATCAGATCATCAAACTTCTTGAAGCGCTACCTGACGATGTCGTACGTGCGAAGGCCCTCGTCGAACTCAAGGGATCACCTGGTTCGCGTTGGCTTTTTCAACGCACGGGGCGCTATCCCGTCGAATCTCCGCTAGAGGTAGACGGACTACTGAGAGCTCCAGCCTCACTCGTTTGCATCGGTCCTTGCCTTGCTGCTGAAGAGTTGAGGGCAGTGGTGCGGTGTCACTCGAGATGGTCGCATCAATGACCTGCCCCCGGACTACTCCGAGTGGCGGTATTCCGGTCCGGTGAGGGAGGCTTGCTGATCCAGCTCACGTCGCTTTTACTGGGCCTTTGCTAGAGCCGAGGTCAGGCGATCGAGAACGTTCGGAGCTTTCGCCCGTAGCACCCGCACCGTGCGGCTGCCGGTCTCGTGGAAAAGAAACTCCGTATCGGAAATGGCATTGCGGAACTGGAGGGCAGCGTCGTCGTCCTGCCATCGAGTCTCTAACAGTAGAGCGGAGGTGCCGTCGGGAAACTGCCAAACGGCCCAGCGATCTCCCGCCCATTGGCCGCAGTAGCTCCTGGCGACATATACGGAATACCACTGCGCGAGCCATGGAACGAGGCCGCCGATTCCAAGAACGTCGGTGAGGATGGGCGGGATTTCTATTAGATCGTCGGCGAAGTCGCTCGGCACGGGATCGCGTTGCCAGAGAGCGTCGTCCTGATGCCAGCGCGGGCGGAATAACTCCATGGTGGTGGACGGTGGCCGGGCGAGAGCGGGATCGATTCCCGAAAGCGGGCCTGTGGGGCCGACAAGGAAATCAACGAAGAAAGGACCGACTTCGCGGGGCAGGGACTGCCAACGGTGGAGTTGGCCCGGCACGGAGGTCCGTTCTTCCGATTTTCTTCGGATGAACTCGACCGGAGGTTGGACTGAAGTGGAGATGCCTCGAGATCGGGCGTAGCGATACATCGCGACGCCGCCGAGTCCTTGCAAGAGCGCTTCGTGGGCGCGGCGGGCGTCGTCGTTTTTGGGGAACCTGCGGTCGCCTCCCAGTTCTCTTCGTTTTCGGTGGAAGCGCTGCCGGGTCAGAGCCTCGGCGATTTCACCGACAAGTAACAGCCGGATGTAAGGGTGGTCGTCCGAAACCGAATTGAGCAGATGGATGCGCTCTCCCTTTCCGTCAGTTGCGGCGACGCGCCAAGCGAGTTGAATTCCCACCAGCGTATCAATCCAATCGGCGTCCTCCGGGAGCATCCCGAGCAGGGAAAAGGCCTGGGCCCGGGCGGTGCGGGTCGATTCGGGGAACGTCGTCTCCAGGTCGTCTCGGACGAGTTTGCCCATGGTTTCAGCGGAAACGGCCTCGATCGTGACTGGGTGGAGCGGCTCTTGACCGAGGAGTTCGGCAACTTCACGGACCAGATCCGCCATTGCAATCGGAGGGAGCGGCGCGGTTCCCTGTCCCTGCTTGTGATCCGCCGGATTTTTGTGACCGGGCGCACGCTGGAGAGCGTCGCCGGTATGGGCGGTGACGGCAGCGTTCTCGAGAGAATAGTGGAATCCTTGTCCCTGTCCTTCATGATCGCTCCCCGGAAGCGAGAGCCTCAGGGTGCCGCTTACGTGGGAAGCCTCTTCGATGAACGGATACGGACGTGCGGGGGTGTCATCGCTGCCCTGGGTGACGTAGACGACCTGGCTAAGGTTGGGCGGACTACAGAAAGTGCATCCGACGTAACTCGGGACGATCATGCAGCGGCGCATGTCGGTGAGGCTGTCGTAGGGAGCCATGAATCCGACCAGGCTGACTCGACGTCCGTCGAGCTTCTTCAGGGCATCTGGAAATTCGAGTTCCATGTTGATGAGGTCGAGCGGTCGGGCCTGGCCGAGGAGCGGAAAATCAAGCACGGGTAGAGTTTCGGAGAAGTCTAGGTCATCGGATTTTGCCGTCTCATGGCGGGCCTTGAGGTTGGTTTTGAGAAGGGCGCCCTGGCGATTCACGAGAGTGCGGTCGAGAATAACGATTCCGAGTACGAGAGCGGCAACGGGGATCACGGAGAGCAATCGAATTCTGGCATTCATGATTCGTTAGGCGGTCACAGCGAGTCTCAATTGGCCAGGTGGAGGTCGTCGATGGGGGTGCGTCGGTAGCAGGAAATCGCGGGAAAAAGTGAGGCAGCCGCTCCACAGAGCCCCATCGTGCCGAGGGCAAGCGTCTCGGCTCGGGGCATGCGCCAGGGATGGAGGACGAGTCCTGTGGCGTCTCGGATCGGGCCGGCAGCAAGGGCAAGTCCTCCGTGGCCGAGGAGCAGGCCGAGGGCGATGCCCGCAGCAACGAGGAGCAATCCTTCGGTAAAAACGAGCGCTGCGACCTCTCCGCGAACGGCGCCGAGGCTGCGGAGGATGGCGATATCGCTGCGGCGACGTTCCGCAGCCTGGTGGAGGGTGGTGAGGACGGTTAGACAGGCGACCAAGACGACGGCGGCCGCGACCGCGAGGAGGGCTCGCTGAACGGGGCCGATGATGCCACGTTGAAAGCGCAAGATCTCGTTGATGGGGATCGCGGCGATACCGTCGCTGCGTTTTCGGATCTCGTCGGCCATCCAGAGACGTAGGCCCGGAGTTTTGAGCCGGAGGAGAATCGCGGTGGTCTCGCGTTCCTTCCGATCACCGAGCAGGGCCGTTCCCTGAATTGCGGAGTGGAGTCGGTCCTCGGTCTCGTGGATTTCCCACACCGACGCAAGGGTGCCGAAGATGGCGCGGTCCTGGGCGGTGCCGGTGGGAGCAAGAATACCGCTGACCTGGTAGGGAAAATCGCGGTGGACCTCGCCGCCGGGCACATCGACGAGTCCGTGGGTGCCGAAAAAGCTATCTCCAATGTCGAGCCCTGTGGCACTCGCGACGTGGCTACCGAGGACGACTTCAAAGTGGTCTTCGAACACGTTGCCGCGCGCGAGCTGAAAGTAGGGATCCCCGTTTCGGTCTGGCAGGTCGAAGAAATGTGCTTCCGTGCCGACGATACGGTATCCGGCGTAGTTGTCTCCAAGGCCCATCGGTGTGGCCCAGAGTACGCGGGGGTCGCGCCGAAGCCGCTCGTAGTCGGCGAATGGCAGGTTGCCCGTCGGCGAGTCGAGATGGTAGACGCTGGCCAGTACGAGCTGGAGTGGGCTGCCCTTTGCCCCGACGACGAGATCGTAGAGCCCGGCTTCCTTCGAAAGCGCACGCTCGGACTCATACCGAAGGGCGAGAACGGCACAGACGAGTGCGGCCCCTAGAGCAATGCCAGCGACGGTCAGCAGGGTGACAAGCCACCGGAACCTCAGGTAGCGCCAAGCCATGGAGACGAAGCTCATTTGGTTGCCGCCTCCTCATTGGTAGGGATGTTAGCGGAGCGGACGAGGCCTGTGCAGTCGAAGTTACGCGGTAGGCCGGCAGCGAGGGCGGGGTCGTGGGTGACCATGAGCAGGGTGCGGCCGTCCCCGGCGGCAATTTCGCGGAGTAGGACGAAGATTTCCCGTCCTGTTTCGGGATCCAGCGATCCTGTCGGCTCGTCGGCGAGAAGGATGGGGGCTCCACCGACAATGGCGCGGGCAATGGCGACGCGCTGCCGTTCACCGACGGAGAGCTGATCCGGTCGAGCGTGGAGACGGTCGCCCAGTCCCACGCGGCGAAGGACTTCGGAGGCGCGTTCCCGGACTTGGCCCCGTTTTCGGGCGCCGAAGTGCAGGCCGATGGTGACATTCTCGATCGCGGTGAAGGGCGCGAGAAGGTGAAAGGTCTGGAAGATCATCCCACAATGGGCGCCGCGGTGTCGGTCGAGCTGTGCGTGGCTCAGGGTGGCGAGGTCCGTCCCGGCAACTGTCACCTCGCCCTCGTCAGCACGGCGCAGACCGGCTACGAGGTTGAGCAGAGTGCTCTTTCCGCATCCGCTCGGTCCGGTGAGTGCGACCGTTTCTCCGGCTGCCACCTCGAAGGAAGGGAGATGAAACCGGATGGAGGAAGTACGAGACGGGTTTCCGAGACGCAGAGAAACGTTGTGCAGTCTGATCATGATCAAAAAATCTCCCGCCTGCGTGTTCCTCGAGCGATTTACTTATTTATGGGTGACGGAGCTTCTCTTAGTGGCCGTCCTCGTGGGCGTGGGGACGCAAGACGAAAGAACCGGTGGTGGCAGCAGCGAAGCCAAGCTCCGCTTTGGCCGCGAAGTCCTCGCCCTTCAGCCAGGAGGCGTCGGCTCCAGTTTCACCAGGAAAGACGAAATAGGCTGTGGCTCCCTCGTGGATGGTTGAGGCGCCGGACTCGTCCTCGTTCCGCTCCCGATCCCGAACAGCAAGCGTTACCTTTTGCCCGAGGCCAGGAAAATCGAGCTCCAGAGTCGTGTCGAGCGGCAGCCGCCAGGGTTCTCCCCCATGGCCGCCGCGCGTGAGCCAGACTTCAAGGTCGCCGGCGTCATCGTGGAGCTTGATCTCGGCGGTTCCCACTTGTTTGCCTTCGGTATCGAAGACGGGATGAAGAAAGCCGTCGTTTGGACCTTCGTTGGCGTGGACGTGGGGCATCCCGACGGCTTCAATCAGTTTTTCGATCACCGGATGCAGCCCGAGCACGAGGGTCGCCAGAGATTCTTTGTCCAACTCGTTGGAGGAAAGGCCGTCGATCAGGCTGGTGAGGTCGGTCAGGATCGTTCTGATTTGTTGGGTGTCGGCAGCATTGGACGGGATAGTCGCAGGGGTGACTGCCCTACCGGCGTCGAGCAGATCGGAAAGGGATTCGCGAACCGAGGCTAGATCCCCGGCGCGGGCGAAGCCATCGACGCGGTAGGCGACCTCGTCGAGGCGGGTGAGTTCGGGCCAAGACACCGGCTCGTCGCCCGTTCCGGCTCCGGCTCCTCCGCGTTTGCAGGAACCCGCTATCAGGGCTAGACAGAGACAAAGGAGCGAAAAAACTCCAGACTTGAGAGAATCGGTCATGGCCAAGTCGTACCGGGCATCCAACCTTAATGCAAGTTATTTGCAATTTATGGGTTCGCCTTGAACGCTGCTCTTTTCACTGTGGGTTCGCCCTTTTGAAGAGGAGTTCCGCCCGGGAGACGATGAGGACCGGCCGATGTTTGGCAGCGAGGCCGAGGTCTGCCAACCAGATTTCCCGGGGAGCTTCATGGATATCAACGGCCCGGTGAGCGTGACGATGGATTCTCTCGTGATCACCTGAGGCAAGTCGGCGGACGACGTTCTGGACGGAGCCGGACTCTACTTGCGCAACGGCGCCGACCTCGGCGCCGTTGAACGGGGAGCTCCGACCGAGTACGTCGCCTGGACTCTTAAAGTGTTAGGCGACGAAACAGCTCCCTTCGACAGCGATGGCGATGACGACACCGCTCCCAACGGACACGAATTCGGCATTGGCTCGCACGGCAGCCGTTGCTGACGTGGTGAATGACTGATTTTTTCTAACTTCCGCGTAGATTTCCGTTCGAATAACTACGCCCTTCAACGGCACCGGTTTACGAAACCCAGGCATTAGCTGAGAAGGATTGAGATCTTCAGACGTGGTGAGACTATTCGATTCTCGCGTTTCCCTGGGCGGAAAACCGCGATCTTACCGTAAAGGAAGGCTTGCGCTCCCGCTTGCCACTTCGGCGGGAGTTGTCTTCCTTGGCGAGAAATCGAAATGAAGGTCGAGTATCTCTATTATTTGATAGCCGCAGGCTTGGTCGCCTGGATTTGCGTGATTGGTGATGGTGATGGTGATCGTGATCGTGATCGTGATCCGCCGGTTACGAATTCCGAAAACGAATCGGATCTCCTAGACCACATCAAGGAAGAGCGCAGCTTGTTAAAACAGGAGATTCGATTGGTTCAAATCGATCGAGTGGTTAAGGAGTTTGGGCATGTGACCATCGTCATCGAAGCGATGAACCTCAGTGACTTTGATATTTATGAGTGCGAGTTCCATTGTTTGTTGGGAGATCGTGAGCGCGGAAAAGTTTGGGCTCAAGCGAGATTGAGCGGTGAAATCCGTGGAGGATGTTCGGCTGGTGAGTTGTTCACGGTGAAACTGGTGGTGCTGGATGACGAGAAATGGCGTGACGTGCCGAACGAGGGGGCACTTGAAGTGTCAGCGAGGCCGATCGCCATCTACGGAATCAACCATGAACCTCTGTATGATGCTCGTGATCTGGCTTGGGATACAATCCATGCCAAGAAGTTCTTGAAGGACGTTTCCAAGCGAGACAAGTAATCGATCACGGTAGTTCGACGCGGCCAAGAATCCAAGGATCAGTGGCGCGGGATGATGGCATCGATAGGCACGCTGAGAGACTGCGGTCCCGATGAACCGAATCACCGCTTCTTGGGAAGTCTATCCGTCAGTCTGAGTAACTACTGCTAGCAGAAGAGCTGATGGCCCATTGATTGTTGCCGTCGTTGCCAATCATCTGCACGGCATCAATCTCGTTCCAACCGGAGACACGTGTTGTATCCAGGTAGACTTTCAGTTTGTTAGCACGGACGGTGTCCACGACTGGAAACTCTGAGGTGATGAGTTCGTTGGATTTAGATGGGTCCATGGTGCCTTCCCAAACCACGACTTCCTGGCCGGTTTCATCAATGGCCGTGACCTTACTGATGGCTCCGGGGTTGTGACTCTCAATCACGTTGATCTGGCTCACATCCATTGACTCCTCATAGTCTAACTGAAGCCATTCCTCGCCGCCGTCTTGAGCCTTTGGGGCCCAGGCAGTGACGATGTCTCCGGCCTGGTAGGTGTCCGGCTCGCCGGTCGCTTGTTCATGTCCCCAGTTGCGTTTGGGGCCTCCTGTCCAATGCTCAACGGGGCCGTAGGGAACACCTGTCGACGCAATTGGATTACCGCTTAGGCCGCTACGAACCATGGCCCCGCTCTGTTTCAGTAAATCGATCTCATTCTGTAGTGCTTCCACCTGCTGCTGGAGTTGGGCCGTCATCGCTTCCAGTGTTTGATAGCGCGCCTCAGCGGATCTGGAATCGCTGGGGTCTTTTACAAGGCTTCGAACACTCAGTGAAGTGTCTTCGCGTTGCGCCAGGAGCTGCTGCTCCAGGTGCTTGAGACGGGCATCGGTTTGCTGCCATTGCCATAGTGAGACGACTAGGCAGATTGATAGAATTGCCAACGTAACGGAGATTGACCGCCTGTTCATCGATTCGGCTTGCTTGCAGGAGAGTAGATTAGGCCGCAAAATAGGGAAAATGACAATGCAGAAGTGAAGATCATCCTTGAGCAGTAGGAGCGACGGTTGCTTCTTGAAAACGCCGGCTCCGTAGCCGTCGAGACCCATCCAGAACAGTGCGCGAGGTGAACGTTACCAGGCAGTTAAGGCGCATTAAGCATGTAATTGAGTGTAAGGCGCACAAATCGCGTTAAATGAGCGTTCCGGAGACGTTGCGCTCACGAAATCGAGAGATCCTTAGCTGCAAAGTTCATGGTTGCACCCACGAGTCACCTTGCCGCAGACTTTTCGTCATGAACCCGCTGCCCTCCACGGTTCGAACCGATTCCGTCGCGTCCTCCCGCCGTCAATTCATCAAGACCACCACGGGGGCACTGGCTGTTCCGCACGTGGTGCGTGCCGGTCAAGCCCAGGCCAACGCCAACGAGAAGGTCGTCCTTGGTGTCATTGGTCCAGGCGGGATGGGAATGAACCACCTGCGTTCCTTGGCCCGAACCGATCGAGTTGAGATCGCCATGGTCTGCGATGCCGACCAAGAGCGCATGGCAAAGGCGGCCAAGGAAGTGGAGGAGCGGTCTGGGCGCGCTCCGGCGGCGGTGAGCGACATGCGCCGCATCTTTGATAGTGACGATGTCGATGCCGTGGTCATTGCGACCCCGGACCACTGGCACGCTCCGGCGGCGATCATGGCATGTGACGCCGGCAAACATGTTTATGTCGAGAAGCCGGTGAGCCACAACGTCCGTGAAGGGCGGCTGTTAATGGAGGCGGTCGAACGAAATCAGGTCGTGTTCCAGCATGGGACCCAGAGTCGGAGCACGGCTCACGTCCGGCGCGCCATGGAGCTTTTGCACGGAGGCGCGATCGGAGAGGTGCTTGTGGCGAAAGCCTGGAATAGCCAACGCCGTCGCAGCATTGGAAAATCACAGCCCGAGGATCCTCCCGGGCACCTCGACTTTGATCTCTGGCTCGGTCCCGCGCCAAAAGTGCCTTATCGGCCTAACATGCTTCATAGCATCTGGCGATGGTGGTACGACTACGGCTGTGGGGACATTGGCAATGATGGTGTGCACGACCTCGACCTCGCACGCTGGGGGCTCGGTGCGGCTGCTGACATTCACCCCAGTCGCATCGCCGCGCTCGGCGGGAAGTACTTCTTCGACGATGACATGCAATGGCCCGACACCCAGAACGTCCTCTTTGAATACGCTCCCCGCGACGAGGGAGACCGGCCACGGCAACTGATCTTCGAACAAAGAATTTGGTCGCCCTATGTGCAAGAGGGGTTCGAAAACGGGAATGCCTTTTATGGGACCGAGGGCATGATGCTCTTGGGGAAGAGCGGAGGCTATCAGCTTTATGGAAAACGCAACGAGTTGATCGAGGACAAGCCGAGCGGTTCTCCGGATCTCGGCGCCCATCACGGGAACTTCCTCGCCGCGGTTCGAGGCGACGCCACGGTTCACGCTGACGTTCTCACCGCGCACCGATCGTCCTCGCTCTGTCACCTCGGCAATATCGCCCTCCGCGTTGGCCGCACCCTTCAATTTGATCCTCAGCGCGAAGCAATCGTGGGCGATGAGCCGGCAAACGACTTGTTGGGGCGCCGCTATGGCGAGCACTGGAGTGTCCCCGAGGAAGCCTAGAAAAAAGGGCGAGCTCGTCGCTGGCCAGAACTTGTTAGGCAGCACATCAAAATTGCGGATGACCTCCGGGAGATAAGGGTGCCTTTCGGTAGGCAAGAGTGTCCGCGTCACGGGGCTTCGTTCACGGGTTCCTCTACGGCGTGGCTTCATTATTTCCTGGCGCTACGCTGCGGACGCGAGCATAACTCACAGAGCCCCTGATCCGATGGTCTCCAAAGCGCACCTGCTCATCCTGACATTCCTATCCTGGACGGCGGCCCAGCAGGCCCTTCCAGTGGAACTTCCCGATCCGGAGCAATGTATCGAGATTTTTCCGCCCGTTGGTTGGTTGCTCGGTCTGCCAGGCTCCGAAGTGGGTCAAACCGTTCCCGTCCCCGGGAAGGCCAATGAGGACTCTTGGTTCGCGCTTCTCCTTCCGGCGAAGAGCGCATTGCATCTCTTGTATCGACCCGACGGGTTCTCCGTGGAGGTGTTTGATTCCCGAGGAAAGCCACATCGGCCTCACGAGTGGCGTCAGGATGATGGCGTCGGCTTCTATCGCGCGGAGACTCCCAACAGTCTCTACTATGTCCGCGTCTCCACGACCGATCGCGTGGGCGACAACCCGCAATTCCTGGTGGCCCGCGAAACCCTACGACAGGTGGCCGAACAGCAGTCGAGCGCCTCGGGTCTCGATGTTGTCGAGGAGGAACTCGCGTATGTCCGCCGGCATCCCGATTGGCAGCGCAGTCGCTGGATCACCAAGGGGCTCGAAGTGCGCTCGCAGAGGGCGCGCAAGCGAGACCTCTATCAGTTTCGTCCCGTCTTCTCCGTCCGTTCAACGGCGAGCCCGGCCGCTGGAACTGGATTTTTGATCCAAGCGGATTCCAAGATTCTGGGCGTCACCGCCATCCATCCGCACGGTGAGGCCAAGCCGACTGCCTTCTTCGATCTTCGCGGCCGGCAGGATGTTCCTCGCATTGATCTTGGGAAGACACTTCACCGCTGGGATGACATCCAAGTGTTGGAGTGCCATGGCGGGAGCCGAGGCCTTGCCTTTCGAACGCACTTCCTCCAAGGCTCCATACTTGCCGGCGGCGACGCCCTGGCAATCGTTCTTGCGGACGGGATTCACCGCGGTACGCTTCACCACGATGGGCATTTTATCCCGGGTGAGACCCCCATTGCCAATCGGTTGAAAATGAACCTGAAAGAGCCCATCGAGCTTCGGGGTGGCAGCGGCGCTCCCATCATCCTCGATGCCACTGGCGAAGTCATCGGCGTGGCCCAAGGTTACGTCAAGGCCCTCAGCGGGACCGATGTCTACTTCCAGCCCTTGGACCTCAAGGTAGCCGTGCGGAAGCCGCCCGTCCCAGAAAGCTACGCGTTCTTTGGAATGGACGCCGTCGAGACCACCCCGGCGGCTCGTGCAGCCTTCAGGGCGCCACTGTTCCCCTTGGATCTGCAGGAGCTCACCTTGGGCGCCAGCATCGAGACCCTCCGAGAAAGGCGCGGCCGCATTCGGTTTCAGCCGACATCGAAAGGATGGCTGTCCGAGCGCTTTCCTGCCGCGTTTTCCTACTCCGATGTCGTCTACAAGCCCCGCTTCGGCCGATTGCACTCTCTTCATATCGCTCATCAAGGCCGCGTGACGCCCAAAGACCGCCAGGCCGCTACGCTGACCGTCGATTGGTTAGACGAACTTCTTGGACGTGCGGAGCGCGCCGCGATCGTTCATCTGCGCTTCCTACCGGCGGTCAAGCCGAATGGCATGTTTGGCATTCGCTGGAGGGCGCCGGAGTTCAATGTCGATTATCGCGCCCGCCTGAGCGGCGATCGCATCGACGTTCAGCTATCCATCGTCCCGCCTGAGGCACGGTTTCCCGGTCTCGACACGGCGAAGAACCAGACGGTGATCGATACCCAAGTCGCCGCTCTGCCAAAGGTCTTTCGACGTTGGCTGATATCCATGGAGGGAACGCCCAAGGGATAGCTAGCTAACTAACTATTACGTGCGCCCTGACAAATTTCTGATAGGCGAAACTCGTTGAAAGAAGCGCCATGGTGGCCTACTTCCGCGGAGTCAACCATCGCCAGCGAGGTCCCCGTCGAGGTCTTTGCCATGTCGACTCCGTGATCGAGCAGTAGTGCCAAGATATGGAACGTCCCTACTACCTGCATACGCCTAGCCTCACCCACACGTCGGGTAAACTTCCACCTTGTGGGATCGGGGTATGTCCGATGGGCGCCGTGACGCGGCGATATATTGTCGGCCAAGGTTGCGATATTTGTCAGGTGCTGGGATAGCGTGGTCGGCTTGTATCGATTCCCTAAGAGGCAGCAAAATAAGAAATGGTGATCCCTTTGAGACCTGAACGGCAAATATAATCGATGAACGGGCAATGCCGAATGGTCGACATGATTGAGATGCTTAACTAACTACGGCCTAACTAAATTTGCCACCGTCACCGAATCACCTTCGGCATCTCGGTGACTTGTGCGTCGCACAACCCGTGAGCGTTCCTTGAGGAAGCGTCAGGCTTCCGCTACCAGTATCGCCCTTCAGCCATGCTTTTGGTCTCACGATCCGTCTACAAGCTCGTGGACTCCATCCTTCCCTTGGCATCCCGCGGAGTCGGCGGCCCTCCTCCAGGCGGAAAGGCGAGATGGAAATAAATTTCCGTACCTTCCATCCGTCCTCTGCGTTCTACAGGGTTGGACCAGATTTTCTACGGCCGGTCGACCACCACAACCCCCAAGAACCATGAAGACCCCACCCCCATTACGACCACTTCTCGGGACCCTCACGGGGACCGTGCTCCTCCACGCCCTCTTCTTTGCGGGAACGGACACCGCACTGGCGCAGGCTGTTCTCCGCGAGGACTTTCGCATCAACGACGAGAACGCCATCACGACCGTGGGTCAGCAGCAATTTCCCGATATCTCGGCGAGCGAGGGAGGCTACACCGTCGTCTGGCAAGACGATCCACGGACGGGAACCGGGGTCGGCATCTATGCGCAGCTCTATGATCGGCGAGGCGTCGCCAAGGGCGGCACGTTTCAGGTCGATGAGGAGGGAACGCCCAATGCCTTCCTCAAGGGTCCCCCCAGAGTCGCGCGCCAGTTTTCCCAGAGCGCCATCGGCGATCCCTTTGGGACCAGTGTCTTTGTCTGGTCAGACCTCCGGGAAGACATCAATGGCGACATTTGGGCCCAGGTCTACAACCACACGGCCGGCACCTTCATCGGGTCCAATTTTCGCGTCAATGACAGGATTGACGGCGTGCAAACGGACGCCGCCGTGGCCATGTGGCCCGCTCCGGTATCCTCGGCTGCGGGAAGATTTGTCGTTGTCTGGGCAGACAGCCGAGGCGGTGACAGTGATATCTATGCTAGAATTTTTAACCGCGGCGGCAATCCTTCCGGGGCTGGTTTCCGAGTGAACGACGATACCGGCACGGCTAGACAATCCAACGCGGATGTCGGCATCGACGTGAATGGAGACTTCGTCGTCGTCTGGCGGGATTTTCGCAGTCCGGCGACGGGGCTCTCGGAGATCTGGGCGCAGCGCTACCGTTTCGATGGCCGGCCCTTGGGGGAGAACTTCCGGGTTGATCAGGATGTGAGTGGCGCCGTCACTCCTCGGATCGCCATGACGGGTGGTGGCGACTTTGTCATCACCTATACCGGAGGCAGCGGCGTCAATCGCGAGGTTCTCGCCCGGCGTTATACCAGCGGCGGGAATCCTGATGGCGACCAGGTGACGGTCACGCAGAACTCGGGACTGCATGCCTTTCCCAATGTCATGTTTCTCCTCGGTTCCAGTGTGCGGCCGGACTTCATGGTGTCCTGGCATACTCGTGAAACGACACAGCTCGGCGGCGACATCTATCTGCAAACCGTCGATGGCCGGGGACGGCTCATTGGGGATAACGTGTTGGTTAACACCGTGCCCAAAGCGGCCCACAATCGGCCTGCGCTGGCCACCCTGGGTTTTGGAAACACCAACCCGCCCAACAGCCGCACGATGTTGGTATGGCAGGATGAGCGCATCGGCGATGCCGATATCTGGGCGCAGTTGTTCATCAATCGAGGCAACCCGGATGGCCCCAATTATTTGGTCAATGGGCGAACCTTCGGGGCAACCAATCAGACAGCCGTCGCCTTGGATACCACTCCGGACGGCCGGACCTTCGTGGTTTGGGAGGATGATCGCCGTGTGGCAGCCGGTGTCGACATCTACGGCAAACGTTTGGACCGCTACGGTGATCCCCTGGGACCGGACTTCCGGTTCAACGATGACCCCGGCGGAGCCGACCAAGCCGAACCTGACATTGCGGCGCGTCCCGACGGTGGTTTTGTCGCCGTCTGGACGGACGATCGCCGGGAAAGTGAGGGCGATATCTACCTTCAGGTATTTGCCCCCAACGGCAAGCCGGTCGAGAGCAACGTGCTGGTGAACGATCCCAATGTTCCCGCCAGGCAGAGTGCTCCCGCCATCGCCCTGGACGTGAGAGGCGGCTTCGTTGTCACTTGGCGGGATACGAGGAATGAGGCGAACGGCCAGATCTTTGCCCAACGCTTCGACGCCTCAGCCGACCCCGTGGGCGGAAACTTCCGTGTCGATGCGGATCGCACGGAGGCCGTGCATCGCGACCCTGACATTGCCATGGATCGCTCCGGCGCTTTCGTCATCGTTTGGGCCGATGCCCGTGGTGGCGATCTGGACATTTGGGGTCAGCGTTATCACCCCGATGGCACCGCCGATGGCATTAATTTTTTGGTGAACGCCCGTCCCAATGCGGGGGCCGACGAGATTCAGATGCTTCCTGCCATTGACATAGCTCCAGGGGGCGACCTGTTCATCACCTGGCTCGATTACGTAGAGAACCCCAAGGGTGATATCTGGGGGACTGGATACAATCGAGAGGGGACACGCATCACGCGGCTCTTTCGGATTAACGACGTCGAGGATGTGGCCAATCCTTTCCCCTTCGAATATCTCGTGGGCCCCTCCGTAAGTGCGGTTCCCCTGGCTTCGGCGACGACGAACGGGAATGTTGATAACAGTTTCGTTGTCAGCTGGAGCGATTTCCGCGCGGGCCTTCGGGATCCCGATGTCTATGCCCAGCGTTACGATTCGGTAGGTGAGCGTTTTGGCCGCAATCTGCGGGTGGACGCGGCGCCGGAAGGATCGTGGCAGTTGTCGCCCCAGGTGGCGCGAGACGCTTTGCCCATCAGGGGACTCTACTTTGGCTGGACGGATGATCGCCACCTCGCCACCGAATGGCAAAGTGCTTGGGGCAAGATCCTGGCGTGGGACGATGCTCCCGCTCCGAGTCTAACGATCGAACGGCGAGACGACAAGGTGCAACTCTCGTGGCCGGCCGTGGAAGGTTACCTGCTGGAGAGCAGTATCGACCTCACGCCGGAGATGTGGTTTCCGGTTCCCGAGATGTCGGTAGGGAATGGTCTCATGGAAATGGTCATCTTAGATATCAGCGAGGAACCGACGTTCTTCAGATTGCACCGGAGAACACGCTACTAACATGGATAGTCGTCACAATATCCATGATGCGAGCCTCGTAGAAGAGCGATGACGCCTCTCCCGTGGAACGCTCACGCGCTGTGCGATTTGCAGTCGTAGAATGAATGACAGATGATTAATTATGGAAAACATAGCCAATCAGACTATCCAGCTGTTTCCTCAGCTGTTCCTC
>JANQJH010000058.1 GCA_028281705.1 Verrucomicrobiales bacterium
GGTAGGTCACGATGCCCAGACCCTCGATCATGGGGTACCAGAGCGTCACCGTACAGCCGAAGCTGTGAAACAGGGGAAGACAGCCCAGGAGGCGGTCGGTCTGGCTCATGTTGAGGCGGGAACCGAACTGGTGCACGTTCGCCATGATGTTGGCGTGAGTGAGAGACACCCCCTTGGGTTCTCCGGAGCTTCCGCTGGTGAAGAGGAGAACGGCCTCGTCATCTTTACCAGCCGTCTGGGGAAGTCCGATCAGCTTGGCGAGCCTGGGAGCGCTCAAGGCCTGCGAGAGGAGCAACCAGAACACGATCTTCCATTTGATCTTGGGTAGGGTTTGCTCGATGAGAATCGTCTGGTCGTCCGCGGGCCAGGAGAAGCGGGGCAGTTTTTCCCGGAACGGATCCGCCGTGACATGGAGGTCGAGATCCGCTTGTCGGATGGCGGAATCCACGGCGTCCTTGCTGGCGGTGAAATTGAGATTCACCGGAACTTTCCCCGCGAGGATCACGGCGACGTTGGCCACCAGCCCGCCGCGTCCCGGGGGTAGAATGATGCCCACGCGCGGTTTCCTGGTGCGTGATTTGATCACCTTGCTCAAGGCCAGCGCGGCGGCGAGAATGCGATCGTAGGGGGTCTCCGAGTTGTCGGTCCCATCGATGACGCCCGCAGCCTTGCCGTTGCGTTTCAGTCCTGACAGGATGGCGAAACCGAGGTGGTGGCGCAAAAGAGAGTGTTCCCGGAATGCGTCCGCCGCCGTTTCCATCATCTTCTCCTGGAAATTGGCCAAATGGGCTGCCTCGCGTTCCAGCGCCTCGGTGAAGGCAAAGGTGGGACCGGGGTCGGCGAGATCTTCCTCCATCGCCGAACGCCACTCGTGAGGATGGTCGACGACGACGCCGTGAATCCGTTCACGCGTTTCCACGATGAACTTCAGAAGTTCGCTCGGCACTGTGGTGGAGGGATAGGGGCAGGCGCGGCTCTTGCCGGGGACAAAGATGACGAGGTGATCTTCCGCAAGTTGACGCTGCAAAGCCTTCTGCAGGTCGATGGGCAGGGACTGGCGGTAGTCGAAGTGGAGCACTGAAATGTCGTTCCGCTCGAGATAGCTTTTCAGCGGGGGATCATGGACCGCATTCGACTCGATCAGGTAGGTGATTTTCCTCGGCTTGAGGTGATTCTCTAAGACTAACAGTTGATCGAATGCCAGCTGGTTGGGAATCAGCACGGCGCCGCGAGAGGAGAGCCGGTCGCCCCCGAGGACCTGAAATGTGTCTGCCAATGAATTTGCCATGGGAAAGAGTCTGCAACCATAGCCATCTGCCGGGATGGTCCACCAGTATTTTCCCGGAGTGGTGGCGGGGGCCTTGATCTCTGGCGAAATCGCCGCATGCTCGAGGCATGATTTGGCGGGCGGGAACGTTTGAGTGGGATCTTTCCCGGCGATGCCTCGTCATGGGGATCCTCAACGTGACTCCCGACTCCTTCTCCGATGGCGGTCGATTTCTCGCGCGCGACGCCGCTCTGGATCAGGCGCGCGCCATGGTGCGAGAGGGCGCGGATATCCTGGACGTGGGGGGGGAATCGACGCGGCCAGGTGCTGAATCGGTGGGGGTGGATGAGGAGATGAGACGGGTCATTCCCGTGATCGAGGCGATTGTGAAAGAGTTTCCCGAGACAGCGGTGTCCGTCGATACTTCGAAAGCGCCGGTAGCCGAGGCGGCGGTGGCCGCGGGCGCTCAGATCATCAATGATGTCACCGGCCTGACGGGAGATTCCGGGATGGTGCGCGTGGCGGCCGAGTCGAAGGCTGGCCTGGTGCTCATGCACATGCAGGGGGAACCGCGGACGATGCAGGCGGCTCCCGCCTATGAAGATCCGGTGGCTGAAGTCAGGGCTTTCTTGGAGTGCCAGGGTCGCCTGGCGATGGAGGGCGGCGTGGAGCAGTGCCGCCTGGCCTTCGATCCGGGGATCGGATTTGGCAAGGCGCTCTCGCACAATCTCCAGATCTTGCACCGCCTCGATGCTTTCCAGCTGTGGGATTGTCCCGTGCTCTTGGGGGCTTCGAGAAAATCCTTCATCGCCCGCGTGCTCGGTGTCGAGGAAATGGAGGCGCGTTATTGGCCAACCGTGGCGCTGACGGCCTATGCCGTGGAGCAGGGCGTGCGCATCGTTCGGGTGCACGATGTCCTGCCTAACCGGCAGGCCGCGCGCATGATCGAGGCGGTGAGGCAGGCGTCTTGAGGGGTCTCTAGGCGAGTGATAGAACTAGCGATCGATGAGCACGTCGTCGAGGTAGAAGCCGGAGGCGTTGTTAGACGGATCATTATCGGTGAGGAAGCGGAATCTCAGGCGAATGGCTTGCCCCACGACTGACGGGCCTCCTTCCTCGACTTCTGTGAGGTCAAATTCGAGCAGGGTCCAGTCATTTGCCGGGATGAAGGGCTCCGTCTGGGCCAGGATCACAGCGGCATCCTCGGCGTCGATCACCTCGAGGCGGGCGCCCTCTGAGGCGCCGGACTCCAGGGTGTACCAGAAGCTCAAGGTGGCACGGCGTTCTCCCGAGAGGTCGATGATGGGCGACGTCAAAATGATATTGAGGTTCTCGTCATAGTCGCCTGCCAGATTAGTGGCGAAGACCTGTTCGCCGCTATGGGCCGCGCCCGGCCCCGAGCTTGGCGGGCCGTGTTCAAAGCGTGTCTCGCCCTCATTGGGAAAAGGAAGGTCACTCGTGGCCAATAGCCAATCGTCGGCGGGCGTTTCGAAATCGGCGGAAAAGATCGGAGGTGGAGGGACGCGTTGGATGCGATAGAAACCAGCGTTTCCTGGGCGATCCGCGATGGCATAAGTGCTGGTCTCCGCCGGCGGGTCGGCGGCTTTGAAGTGGCTCTCGAGCACGGTCCAGGTGCCGGGGGCTAACTGTTCCGATTGTTCGATGGCGAAATACTCGATCGGGTTGGAATTCCAAGTCAACTCCAGGGCACTGGATTCGGGATGCTCCCTGATGTTGAGATCGAGGGGGCCTGTGGGTGCGACGATGACCAGGGGGACGGGTGCTCCCGCAGGACTGTTGAGTTCCTCGGACCTCTCTGCTCCCAATCCCTCGATCAGCTGACTGGCAATGAGTTCGCCGCTGCCGTCTTCACCGTCGAAGAACTCGAAGAGCATCCCGTCGAGGCGGCTGGTGCAACACCCGTCGACACGATTCCAAATCCGAATGTCGCCCGTGAGGTCTTGGGGCGTGGGAAACGTGTATGTCAGCGTCTGATTCCCCGCATCCGTCGATGAATGATAGCCATTGGCGCAGCAGGGGCCGACGATGTCGTCGATCGGGCCGGTAATCATGGCGCCGAAGCCGGGCGCTTCCGACCCGCTACCGGTGGTGCCGAAAGCGGTCGAGAGCACATCCTGATCGGCGGTGTTGTAGAGTTCCAGTTCCTCGAGATAGAACCAGTCGAGCAGGATGTTGGTGATTTTAACGGATCGGACGCCTGACATGGCTGCGGCGATGACCGGCTTGCTCGCGGCATCATTGGGGTCCGTTTGGAAGAAGAGTTCGCGGTGATCGAAAATGCCATCCTCGTCCGAGTCATTCAGAAGAGGGCTGGTGCCGGGATCCTCCGCACTGACAAAGACCAGCGAAAAAAGAAATCAATCCATTGTGATGGGGAATTGATAAAAATGTCATGCCCATAATGAAATTACAACCCGTGAAATGGAAAAATTATTCCATTCCTCCGCAGTATAAACTTCGAAGTCGGCCAATTATGCGAAATGATCTTCTTTTTCTTTCTTATTCGGAGTGTCTGACTTTGTGAGAGTTTACGACCGCTTTCCGGCGAAACTTCTGCTCTCGTTCGGAATAATTTGACAATTTTCATACAGTATAAACTGGCCTACTCAAATATTGCGCCTGAACCTGTTTTTGAATGCACCAAAGCCTTTGTCAAAGCGAAATAAAAAAAATGTTTCTGCACTAGGAAAACCATAAAATTCGTTTGGAGTGGAGTGACTAACAACACAGAAAGAATCTTATTATTTCGGCCTTGAAATGGCATTCGCAGAGGCGGCGAATTTACACACGTGACTTTTTTCGAGATAGGCCAATTTTCTGCGGCTTCATCTCCTCGAGAGCTGAAAAATGAGCGGGGCAGCCAATTCGACTCTAAATATTTTTTTTTTAAAAATTCCCCCTTCTAATTTCCCTGTTGCAACGGTTTCGGGAATTAGCATTTTCCGCGGAACGAGAACTTTTTTTTTGTGCAATTTAAACGAGGCTCCGTTGCAAAATGCTTCGGCTTAAGAATGCATTCTTTGGCCGAAGAGGCCTTTTTTTGAGCCGCGACCTTTCGGGCGTCAAATCTGGTCCGGGACATTCTCCATCAGAGCGGCGGGTTCAGCGTCAAGCAGAGCAAAAACAATCTCTTTAGGCCCTCGTCGCAGGCAATTTGTTAGATGTACTGTACTGTAAAACCCGCTTAGTACGACACCGCTTAGCACGACAACC
>JANQJH010000135.1 GCA_028281705.1 Verrucomicrobiales bacterium
CGCGAATCCGAAATCAGAACCCTGATAGAATCAGGGATTGCGGGGCTCAGAAGGCCCAAAATTGTCGATTTTTCCCGTTAACTGACGAACTTGGGCTAACCCCATGAAAAACAATTCCACTGCCAACCCTTCCATGGCTGCCTACCACCTGGAGATCAGCCGTCATCCTCTCCTCACCAGAGCCGAAGAGAGAGAACTCGGACGCCGCATTCAGCAAGGTGATCCCGAGGCCAGGGAGCGCATGATCGAGAGCAACTTGCGCCTCGTGGTGACGATCGCCCACGACTATGCCCACCGCGGCCTGCCCATCGAGGACCTCATCGCCGAGGGCAACATCGGGCTCATGAAAGCGGCCGATCGCTACGATCCGGAAAACGGCGCCAAGTTCAGCACCTACGCCGCCTGGTGGATCAAGCAGCAGATGCGCAGCGCCACACAGAATCAAGTGCGCACCATCCGCGTCCCAACCCACATCCAGGCCCGCGCCTGGCACCTGGACAAGGCTTCAGCCGCACTGGAAGAGGAATGGCAGCGCGATCCCACGACCGAAGAACTCGCCCAGGCCACGGATCTCACCCCGGAGCAAGTCGAACTCACGCGTCGCTCGGTGCAACCCATCACTCACCTTGAGACCTCGATCGGCGCCCGGGACGGCGAAACCGAGTTTGGCGATCTCGTGGCCGACGTCGATGCGCCCATGCCTGACGAAGCCGTCATCCGCCGGGATGCCATCGACGAAGTGCGCCGCTTCTTGCATCTTCTCTCCGACCGCGAACAGCGCATTCTGAGAATTCGCTTCGGCATCGACAACGACGAGCCCGCCACCTTGAACGAGGTGGGCACCCGCGTCGGACTCACGAGAGAACGCGTCCGTCAGATCCAGAACCAGGCCCTCATCCAGTTGCGCAATCTCTTTGACGAAGTGGAAACGCCCTCCGGCGCCGCCGTGGCAGCCGCCGCCTAACCAATCAAGCGTGGCCCCTTTCCCTCCAACCCCTGGGCTGTCTCATCTGAGGGCACCCCTGCAACCGCTCGGATCGAGGCAGCCCACTCCGAAAAGGATATACAAATTCACAACCCCTGGCAGATCGACACCCCATCCTCCCCCCAACCCACCGAGGCTGCCCCGTCTGGAACCCCTCAGCAATCGTCCAGATCGGGGCAGCCTTATCTTCCTAATCTGATGCGGACACTTCTGGCCGCCTCATGGGCGTCCTTATATATACGGGAGTCCATCTCCAAGACTGAAGTGGGTCCGAACTACCGAGGGACTGAAGTCCCTGCCACATTCCGGGAAAGTGGCAGGGATTTTAGTCCCTTCGTTATTTCCGGGATGAGACCTGTAGGGTTGAGGAGCTAACTATGCCGCACGTCTTCGGCCGATTCCATGTAGATGGTGTCTTCGGCGATGTTGGTCGCGTGATCGCCCACGCGTTCCAGGGAGCGCACCATGAACATCAGATCCAAGTAATCTTTCAGATGAGCCACGTCGTCTTCCATCCGCTTCCGTAGCTGTTTCACCAGTTGGTTGTGCGCATCATCAAGTTCATCGTCACGGGCGTCAATCGCCCGGGCGGCCTCGAGATCATGCTCGGAAAAAGCGCGGACACTTTCATGGAGAATATCGGCGGCCAATCGAAAGACCGATTCGATCAATTTGATCTCGGGAATCTCCGGGTTCTTGAGAACGAGGCGTGAACGGCGAGCAATGTTGCCGGCCTCATCCGAGACCCGTTCGATGTTCGCCGCCATCTTCATGGTGGCCACCACTTCACGGAGATCGCTCGCCACGGGATTGTAGAGGGCCAGAATGCGCATCCCTTCCTGGTCGATGCGCTTTTCCAACTGATCTACCTCCTCGTCGTCGGCAATGGCCGCCTTGCACATGTCGGTGTTCCGCTCCAGCAGACCGCGCACGGCATTTTCCAGGTTCAGCTCCGCGTTGCTTGCCATCGTAATGACGTCTTTACGCAGCTGATCGAGAGATTCCTGGAAGTTTGAAAGAATGTGTTGGGAGTCGCTCATAAGAATAGAAGGGTTCGGATCAACCGTAACGGCCCTGGATGTACATCGCGGTTTTCTCTTCCTTGGGGTTCACGAAGAGCTCCGCCGTCGGACTATGTTCGACGATTTCACCGAGATACATGTAGATACACTCATCACTCGCACGTTTGGCTTGAGCCATGTTATGCGTCACCACGACGATGGTAAACCGTTGTTTGAGGTCACTGATGAGTTCCTCGATCCGCTCGATCCCGGCCGCGTCCAGGGCCGAGCAGGGCTCGTCCATGAGAATGATCCGGGGTTTCAGGGGAAGAAGCCGGGCGATGCAGAGCTTCTGCTGCTGCTCCAAGGTCAAGCCCGTGGCCTTGCGCTTCAAATTGTCCTTCACCGCCTCCCAGAGTCCCGCCTCGGTCAGGGCTTCCTCCACCAGGTGATCGACCTCCGTCCGCCTAAGAGAGCGGCGCGGTGTGTGCGCCCGAAGCCCAAATGCAATGTTGTCGTAGATGGAGATGGGCAAAGGATTGGGACGCTGGAAAACCATTCCCACGTTCTGCCGCAACGAGGCCACCGAGACGTCTTCGTCCAAGATGTTCTTGCTCAGAATCTCGATCTCGCCCGTCGTTTTGACGTTTCCGTAGCGCTCGTTGATGCGATTGAACGAGCGCAGGAGAGTGGTCTTGCCACACCCGGACGGACCGATGAGCGAGGTCACAATGCCAGGCTTGATATTGATCGTGACATTGATCAGGGCCTGGAAATCACCGTACCACAAATTGAAGTCTCGGACCTGGATGCTGTATTCTTGAGAATCGGCCATGGTAAAAGAGGGACTAACCAAAATCGCCGTTGAGATAGCGGCCGGTGATTTCTTTGTCGGGATTTTCGAACATTTTCTCCGTCTCGCCCCACTCGACCAGTTCCGAGGCATTGAAGAAGGCGACATGATCCGCCATCCGGCGCGCCTGCTGCGTGAGGTTGGTCACGAGGACGATGGTCATCTTCTCCTTCAATCCGGTGAGCACTTCCTCGATTTTCATCGTCGTCACCGGATCGATGGCGATGGAGAATTCATCGAGGCAAAGAATCTCGGGCTCGAGGGAGAGCGCCCGCGCCAGGGTAAGCCGCTGCTGTTGCCCCCCGGAGAGCTTGGTTCCTAACATGTGGAGACGATCCTTGACCTCATCCCAGAGCACGGATTGCTTGAGGCACTGCTCCACGAGCTCATCGAGGCGCTGCTTGTCCGTGATGCCCATGCGCCGCGGCCCATAGGCCACATTGTCATAGATGGACATGGGCAAACCCACCGGAAGGGGGAAGACCATGCCGATGCGACGGCGCAAGGCGTAGACATTGGAGACCCGCCGAA
Source organism: Verrucomicrobiales bacterium (assembly GCA_028281705.1). Lineage (GTDB taxonomy): Bacteria > Verrucomicrobiota > Verrucomicrobiia > Verrucomicrobiales > DEV007 > JAACDM01. The sequence continues at coordinate 3,371 of JANQJH010000135.1, forward strand.
CATCCTCGCCCTGGATCGAGACCGTTCCATCAACCTTGGAAGAGCTGATGAGGTCGATGGTGCGATTGATGCACTTGAGGAAAGTCGTCTTTCCGGAGTTGGCCGGTCCCACAATACTAAAGACCTCCTTCTCCTGGATCTGCAGATCAATATCGTCCAGGGCAATGTCTTCGCCGTAGCGGACGGTGACATTGTTAAATTCGATGTGAACACTCATGAAAAGTCAGGCGCGCGGGATGATGAGGGAGAGGAGGCTACCACTTCTTCCGGCTACGGAGGTAGAGACGCAGGGTGATGGAGAAACTGTTGATCACCACGATCAACGCGATGAGAACGGCCGCCGTGCCGTATTTCATCTCCTGAGGCATGCCCGAGATCTTCTCGGCCACGACGTGGAGGTGATAGGAGAGGGCCATGAAGCGGTCGTCCAATTGGTAGGGCATCAGCTTGTCGCCCACCGTGGCGGTGCGCACCGCCACGGAAGCCGCCGCCCCGGTAAAGAGAATGGGCGCCGTCTCCCCGGCGGCTCGAGAGATCTCGAGAATGACGCCCGTGAGAATACCCGAGATGGAATTGGGCAGAACGATCGTGCGGATGGTTTGCCACTTGGTCGCCCCCATGTTCCAGCAGGCTTCACGAAAGGCCATGGGCACCGCGGCCAGGGCTTCGCGCGTGGCGGTCACGATCACCGGAATGGTCATGACAGCGATGGTGCAGGCAGCGGCCAAAAGGCTGGCTCCCATTCCCAGGGTGAGAACGAAGGCGCCCACACCAAAGAGCGCATGCACGATGCTGGGCACGCCCGCCAGACTCGTGACCGCCATGTTGATGCAGCGGGTGAGCCAGTTGTTGGGAGCGTATTCGTTGATGTAGATGCCCGCCAGGATACCGACGGGCGCCACCAGCATGAGCGAGACGATGACGAGGTAAAAGGTGCCGATGAGGGGAAGCCAAATGCCTCCTTGACGCCCAAGGTCTCTCGGCACATCCCAGATGTAGTTCCAGGAGAGAACGGGGGACGCCTTGTAAAAGAGGTAGCCGATGATGACGAGCACGGGGATGATCAGCAAGATCGCCGCCCCCAACATCACATTCTTGGCGATGTTTTCCGTTCGCTGTTTGCGAATCTCGTTGCCGCCTGCGGCAAATGGATTGGATGAAGATACCGGTGACATGGCTGTGATCTCTAGCTCTCCTTGCGAATTCCCTTGATGATGAGATCCGAGACAACGTTGATGATGACGCTGATGGTCAAGAGGACGATTCCGATGACGAAGAGCACTTGATAGTGCTCACTACCGTGCACGGTATCCGGCATCTCCCCGGCGATCGTGGCCGTGAGCGCCTTGACGCGCTCCAAGACCAGCAGGGGATTGAAGAAATTCTCCGGGATATTATCCGTGTTGCCCGAAGCCATCCAGACCGCCATGGTTTCACCTACGGCTCGGCCCACACCGAGCATGGAAGCGGCTAACAAGCCGTTGCGCGCCGCTGGGAAGAGCACTTTGTAAACGATCTCCCACTTGCTGGCGCCCAGGGCCAGGGCGGCTTCGCGATACGAATCGGGCACGGCCCGGAGGGCGTCCTCAGAAATCGAAACAATCAGGGGAACCGCCATGAGCGCCACCATGATACTGGCGTTGAGCAGGTTGATCCCCACTTCCACGCCAAGGATCTTTTGGATCAGCGGCCCCATGATCACGAGACCAATGAAACCCCAGATGATCGAGGGGATGGCCGCGAGAAACTCGATGAGAATCTTGAGCCACTCCTTCCGGCGGGGTGGCGCAAACTCCGATATGTAAACGGCAGCTCCCAGTCCGAGAGGCATGGCGATGAACATGCTCACCACCGTGATGGCAAAGGTGCCATAGAGAATTCCCATGGCCCCGTAAGAGGGTTCATTCCCCTCCGCCGGAATGGGAATCCAGCGGTGCGCGAAAAAGAACTCACCCCAGTCGAGGTGAGGAAAGACAGGAGCTGCCTCTTTAAAAATGAAGAAGAAAATCGCCCCCACGAAGAGGATGGAACTCCATCCGCAGATGGTGATGGCAATTCTGATGGGCAGCTCGGCGCCATCTAACAATTTGGCGCCGAGCGCCCGAATGGATTTTTTTCCGGATGACATGAAGTGGTTAATCGACGAGATGTGAGTTCATATCACCCGTGAATCTTTCAGAAAAAAGCCTGGGTGAATAATAAGGCTGCTTAGTTTGACAGAGGCACGAAGCTCTCCGCTTCGACGATGGCTTGACCCTCGGGTCCTTTGATCCAATCAAGGTACTCCTTCACATCGCCTTCGGGCTCACCCACCGTGTAGATGTAGAGAGCGCGGGCGATGGGATAATCACCGGAGGCCACCGTGGGGTTGGAGGGCCCGACGCCCGCAGCGCCCGTCGTCTTGCTCACCTGGAGCCAACCGACCTTCTCCGTCTTGTAGCCCATCCCGCTGTAGCCGATCGCCGAGGGTGTGGTTTCACAGAACTCGACCACCGCGGTGGAACCGGGCATGGCGGCCGTTCCTTGCTTGAACTCGATCCCCTTCCCATCGGAGCCTTTACCGCAAACGGCCGACTGGAAAAAGGAGTAGGTTCCCGAGGCGTTGTTCCGCCCTGCACGGTTGATCTCCAGATCAGGACCTCCCACCTGGCTCCAATTATTGATCGTTCCTCCCTCAGCCCAGATGCCATGGAGCTGCTCCAAGGAGAGAGATTTCACCGGGTTGCTCGGATGCACGAAGACCGCGATGCCGTCATACCCCACGATGTGCTGCACGGCTTCCTTGCCGTGGGCCGCCTTGATTTGCTCTCTCTCGGTATCCTTCATCGGGCGACTGGAATGGGCAATCTGAATGGTGCCGTTGATCAAGGCCTTGATCCCAGTTCCGGACCCCTCGCCATTGACCGTCAGTCCGATGTCGTCGTTGAGCTGCTGGTATTTCTCGGCCCAGGCCAGACCAACTTGGAGCATGGTGTCCGATCCATTGACCGAGATGGCGTTGAGATCATCTCCACCCCCGCAAGAGCTGAGGGAAATCGCCAGGCCCAACGTGAGAGCGCCCTGTGCGCCCAGTTTGATAAGTTGTTTTCTATTCATGTTTTTCAGTGAGTTTCGGGCCGAAACTGAAGTTTCCGTCAAGATTCGCCACATGCTGTAGGTGACGTTATCGTCACAGAACATGAACGGCTACAGCCCCACAAGACGCCGAATGTGTCGAAACCGTAACAATCCACTCCGGCGCACGGTGACGCGCCCGTGAATCAGGGTCCACCGAGACGCCTCGACTTGGCCCTAACCGAACTTGGGTTTCCTCGCAAGCTCGATAGAGAAACGCTACTTGGGCGAGGAAGAAACGTAGACCACGCCATCCTGCTCCCGAATGGGAAAACAGTTCAAACGTTTCTCCGAATCGTCGAGGCACTCTCCCGTCACCAGGTTGAACTGTTGCTTGTAGATGGGGGACGCGACTTTGGGCACCTCACCGGACGAGCCGACAATGCCCCGCGAGATCACATTGGCATCAGAGCAGGGATCAAAATTGTCCACCGCATAGAGCTTGCTCTGGGCCTCACTCTGTCCCGCGCGGAAGAGGGCGATCTGCCGTCCGTCAAGGAGCGCACAAACGCCCGCATTCAGCGGGATATCCTCTATCAAACACACCTTATGGTAGGGAATTCCACGACTCATACGCTCGCTGTCAAACTAAGGGATTCTTTTTCGGCCTCCGTCGCCGGCCGTATCTGGCCGCGCTCTTCCACGAAGACGACGTTGTTGTCCGTCTCCTCGCTGTTGACGAAGTAGCGGAACCTCTTGCGTTTCTCCGGGCTCTCCACCGTCGTCTTCCATTCACACTGGTAGGTCGCGATGATGTGCTCCATTTCCGCTTCAAGCTTTTCACAGATTCCAAGCGAGTCATCGATCACCACCGCCTTCAGATGGTCGATCCCGCCCTCGAGGTTCTCCAGCCAGACACTGGTCCGCTGCAAACGATCCGCCGTTTCAATGTAATACATGAGGAACCGGTCAATGTACTTAACCAAGGTCTCCTTGTCCAAATCACTGGCCAGGAGATCCGCGTGGCGCGGCTTCATTCCCCCATTGCCACAAACATAGAGATTCCACCCGGCTTCCGTGGCGATGACACCGACATCCTTGCCCTGCGCCTCGGCACACTCACGCGTGCAACCGGACACC
>JANQJH010000136.1 GCA_028281705.1 Verrucomicrobiales bacterium
CGCACGATGGCTGCGGCCAGCCGGGAGCCTCCCGCGGCAAATTCGGAGCCTCGGAAAGAATCGTCCAGTTTGAGCACGCGTTCACCCGAGTCCACTCGCCAAACCCGGAGCGCCCGGCCGATCTTCGCTCGATAGTACATCGCTCTGAGGAATTTCCCGTTCTCACTGAACTCGACGACGACGCGGAAGCCCGAGGCATTGCTCTCCAGTTCGATTCTCCGATTGGGCGCCTCTAGACTCGAATAGAGGACGGATGAAGGGCGATCCGGCTCCACCCATGCCAAGAGCTGATGCTCTGGGTGAAAATCAAAGGCGATGGGGCGTTCGTCGGAATCGATTTCCAAGGCCCCGAGCTCGACGCAGGTTTCTCCCCTCAGCTGATGGAGGACAATCTGACGGCGCCCGTTCCACCAACAAAGCACATCGGTGCCCGAGACAGCGAGGACATCCTCTGACTGGGCGATCTCGGGCAAGGCGCCGACGATCGGTTCATCCTCGAAATTGACCAGTTCCGGTTTTTGATCGGGCAACATTCGGATTCTGTAAGAACTTCCGATGGCATGAGATCGCTCGCGATGATCTTCACGGAATCGCACGTAGGCAGCCGTCCTTCGAGACTCCCCAAGTTCCCACAGCTTCAACTCTCCATCCTTGCTCAGGCTGGCCACGAGGTCATCGTTCGCGGAAAGGGCAACGGCCAGGACTTCGTCCGTGTGACCTCGAAGGACGCGGGATTCCGTCCAGGTCTCGGTATTCCAGATCCGGATCGATTGATCGCTCGCGGATGAGATGAGCTGTTTTCCACCGCTGCTAAAGGCAAGTTTGCTCACCCACGATGAATGTCCGAAGAGTTGAAGCAAGGGACGTCCCGTTTCGGCGCTCCAGATGCGAATGGTCGGGTCTTCAAATCCGGCAGCCGTGGCCAGAAACTTGCCCCCGGGCGAAAGCGCCATGGCCGTGATTCCATAATCATTCAGTTTTTCGCTTTGCCAGAGATCGCGGCCCGTGGCCACCTCACGGCACGTGATCCGGTATTTCCTCGCAGGGATATCCGCCTCCGAGTAATAGAGCCGTGTGTTGTCCGGAGACAGGCGGGCCGCCCCGTGGTGGTAACTAAATGATCGAGGGATGGCGACCTCGAAGACGACATGGCCTCCTAACGTATCAACAATCGCGATCTTGCCCTCACCGCGGTCGGCCGCGTAGATGACGAGCTTCGTTCCGTCGCTAGAGAACGAGAGATTTCTCACTTGCCAGCCGGCGGGTTCGGGAATGCTCCACAGAATGGAATCCTTCCCCGTGCTGAGATCATGCACTGACACCGCTCCCAGTGTGGAGGTGGCGGCGAGAAGATTTCCTGCCGGAGAGAAGCACACCCGGCCCGGGTAACCCTCGGTCACTCCGGCGAGCGATCGCACCATTTTCCGCTCCTCGACGTTCCACAGATCCACGCGCCCATCGAACCAGCCTGCGGCTAGCCGGGTTCCGTCCCCGGAAAAACTCAACGAAAACCCTGCTACCGATCGATTGGTAAGTGTCGCCAATTCCGCGCTTCGAGTCTGCTGCCACAGGTAGCGCCATTCCCATCCGCGCAGATCCTCACCGTTGTCCTGGGGACGATGCCGTTCTAGCAGGCGCACCGCTCGGCCAACATTGTTTCGTTTCAACGACTGCTGTGCGAGATTCATGTCAGAGGCGTAGAGGAGCTTGCGGGCGTGCAGTTCGCTTTCCTGCGCCTTGCGCGCCTGGGTGTCAGCCCTTTCCCGTTCGGATTCCGCATCGGCTTGGGCATCTTGCGCTTTCGTCTGGGCGTCCTGGGCCGCGACCCGTTGCGCGTGCTCGTTCTGGCGCGCCAACTCGGTCAGGTGCTGTGCCCGCCATGCGATTCGGGCCTGCCAAGTACTGATCGCCGTCCCCATGGCGAGCGCGGCCACGACGGCGATGGCGGCATTGACCGCCAACTTGTTGCGGCGCCAGGTTTTTTGAATCCGGTAGACCATGCTCGGCGGCCGAGCCACCACGGGTTCGACCCTCAAATAGCGCTCCAGATCCGCCGCCAGCCCGTTCACGGTGTCGTAGCGGCGCGTGCGATCTTTCTCCAGGCATTTCATTACAATCCAGTCCAGATCCTGGTCGATGGGACTCGTCAGCGAAGTCAATGCTCTTCTCGCGGCAGGTTTTTCCCTAGCAATGGTCTGACTCAGCCTCGTGCTCGGCCGATCGGGTTCGCGTTCGCGGATGATCTTGCGCAATTCGTCGAGTCCAGACTTCAACAGCTCATCCTGTTGAAAGGGAGTGGTGCCCGTGAGCAGTTCGTAGAGCAAGACGCCAAGGCTGTAGAGATCGCTCCTCGTATCGATGTCGAGGCTGCTGAGTTCAGCCTGTTCTGGACTGGTGTAAGCGGGCGTTCCGATGAAGTGCGTGAATTGTGTGTAGATCGTCTTCTCGGTGAGATCCTGCTGCATCGCCTTGGCGATCCCGAAGTCGATGACCACCGGAACCGGTTCGCCCTCTTCCAGTGCGACCAGGATGTTAGAGGGTTTGATGTCCCGGTGGATGATGCCTTTCTGATGCGCGTGCTGGATGGCGTGGCATACCTTGATGAAAAGTTTCAATCGCGATTCGGTTTGGAGCTGCATTTCATTGCAGAACTCGGTGATCGCGATCCCTTTTACCAGTTCCATGACGAAGTAGAGTCTCCCGGAATCCGTGATCCCTGCATCTAACACCTTGGCAATATTGGCGTGATCCATCATGGCCAGGGCCTGGCTCTCGGCTTCAAACCGCGCCACCACCTGCTTCGAATCCATCCCGACCTTGATCAGTTTCAAGGCGACCCGCCGTTTCACCGGCTCGCGCTGTTCGGCCATGTAGACGATGCCATAGCCGCCTTCGCCCAGCTTTTGCAATAATCGATACCGGCCGATAATCGAGCCTTCCGTCTCCTGCACTGAGGCTTCATGGCTGGTGACGTGGTTCAGAAAATCGTCCTTCTCCGCACCGACGTGGATGGCCAAGAGCTCTGCCACCGAGGAGGCAAGTTCGGGGTCATCGGAGCACACGCCCGCCAGGAAAGCGCGGCGTGCGCTCTCGGAATCAAATTCCAATGCTTGCTCAAAAATCTCTTCTTCTCTGCTCGGCACGACGGATGAGGCTTGCAACGGCTCAACCGTAAACAAGTTTTGGAGAGGCGTCACGTGATTCTTCGCGCCTCGACGGGCCTTCATGGTGGACTAGCAAGCATGTTAATGGGTGGCGCAAGTTCACGGGGAACAGAATCATGGGGGAACAGAATCATGATAGATGAGGTAGTCGGCAACGCCACTCGAGATGATCATTGTCCTAGACAACCAGGGTCAACAGCCGCATTTTTTGGTGAATCAATTCTTGGATCTATCACCGATGGCTGCCCAGCTTCCTGCATTTACGGACGGCGATCCTCGGTCGGGACTCCCAGGGAATTTCGGACGCTATGTCGTCGAATCCCTGATTGGCCGTGGCGCCTTCGGTCGAGTCTTCCGTGTCTATGATCCTGCCCTCGACCGATTCGCCGCAATCAAAGTGATCGACAGGCCGGTCAGCACGACGGAGGAAACCACGGCTTGGCTGACTGAAGGACGATCGCTTGCGGCACTCGATCACTCTGGGATTGTGCCAGTCTACGATGTCGGCATCTCAGAGGAAGGGTTCCCCTATCTCGTATCCAAGTTGATCGAGGGTGACACGCTCGGGGAGGCCATGGGGCGGAGGCCGATCGGGGCTACCCAGGTCGCGGAGACGATCGCCCAAGTCGCCGACATCCTTGCGGTAGTGCACCGTGCGGGGTTCGTCCATCGTGACATCAAGCCTGGCAACATCATCCTCTCCGGGAAGGGGGAGCCGGTTCTGATCGATTTCGGGATCGCCCTCCCACGCGAGGATGCGGGGACCCGCTCTGGAATTGTTGCCGGGACGCCCGAATACATGAGTCCGGAACAGAGCCGGGGTGAGAGTCATCTGGTCGATGGTCGATCGGATCTCTTTAGTCTCGGCGTGGTCCTCCGTGAACTCGTCATGCTGCTGGGCGGAAATGCGGGCCGCCGCAAAACTTCGTGGACGGGCCTGCTCAAGATTGCGGAGCACGCCTGTGAACTCCGCGCCGCTGATCGCTACCAGAGCGCTGATGCGATGGCGGATGCCCTTAGAGATCATGTTAAGATTGGTGATCTGGAGGAACATCGCCGCAAACAGTTTGATCAAGCCGTCCTCGAGCCGCGCGGGCTCCGGTGCTTTGATGAACGCGATAGTGCGTTCTTTCCCACGCTCCTCCCAGGTCCGCTCAATCATGAAGGCCTTCCCAAGGGGATCGCCTCTTGGCTGAGAAGGCTTCATCCAAACTCCCCGAAGCCGTTCCGGGTTGGCGTAATCTTTGGCCGGTCGGGGTCGGGAAAATCATCGCTGCTTCGTGCCGGGATCCTTCCGCGCCTACCGCTCGGATCACGGCTTGTCTATGTCGAAGCCGCGGCGACGGACACGGGGAAGAAAGTGAGGTCTGCGGTGAGGAAAGCGTTTCCCTCGCTCACCTCAAAGGACGCTCTCGATGGCATGCTTCGCTCCCTGCGCCTCGGGGATGTCCTTCCGAAGGGTGAACGGGTCCTGCTTGTCATCGACCAATTCGAGCAGTGGCTTCACGAAGATGCGAGTTTCCCGGGTGACGGGGAACTCATGGCGGCTCTTCGCCAATGCGACGGCGATCGGCTCCAGTGTCTGCTCGTCGTTCGGGACGACTTTTGGGGACAGGTCAGCAGGCTTTTCCAAGCCCTTGAGATTACACTGGTCGATGGGGAAAATTTGGCGCAAATCGATGCCTTTGACCGCGAGCACACACGGGCGTTGCTTTTGCGCTACGGTGAGAGCTACGGGGCGACCCCAAAGCAAGATTTTCTCGACCGTGTCCTGACAGATATCTCCGACGAGAACGACACGGTGGTCCCGGTCCGTCTTTCGCTGTTTGTCGAGATCTTCCGGAGCCGTGGCTGGAACCTGCAAGAGTTCAAAAACGTCGGAGGCATCGCCGGCATCGGCCAGACGTTTCTCAGAGAATCTTTTGGTGACCGCAGCCACTGCCCACAAGCCCGTCGCTACCGCACAGAAGCGCAACGGGTGCTCGAAGAACTCTTGCCCGAACGTGGGCGAGCGATCCGCGGTCCCCATGTGGCGACGGCCGATCTTCGAAAGGCCAGCGGATGCCGGGATGAAGAAAGCTTTGCCGACCTGCTCCATGTTCTCGACAGCGAACTCCGGTTGATCACACCCGCCGAGGCTGATGAGGCCGCCGGTCCGGGGGGATACCGCCTGGCCCACGACTACCTTGTACCCACGGTTCGCCGCTGGCTCGACGATACCCGCCTGGCGACACCACGAGGTCGCGCACTCATCCGTCTGGCTGAACTTTCGACACTTTGGAAAAGCGATCGAGAACGCCGTTACCTTCCCTCTCTCTCCGAATGGCTATCGATTTTGGTTAGGACGAGAGGCCACCCCAGAACCCAGGTCCAGAGGCAATTCCTGGTGGCGGCCTCCCGTTGGCACGGCCTGCGTGCTGCCGCCGTCGGAGCCTGCTTGGCCGCTCTGACAACGGGAGCGTGGATGGCGGACAGGGCGCTTGCGAGAGAACACCTTGCCGATCGCCTGGAGGAAGCGCGGACGTCTGAAGTCCCTGCTCTCATCGAATCAATCGAAGAGAGGGGCTATGGGGAAGACTTGTTCTCTCGTTTCGAACGCGCGCCGACGGGATCTCGGAGCAAGCTCAACCTCGCCCTGGCACTCGCACCAAAGCTCCCTCCGGCTCGCGAGTTGCTGCTTCGACACCTCCCAGTATCCAGCCCCAATGAGTTTTCCGCAATCATGGGATCCCTTGTCCGAATGGACGCCGCCGAGGATGTCTGGGAGATTTTGGATGAAGGCGCGGTCAACGATCGGGAGTCGGCCTTGCGAGTCACCGCGTATCTGGCGGGGCTCGACCCCGAAGACGATCGGTGGTCGGCTCATGCGAAGGACACCGCGTTCTGGATCACGTCGTCTCGGGACCCGGATCTGTCCTTCTGGGCCCGGCAGCTCGACCCTGCCTCGGACGTGTTGGCCCCTCTCCTGGAGCAGTCACTGCAATCCGGACAGGCGGGCACACGGCACAACGCGGCGGTGGGGCTTCGGGAGTGGGCTGGGAAGAACCCTGATCGGCTCCTTCAACTTTCGCTCCTGGCAGAGCCAGAGGAAATTCCGCTTTTCGCCTTCCGCGTTCCGGGATCTGAAGATGCTTGGTCCCCGGGCGTTCTTCTGAACTCAGAACAACGAAGCTCGCCGAACGCGCTGCTGTTCTTCGCCAATCTTGGACGGGGCGCCGCCATCCTTCCCCATCTCGAACGCTCACAAGACAACGGCCTTCGCTCGCAGTTCGCTGTCGGGTGCCCCAGGGCCAGAGTGGCGCCGATGTTCCTCCTTGAACAACTCGATGCCGCGAATTCTCCCGGGCAGCAGTTTGCCGTCCTGCTCGCACTCGGTCATCTCCGGCTCGAAGTCTTTACGGAGCGCTTGTTGGACGAGGCTAACAAAAAAGTCACCACGTTGGGAAACACGTCCCGCGACTGCGGCATCCGATCTGTCTGCGAATGGGTTCAGCGCACTTGGGGCATCGATCCCACACTCGCACTTTCTCCACCAGAGAGCGCCGGCTGGTGGAGTAACTCGCTGGGACAGAGGTTCTCTCTGATCCAATCGGAGGAAGGCAAGACCGTGGCCATGGCGACCACCGAACTCAAAGCGCGACACTTCCGAGAGTTCCGAAGTTCCTACCGGCCCGATACCAGTGTGGATGGCGGGCCTGAGGGGCCGGTCAACTGGCTTGACCTGTCCCAAGCCCGTCACTTCTGTAATTGGCTCAGCCTCCGCGAAGGGATTCCCCAGTCCGAACTCTGCTACGTCGAGGTGGCAAAGGGCAAAGCGACCTACCTCTGGCCGGTGGCGGGCTTTACCACCAAGCTTGGCTACCGTCTCCCAACCACCACGGAATGGCGATTGGCATGCCGTGCGGGAACCACCACCGAGCGCTATTTTGGTGATGCGCCGGAACTCGTCTCGCACTTTGCCTGGTTTGGAGGCAATGCGGATCGAGCACACCCGGTTGCCCTGTTTCCGCCCAACGATCTCGGACTCTTCGACATGCTCGGCAATCTTATGGAAATGTGTGAATGGGACTCGGCCGGAGACGACCAACCCGATGGCAAACCGCGTCGCCCAGTCCCGCTGCTTGGCGGGTCTTTCCGGACGGCGGGAACCGACCTGCGTGCCAGTCGAAAGAGCCTCGACGTGGTGCCAACGATCCGCATCCCTTTTGCGACATTCCGTCTTGCCAGAACGATGCCCAATCGGTAATAAGAATGGATTCATGAGCGATGCTGTGCCAGGAGATGAATTTCCCAGTAGTTGCACCTCTGGCTGCCAAGGGACTGCGGATGAGTGCGAAGAGAGTGGGTTCGCCATCTTCAAGGAAAAGAAAGCGAGAGATGGAAGTGTTGAAATCGTCCTCATTGAAGACCGCTGCAAGCCTGGGTTCGAGCCTCCAAAGTTTCCCGCACCGAGCGCGCGTCCGATCGGGTTCTGCTCGCTCCTCTGTTGTGTTCCGATCAGTTCAAGTTCCTCCTCGGCATCTTCAGCGCCCGATTCATCGGCACCCTGATACATTCACATTGAGTAGAGCGGTTATTCAGAACCGAAGCCCCGATGATTGAGTGTCCCTACCGGGTGTTCGTGTCGGATTCCGGTGAGAGGGCGACTTGCCAACTGGTGCTCGATCAAATCGGCCAGGCGCGAGGTGAACTCGCGAGGGTGGACGCAGGCAGTTGCCGGTACTGCCTTACGCTTCCGGAGCCGACTGTCAGAACGCCGAATGCTCTGGTGGCCAGTCTGCTTGTTTCGATTGCCATCCCTGAACCAGGATCAGAGCCCAGTCTACCTGACGGGGACGCGAATAAACTGGCGGAGTTTGCCATCCCTTTTCTTGAGATGCGGAGGACGGCTCCTGCCGACTCCAGGATCCCCAAATATGACCGCGCTTGTTTTTATCTTGGGGAGGAACGAGGCCTCGGTGAATACAAGGAACAGCATCGAACGGTAAAACGGAAGGTTTACGCCTGTCATCATGAGAGACACCATGAGACAACCATCGCGGGATGCCGCCAGTGCTGCGATTACGACCGTCTCTTGGGCAAGGGTGAGGTCAAGACCTGGGCGGTGGGAATGACCACGGCACCGCGAAAGCGATCGACGGTCGCGGATTCACTAAAGAGCCTTGTTCGTGCCGGCTGGAGCACTCCGGTCGTCTTCGCGGAACCCGGAAGTGATCGGGAAGCTCTCCGAGGACAAAGAGTCGTCGAGAGAGAGTCTGTATTGGGCGCTTGGCCAAACTGGTTTCTCGGACTCCATGAACTCGTCTTGAGGGCTCCCCATGCCGATGCCTATCTCATGTGCCAGGATGACTTGGCCTTCTGCTCTGGTGTCCGGGAGTACCTGGAGAGCACATTGTGGCCGGAACCGCGCACGGGAATCGTGTCGCTACACACCCCGAGCCACCATCGGCGGGAAGACCAAGGCGGATTCTTTGCCCAGAACGTCGGCTGGGGTGCTTGGGGTGCCATGGCTTACGTTATCCCCAATCCGGCAGCGCGCGCTCTGCTGCGGGATGCCTCCCTGGTGAATCACCGGAACCGCGGGCCGCGGGAAGGAAGAGCCAATGTGGATTCGGTGCTCGGGGACTGGTGCCGCCGCTCCGGGCTGGCCTACCTGATGCACGCACCCAGCCTGTGCGAACACACGGGACACACCTCCACCTTATGGAAGAACGCGACCCTCGCCGGGCGGCGTCTCTCCGGAGATTTCCCGGGGGAGGACCACTGCCCTGGGAAACCTTAGTGAATCACAAGGTGCCCGGCTGGCTCGCCCAGGCACCGCCCAGAAACTCCAGGAAGCAACCCATTTCGTCTTCCAATTCTTCCGGTCCGTCCACCATTTCCGCAATTTCCGAGCGCACCACGTTTCGAAATCGTTCGCGCATCCGGTGTACCTCCACACGCACAGCACCCTCCGGAATCCCCAGTTCGTTCGACACCGATGTGTAAGGGGCGCCTCGTCCCTGGTGAGGAAGAAAATCAAAGAGGCAGTCGAAGCGCTCCATCTTTCCGCGGCGCGCGGCCTCCGCTCGCATCCGCCCTTTCACTTTGCCCAGTAGGGTCTCGGCCCAACGCTTCTCGTAGAGCATCGACGGGTCTTCCACGGTCGAAGGCTCATTGGCATAGCGTTCAGCGGCGTGCTCCACGTCAATCGATAGGATCTCGGCTCCTCCACCTCGTTTTTGGGCATTGCGGCGGGACCGGTCATTCGCCAGGTAATTCCGGGCGGAAGCCAAGACAAACGAGCGGAACTTTCCCTTCGACTCGTGCACGCGCACCAAGCGCCCTTCCACGAGCATGTACTGGAAAAACCCCTGGACGAGATCTTCGGCATCGTGATGGGCGTATCCACGATCTCGCACAAATGCGTAAACTGGAAACCAGTAACTTTCGCAGAGAGATGAAAAGGCTTCGGCGATCGAGGCTTCGTCGCCCAACTTCGCGTTCCGGATCACACTCCAACGTGTCTCGGGAAATCTGCCGCCAAGATCTGGAGATGGGGAGCTGCAAGATTGGGACATCGCCACAGTCTAAGACGCCTCGACATGGTTGTCGAGGCGTCTAGCAGGGTGTTGAACGCTCCGTCCCGCTCCTGTCTTCTGCGGGCGGGAACGCTGAACACGCCAGTATCTATCTATTTGTGTTGGTTCACGAACCTTCGCACAAATGCCAATTTGGTGTCATGGAATCGAATCCCGAAGAGTCTGCGGAAAATGTCCCCCCCTTTCACCGTGGCAATGGTGCAATGCTTGCCGTCGTGCAAGACCCAGATCGGCCCACCGCTGACTCCGGCTAGGCTGTCCCTGGTTCGTCCCTGAATCTTCGTCTTCAAGGTTTTCTCCGCCACCCGAAGAAGACGGGAAGCGAATCCAAATTGCCTGTTCCCGTTTCCGGGGTAGCCTTGCACCTTCACCATCTTGTTCTGCAGATTGGCTCCTTGGCCAAACACGAAGTGTCCGATGTCCTTCACGTCCTCAGGCAGAACGATCACCGCGTAGTCGTGGTGGCGATCTCCGGTCTTCTCATACTCAGGAGCGATGTGAATTGCCGCCTTGGGAACGGTGACCGCATAGGCGGGGTTCTCTCCTCGCATGAAGCCGGGGCGCACCAAGACTTTGTTCGCGACCTTGACTCCGCGGTGGACCTTCTCGCCTGTATCGGGATCCTCCTCTTCGATCGGATCACAGACGTTGTGAGCGGCCGTTACGACGATCCGACGTGCAGCCAACCATCCTGAGCCAAAGTGTTTTTTTCCGTCTCCGATTTCGACACTGAGGTGGCAGGCCCACCTGCACGGCTTCTTCTTTAGGTCCTCTTTGCTGAAGACCCCCATCTGGAATGATCTCTCTTGTAGGGTTTGTTGCATGGCATGTTTTTGGGCTAAATGGTTTAGATGATATCAAAATCGCCAGGGTCGGCTGGCGGCGCCGAAGCGAGCTCTTCTGAACCGATCACGAGGAGGTCGGACTTGTCTTCCGGGTCCTCCCGGCCGTCGTCGTTGACGAACTCCCGGCTACGGGGCGTGGTGACCTCCGAGAGATCTGAGTCTAGGCTGTTGCTCATATTTTTTTGCTGTGTTGGTTTTGTATTGAGTTAGGGTTGGATGGCGACCGGCGCCTCGAAGATCCGGCTTCCGGCACCGCCCCGCTCGGAACTGAAGTAGAGAAACTGTCCGTCCGCGCGGAAATCGGGGTCGAGGTCGTCCGTGGGGGAATTGACGGAGGAAAGATTGATCGCATCGCTCCAGCCGCCGCTATCCAGGGATGCCCAGATATCTGTCCCACCCTGACCTCCGGGGCGATCGGATGCGAAGAAGAGAAAGACGCCGTCCGATGAGAGGGCCGGGCCGGACTCGACGGCAGGGCTATTGATGTCGGAACCGAGGTTGTAGGGGGCGCTGAAGCCCTCATCGAATAGGGCTTCCGCAGCCCAGATGTCGCTTCCGCCAAATCCGCCATCCCGATCCGAGGCGAAAACTAACGAACGCATGTCCGCCGTCAGGTGCGCGTCCTTGTCGTCCGCAGGTGAGTTGAGCCCCAAGAGGTTCTCCACCTCCTCCACGAGAAATACATCCTCTGATTCACTGATCTTCGCCTCATAAAGATCGAGGCCGCCCGCGCCTCCTGAGCGGTTCGAGTGGAAAAGAAGCGTTACCCCGTCACCGGCGAGGAATGGTCCGCTCTCATCCGCAGCAGAGTTCACATCTGGACCGAGGTTCTGAACTTCCCAGGCAGTACCGTCCCATATTCCAATCCAGAGATCGAATCCACCAAACCCACCGGCGCGATCCGAGGCGAAGACAACGAAGTGACGGTCGGAGTCTTCCAGGAAACCAAATTCACGACTACAGGGACACCGGTCGTCTCCTTCTCCGGGAAATTCGACATCGGAAGGTTCAAAGAACTGAGGTAAGTCAGTGAAATCGTTCTTACCTGAATGGTTAAAACACAGTGTGTGGCCGAGTTCGTGCGAGAAAATCGAATAGAAGTCGTAGGCGTTCTCCTCCGGCGGGTCGGAGTCTGCGTTGGTCAGGAAGCCATCGTCGTCCGTATCCGTAGCAAAGTGCCAGGTCCGGCTTTTTGGAGGTTTGGTGCGCATGATGATCTTGGCTGACTTCGTGGTGTCCTTGCGCTTTCCGCCAAAAGGCTTCGAGGGCCCGATTCCCAGGGCGCCACCTTTGGGTCGACCCCATTTGCAAGCGATCTTTCCCACGCGCGGGTCTTTCAGGATGGAATCGTCGTCCGAAGTGACTACCCGGAGCGAAAGCCCTTGCGGGTATTTGATCAACGCCGCCTTGGCTTCACGATCAGTGAGGTTTCGGAACCGCTTCCCGCTCACTCCTCGGTGGGTCGGCCCCGGAGCCATGAGAGGAGGATCCACGACTTTTTCGCCGCCGTGGTTCTCGGGGATTCCCTTGAGTCCTGCCAACGGCAGTCTGCGATGACCGTCGAGCCGGGTGGCGAGTTCCCACATCGCTGCCGATTGGACGACGTTTCCGATCAGCACCTCCGCGTCGACTCCTTTGGGACGTTTACTAACCAGCTTTCTGATGTCGAGGGCGGCGGTGATGGGCTTCTGAAGCCTCGCCGCTCCGCCCCAGTGGTGCCGCTTGTTGATGATGCTGAAAACGTCAGAACCCCTTTTGGGTGGTTTTCCCGGGGCGGGAAATTCCGGGGAAATCCCCTCGTCGCCCCGCATGGAGAGTGGGTAGTTTTCGACCGTCCCTTCCTTGACTTTTCCTTTGGAGACATAGGTGATGGTCCGCTTGACCTTTTTTCCTTTCCCGTCGAACCAACTCCATCCACGGAGCCCGAACTTGTTGCTCCTGGAGGTGAGGACCACCGTCACCGACTTTCCGGTCGGCAAGGGCTGTTTGAAGGAGATGATCGCTGCTTTCGTGGTGCCCGATTTGAGTTTTGCGGTGGCAAAGGCGGGGTTTGGTGGGTTGGGAGTCACGGAGGCGATTGCCTTGGAAGTTCTGATTTCCAGAGCGTGCACCTCTTGGTTCGAGTTGGCCGGTGAGACCCCGTTCACAAAGGTGCGGATCACCGTCACCGTCTCCGCCTGGCTCACCCATGGCACCAGCGCCGCCAAGGCGAGTGTCCAGAGCATGATCTTCGTGATGCTTTTCGTTGTCATTTTTTTGATGATCTTGGAGTTTTCATTTTCTCCATCGCGTCCCTGTAGAGGAAAGCGTGAGCGTCCCATGGGAGAAGCGTTGCCGCTTCTTCTGCGAGATCAGTTTAAGTTTAAGTTTATGTTTAAGTGTAAGTTTAAGTTTTCGTGGTAATTAGAGAAAGGGGTACTGCTGGCTGGAACAGACCATCCCATCGTGGTGCAGCTGCTTGATGATGTGCTTGATTTTGACCTTCTTCTTGAACCAGCTGCCGCTTTTCTTCTTTTTCACCACCTCCAGGTACTTGCTGTAGGAGACTCCGGTACACATTCGAGAGACCAAGATGTGGACGTCGCCCTGGTCGGTAACGCGAAAGATGATCGTCACATTGAGTTCCGGCTCCCCTTCCTGGCGGGCAAACTCGATGTACATTCCGGGTGCGAGATCTCTCACCACCACTCCCCGCGCCGCGGCACCGCCGGGTTCGAGAAACGCACCTCCATCGACTTCGAAATCCACAATCGAGCCGGCCCCGTCGACAATTGGTTCGGCAACTGGAAAATGGATTCGGTTGACTTCGGGCGCCGAACCTACGTGAGACAATTGTGAGTGTGCGATTCGGAGGCGGTTGCGGTCGGTTTTCCCGGCCAGCATCTGCTGGCTGGTCGGGGACTTGTCCTCTTCAAGTTGAAGAACGACATCCGGGCGCCGCCTTTTTTCGACCCGCTTGAGTTTGCTGTCCTTGCCAAACACAAGAATATCGTTCTCCACCCGATAGAGTTCGTTTGTCACGGCATGAAAGACCTCGCGCACCTTCATTTTGGCGTAGTTGACGACGCCAAGATTGAATCCCTCCGCCTTGAGCGTTCGGACATGGCTGATGGAGTGAATCCTTTCATACTCCACGGTTGAGATGACGACAACCAACTCACCGTTGGCTGCGGGGAGTTGGAGTGTCGTCATCACCGTTTGACCGTCATCCTGTTCCAACAAGGTCTTGATCATCCAGAAGTCGTAGTCGGCGGTTGGATCCGCGTTCTTGAACTTCCAGCAGAAGGCTCCCGCATCCTCAGCCAGAGCCGGACATCTTCCAATGATCCGGCCTGACTGCAGTGGGCGGGCAAACGTAGCCGCCGCAAGATCGGTGGCGATGGTCCGAGTCTCTAACATATCCGTGTTCCTCCAATCATCGACTACGGGAGATCCGCTAGCTCAACGGAATCTCCACCGGTGTATCCTTGAGTTGATGGATGAGCTTGAATCGCGCTTCAGCTCGGAGCGTGAGTTCGAAGTGCTGCTTCATGTGCTCGAGGCTCAGACCCACCTGCGATCCCGTCGAGGGATTGATCAGCGGTTTGCCGTCCTTGAACGCCTTCCCACCTTCTTGCACGACCCTCGGGTCCGGTGCCGTTGGTCCTCCGAACCCGAAGCTCAGTCCGACCCCCAGCTTGGACGTCTCTGCGATCTTCTGGACGAAGAGTTCTTTGTTGCTTTCGACATTGGTGGTGAACGTATTGATCACCATCTTTCCTCCCGCCTTGGCTCCAATCAGCGCAAAGTCGAAGTAGACGAATTGGATGCTCTCGGTGAGAACGAGATCCCCAGTGTTGATGCAGGCGAACGTCTTGCTGAAGATCGGACGCTCAATTTCGAATCCCAGCGTGGGGTGCTTGAACTTCATGACGCGAGTCTCGTCCAAGGTGCCCTTGTTCTGATTCTCGCAGAACTTTGAAGTGGCAAACATCTCCTGCACCCGCTTGAGAAGGTCCGGGTCGAGGGAAAACACAGCCTCGGCTTCCGTCTGCAGGCTGTTCTCCTCCTCCGGTGTGCTTGGCGTGATCTCTTCCAGGCTGTTCTTTTTCTTATCCGGCTCTTTCTTCTCATCCTGGGCCGTGGCCATCGCTCTGGCGGCGTTGCCGTTGCCGCCGTTACCGTCGGGCGCGCGGGTGCCGACATCGAGTGCATTGGGCGCCATCTGCCGCAGGCGATCCACCTGGTCAATTTTCACCTTCTCTTTGAGCACTTGCCCAAACTCTCTGCGATTGAGGATGAGGGCGTTTTCTGCGGCTGGTTGCCCGATTCGGATGACCGCATAAGGGGCCTCCAGCCCAGTAATGTTGAGCCGGACGTGCCCGATGTCCGTCACATAGTCGACCGCGGAATATCCGGTGTAGAGCGTGTCACCGCCCACTGCGAGTTCATTGAGTAGTTTCATTTTCTTTGTGGGTATTTGTTGATGTTTTCTAGTTACGGTGGTTTTCGATGGGGACGGCTTCACTTGTCCCGTCCGGATAGCGGACCAGAACGCGTTTGTGCCGCAGCCGGTATGGTTTGATTGATAGGAAGACGCTGGCGTTCCCTACGGGCTCGGGCTCGAGACCTCTCAGTCTCTCGAGCCGAAGATCTGCCACGAGTTCGTCGGGGTCTTCAGTGTCGAAGGTCGGGATATCGACCGACGCCGAGTGTTCGGCGGGAACCTTGATTTCACCCTCGAGGTTGAATTCTCGACGACGTTTTTTCAGGTAGGCTTTCCAAGTTGCTTTCATTCTACTCTTTTCTTCTCTGGTTAGTTGACTCTTTTGAAGACGCGGGCGTGCCAGCGCGACTCGCGTTTGAACTCATGGACGCGTTTGCGGCGCAAGGCGCTTCGGTGGGCGCCGATCATATAGACAACGACCTCATCGAATCCGGGATCGGGTGCGAAGACCTTGAGATAAGGTGTGTTGATCGGGAATCCCTGGCTGACAAACGACTTGGTCGTAAAGAGCGCATTCTCGATCGCCGTGTTGTAATCCTCGCCCTTTCCGAAAAACTGGGAGGCCGATTTTGGCCCGTAGAACTTGTCGTCGAGATCACCGGTATCCGGTAGGAAAACTCCGCTCTTGAGCAGTTCCTTCGTCTTCTCGGCGTCACCGTGTGCCTTCTGCATGGCGGCCTTGTTTAATTCGATGAAGTCCTGGGGGACGTAGAATCCTTCGAGGCTCGAGCTAAAGATGGAACCTGGGCCTAGCCGAAATGCGCAGGAGCCGTCGGCAGGGACGTCGGACGTCGTGTGGAACTTGTCGGGGAACACACTGGCGGTCGACCAGCGGTCAACCAGTTCGCCGTTGAGATCGAATTTCTCGCAGATCCCGGCCACCTCTTCGACGATCCGCGTGCTGACAAACTTGGGCTTGAGAATCGACCCCTTGTAAGTGGTCTGGTGGCGAAACCAGCGGAAGCTCCGGCACTCGAGCCGAAAGGTCGGGGCGTGGACGGTACCGCCGTGCACCAGTCCCGAGCCGCCAAACGGTTCGATGAATCCATCGATCGTGCGGCACTCGTTGCGGACCGGCATCATCTCCCGTCCGCCGTCCGACGCCCGGCGCGTGGCGTCGACAGCCACGCGAGTATCGCTGACGCCGTTCGCGATCTCCGTTGCCAGTCCGAGCGCCTCCCACGAGGGATTCTCAACACCGGACTGAGGGGTGCCAGGGCTGTAGCGAGTGCGGATCGCG
>JANQJH010000194.1 GCA_028281705.1 Verrucomicrobiales bacterium
ATTCGAATCCATAACGGCCGCCTTCCCGAACCAAGGTGAATCCGTTGTAGAGCGCCACCCCGCTGGGATTATCCGCCACCGTGATCCACTGGTTAGGCCCGCCCGCGCCCAATCCGTTAGGATTGCGCAGATCACGGGCCACCATTTCGGCCTGATTTCCGTCGGGGCTCACACGAATCACGGCACCGGGCAACGGTGATTTCCAGGCCCCTTGAGCGTAGTAGAGGTAGCCTGCCGCATCGGAAACGAGATCGTAGCTGAAGGCGTGGTATCCCGCGCCGATCTCCTGGGGCTCTTCGTAGAAACTCTCATAGAAGTCGGCCTCACCGTCGCCGTTCTCATCGTGCAGTCGTGTGATCCGGTCCCGCCCGCGCACATAGATCACGTCATCGATGATTTCCAGCCCGAGCGGTTCATAAAGACCCGAGGCAAATCGAGACCACGTCAGCGCATGGGGATTCTCCGGCGACCATGTCACCAGCCAGACATCGCCGCTCAAGGTGGAAACGGCTAGACGGCCGTCGCTGAAGAAGCCCAGGGCCGTGAGCCGCATCCAACTTCCATAGGGATTCGCCAGGGGCACCGTGAGTTCATCCGCCGCATAACCCTCGATGCTCTCCCCCACAGCCACCGCCGTCTGCACCGTCAGTGGCCACCGACGGGGCCCCGGTTTGGTGAGCGCCTCCAAATCGGGCGTTCTGACATCGTCAGACACCTCAGCCTCATCACCCCCACACACGATGAGGAAATGATAGACCAATGGCTCGGTCGACGCCGGCACGGTGAGCCAATGGGCTTTGCCGTCGCCAGACAAGGAAACACTCGTGTCTTCTTCATCAATCCTCTTCACGTCCACCCTCGGCCCATTGGGAGATCGACGAGCGACCAGGCAGGTCACCTCGTCGTTGCCCGGGGCGACACGAAGGGTCCTGACAAAGCATCGGGAGCCCGGAACCGCACTCGGACTCTCCAGGATGGCCCGGTCGCCCACGGCGTAATCCAAGACCACACGCTCGCCCTGCACGTAATGGCCCTTGTACTTCAACGAACCGCCCCGCCATCCCACGGCATCGACATCATGATAGTGCAACTCCCCGCTGGGCATCACTGGCCGGCCGCCCTTGTAACTCGTGAGATGCGTGTCCGACGTATCCGCCAACGGATCGCCGCTCCAAATGCCACTGACGGAAAGCCGGGCCGTGTCGTAGGCCATCACATGATTGCCCGGCAGATCGATGATGAGGGCCTTCTCCGTGGCATTCTCGATGCGGGCGGCGTTCTTGTCGGCGATGGGCCCATAGACGACCGCGTGTTGGAGAAAGGAGCCATACTGCATCCGGATCCCTCCGCTCCCATCGAGCATCCCCGGGGCCGCCTGCACTCTCTGAGCACCGGCCTCCTGCGCCTCGGCATCGGCGGCGGCACGCTCGTTCAGAGTTTCGAAATAGGACTCATCCGGCTCGAAATACTGTGAGGGATTGTGCGGGCGAATGATGTTTTCGCGCAAATGATGTACAATCTGATACCGCTCCTCCGAAGAGAGAACGGCGTCCCAACGAAACATGAGCCCGTTGCCATAACTGATGGTCTTCCACAGGGCGTAGGGATCGTGTCCAAACTTGAAGGGATCCCGGGCAAACCTCCGCGCCAGGGGATTGAGGGCCAAATCGCCCTTCTCGCCGTGACAAGCCGCACAGTGCAGGGCGTAGAGCTTCCCTCCGGATTCCCCGGCCTCCTCGTCGAGCGCGCGAATGGCCCCCGCATGATCGAAGGGCTCCACCGCCGCCAGGGCCAACGGCAGCCAAAATGTGAGAGCGCCAACGAGGCGAATCATGGCCAGGCCTCCAGGCTGCGATTGCTATTTACCCGCCGCCCAGACCAGACCGCGAGCGATCAGATCGATGAAGGTCTCATCGCGAAAGGTGTCGTCCGAATGCCCGTAGGTCGTGCCGAAAACACGCGCTCCGTGAAAGTCATTGACCCAAATCACGGGCTGCTCCTCGCCTGTTTTCTCACTTTTGGAAACCGCCAGGGGGGTCGCCTTGGGCCAGATTTTTTTCACAATGTAGAGTTCGTCCTTGGGCGTGACCCAATCCTTCTTGAACCCTTTCATGATGGGATGGTCTTCCACGGTCACCTTCACCGGATACCGACTCATGTGCTCGTGATGGGTACTGGTCACGCCGAGAAACTGGCGCCAATCGTCAATCTTGGCCGCGCGGTAAGTGTGCATCGCACAGTGGATCACCACCGCCGGCGTTCCGGCACGATGCGCCGCGGTGATCTTCTTGATGTACTCGGGATCATCCGTGTCCGCGAAGCATTCGTTGTGCACCACCACGTCATAGGGTTTGGCCCAGTCGGGATCCTCGTAGAGCGCGATCTTTCCCCGCGTGCCCGCCCCGCCTTCATTGACCACGGTGAACTCGACGTTCGCCCGTTTCTCCACCCCCGTCGTCAGGGCCAGTGATTGGAAGAGGTAGTTGTGGCAACACCCGCCCGTGATGAGCAAGGCCTGCAAGGGTTTGCCCTCATAGAGCTTCTTGGGCTGATCATCGTCAGCTTGGGCGTGACCTAACAAGCCCAGGAGAAAAGGCAGCGCGCCTAGGAGTGAACGTCGAAAGATGGACATGCCGGCAGGCTACGGGGCCTCCGCAGATCGGTCAACGCCTCATCAGTCCCCGGCCCCCGGGCCCGCGGCATTGCCCGTTGACCTCGCCTCCCCCCAAGCGCGATAAAGGGAGGCATGATGCAACGGTGTTCCCTTCTTCTTCGGCTCGTGCCCCTCCTTCTTCTGATGGCGCCTCTCGACACCAGCCGGGCGGAGATCCTCGAGGTCGAGGGCCAACCCCTTGGCGCCAACGTGCGCCGCCTCGTCCAGGCCATGGCCTATCTCGGCTCGCCTTTCTCCAAAGAGACAGCGGAGGCCCTCGATCGCGCGGCGCGGGCGCGGGACGCCGCCGCGCTGCAGGAACTGCTCGATCCCCAGATCCTGGCCACCGTGGAGATCAATCCCGAACTGCGCGTCAAGGCCGTTCGCGGTCCCGGAGACGCCTTCCTCCAGCAGCACGGATTCACCCCCAAGATCCTCAAGGTCTGGAACCTGGGCACCGTGAGCCATGCCCTCAACATCGAGAGCCCCGAGGCCGGAGCCGTCTACGCCGGGGCCAGCTTGAATATCCTCAAGCGTCAGGCCCAGACCGAACTCAACGATCGCGAGAACGTGACCAAGAGTCCTGACAAATTTCTCGACGTCGCCCTCTTTCGAAACTCGCCCATGACCCCCAAGCTGAGCGGCCTGGAAGTCGAATACGTCATCGCCCTCATCTCCTCCAGCGAGGCCGGCAAACGCGAGGCTCTCTTGCATTTCGACGTCGGTCAGGGCTCGCAGGATCTGGGATTCCGCAGCGAACTCCCGGTGCTCTTCGATGTCCGCCCAGCCGTCTCCGTGCCTCTCCAGATCCGGGACCGCTCCAGCGGGGAGCCCCCGGTGGCACGCCTCACCTTCCGCGATGCCCTCGGCCGCGTCTACCCGCCCCAGCCCAAACGCGTGGCCCCGGACCTCTTCTTCCAGCCCCACATCTACCGCGCCGACGGCGAAAGCGTGCTCCTGCCCCCCGGCACCTTCACTATGACCGCCACCCGTGGCCCCGAGTACCGCACCCTGAAGCGCTCGATCACCGTCCAGCCTAACAACACCGATCCGATTGTCATCACGCTAGAACGCTGGATCGAGCCCGAGCAATTTGGTTATTATGTGGGGGATCACCACATCCACGGCGCCGGCTGCTCCCACTACACTTCCCCCATGGAAGGCGTCTTGCCCGAACATCTCTTCCGACAAATCAAGGGCGAGGGCCTCAACGTCGGCTGTGCCCTCACCTGGGGCCCGTGCTACGATTTCCAACGCCAGTTTTTTTCCCCCGTGGCCAACAACCTCAGCGAAGCCAAAACCCTGCTCAAGTACGATATCGAAGTCAGTGGATTCGGCTCCGCCCCGCTGGGCCACGTTTGTCTGCTCAATCTCACCGATCAAACCTACCCAAGCTCCGAGGGACGCAGCGACCGCGGCTGGCCCAGCTGGACCGTTCCCGTGATGCGCTGGTGCCGTGATCAGGGCGGCGTCACCGGTTACCCGCACTCGGCATTGGGCATGAATGCCAAGACCGCGGCGAACTACCTCACCGCGCGCGGCGACGAGGATCGCGATGAACATCTCAGCCCGAATGAGGCCGCCGCGCTCGTTCTGCCGGAGGCCTTTGAAGACGTGGACGCCGATTCCAACGGCCGGCTGTCGTCAGCGGAACTCGAAGCGGCCAACGAGCGCGCCGCCGATGAACTGCCCAATGTCGTCATCCCCGCCATGGACGGCAAGGGAGCCATGGAAATATTTGTCAGCGTTCCCGAGGGCGTCTGTGACTTTGTCAGTGCCATGGACACCGAGCGGTTGCCCGAGTGGAATACCTGGTATCATTTGATGAACTGCGGCTTTCCTCTCAAGCTCAGCGGCGAGACGGATTTTCCCTGCATGAGCAGCCGCCGCGTGGGACAGGGGCGCGTCTACGTTCAGTTAGGCCAGGTGGATCAGCTCGACTTCGTGCATTGGGTGCGCGGCCTGGCCGCGGGCCGATCCTATGTCTCCGATGGCTTCGCCCACGCCTTGGAGTTCAAGGTGGCCGGACAGACCGCGGGCAATGAAGCTGTTTCCCTGGACCAGCCGGGGCCGGTTCGTGCGTCGGCCAAGGTCGCCTTTGCCCCCGAAATCCCGCGGGCCGTGGCCTACGGCACCCTGCAGGCGGAGGAGGGACGGCGCGTCGTGGGCGATACTCGCATCCTCCACGCCGAACGCCGGCTGGAAGACACCGTCTCCAACACCCCGAGGCTGGTGGAACTCGTGGTCAATGGCATCGTCCGTGCAAGCCGGGAAGTCACCGCCAACGGCGAGATCCACGACCTCGCCTTCGATCTCTCACTCGAACGAAGCGCCTGGGTGGCCCTGCGTAGCTTTCCTCAACTGCACACCAATCCCGTCACCGTCCACGTGAACGGCCAACCCATCCGCGCCTCACGCGATAGCGCGCGCTGGTGCGCCCTGAGCGTCGACTTGCTGTGGAAAAACCGCAGCCGCTTCATTGCCGAAGCCGAACGCCCCGCCGCCCGGGCCGCCTACGATCGCGCTATTAAGCGCTATGAGGAGATCGCTGCGGAATGTCCTCCACCCCGATAGGAGCCAATGCTCGGGGGTGGGGTGAACCGCAGAACGCCGCGGGTTTTGCATTTTTGTGTTCATAATGTATTTACAAAATACATTCCAAGAATACATTTCGTGTATTCCTAGCCGAACGCACCCTCGATGAAACCAATCTGTCACCCAAAAGATCGGGACGATCCATCTCTGTCCTCCCGCCGCGGCGTCGCCCTCGTCACCGTGATTTCCATCCTCGCGGTCCTCGCCGTGCTCGCCATCGCCATTCTCAGTCTCGCGGGAAATGAGCAGCGATCGGCCCTGGCCTACTCGGACAGCGTGCGCGTACGCCAACTGGCCGACATCCCGGTCAACCTCATCGTGAGCCAGATTCGCCAGGCAACCCGCCCGGACAAGGAGAAGACCCTTTTCGGACAAGACATCCCACTTCTCTGGACCTCCCAGCCCGGCATGATCCGAACGTTCAAGATCGCCGGCGCCTTTGATCAGGCCTTCAAGCTCTTTTCCTCCCCTCGCATGATCATCAATGATCCCGAGGACCTAAAGGCGGACGCCGAAGCCATCCTCCGCTGGCAGGAGCAACCCCATCGCTTCGTCGATCTCAATCTTCCGGCGATCAAGTACGACGTCTCGGGACGCGAGATCAGCCGGCACTTCCCCATCATGGATCCGCGAGCGCGCGACCTCGACCGGATCGAAGGATTCGACTACGAAGACTTCCCCGGTATCCGCGTGGGGCAGCGCCTGCCAATGCCGGTGGAATGGATCTATCTCTTGAAAGACGGACGCATGGGAACGCTCGACGCTTCCGGTGCCTTCGTTAGTGGCGACGCCGCGGCCCAACCGAGCGCCGAGAACCCCATCGTGGCCCGCATTGCTTTCTGGACGGATGACGAGACCTCAAAGATCAATGTCAACACCGCAGCCGAGGGCGTCCCCTGGGACAAACCCCGAGCCACCACGGATGAGGGCAAGCGCTACGCCCAGATCCAACCCGTGACCAATGAAGTCCAACGCTATCCCGGACACCCGGCCACGACCTGCCTCAGCTCGGTTTTTTTCCCGGGCAAGTACGTCGACGGCGAAGGCGAGGAAAAGCTCTCCATCGCCGAGCTCAAGGCCATCACCGAACTCGCGCCCAAGGTCCGTTTCGGGGGGACCGAGGACGGGACGAATGATAGTGACGATCGAATCGAACTCGACAAGGACCGGCTCTACGCCTCCGTCGACGACGCCGTCTTCAATGTGCGCCGCGACGACAGTCCTTTGGTCGCTCTGCTAGAAGGCGGCAAGGGACACATCGAGCGCGCTCGCGGCGTCCTCACCACCCGGAGCCACGCCCCCGAACTCAATGTCTTCGCACGGCCCCGCATCAACCTCTGGCCCATTCACGAGACCGACAGCGAGAACACGCGCACGGAGTTCGATCAAACCCTGGCCTTCGCCTCAACGCTACGCCAGGGCCGGGACAAGTATTTCTTCCAGCGCCGGGACCATTCCTCGCGGCACGGTGAATTCTATCGGCGAGCCGATGGCGCCAATGTCGATCTCTTCATGTTTCTCATGCACCAGGTCTACCGTCCGATCCCGGGCTACGGAAAAGCGCTCGCGGAAAAATACGGCGCCCAGCGCCGGGCACCCTTCACGCCTGCTCATTATGCCGACGACACGGAGTACAAGTTAGACCACTTCGCCATCCCTCTGATGATGTTCGACTACATCCGCGGGGTGAATCTCCACGACGGGAACGTGGACGAACCCTACGCGCCCTTGAACGGCGGAGACAGCAGTTCCTTCGGCCAAATCGCCGGGATCAACTTCATCGGTCGCCGACTTGAGAGCGACAATGGAACGGATCAACAACGGACAAACTGGCATCGGGAAACGCTTGAGCCCCGCGGCCCGGGACGCCTTTTCACTCTCTCGGAAGCCGCCCTAGTACTTTACACCACAGCCGAAGTGCGCCTCACCAGCTGGCCCGAAGACGGCACCCCGCGATTCCAGCACGTCGCCGGAGAGCAAGGCGACGGACAGGTCGTGCAACGGATCGTCTCCAATCAACACCCGGAATACGCCCGCTGGATCGGCCGCGAGTTCGGTCCGGAAGACGTGGGCATGAAATTCGCCTTTGTCGAAGTCGGCATCATCCCGGAAATCTTTTCCGTCAGTCAGGGTTACCACCAGATCCACCCCAAACAGAGTCTCCGCCTGCTCACCGGCGGCCAGGGATATCGTGGCGGCTTTGATGAATCCCGCGGTCTCCGCGTCAACGGTGTGCCCCTGCAACTGTGGGGTCAGAGCACTTCGGCGCGCGACAGTGCCATCCGGGGACCCGTCGTCATGACCGCCGATCCGGCGAGCCAAGACATCCGGGGCGACCTCCCCGCCGGCTGGTATGGCTGGGGCGGCTCCGGCGGCTACCGCATCTTGCGCTTTGGCGAATTTGAACTCGGAGCCGACGACCCCGGCTGGCACGGCAACCCGTTCCTCGCCAACGGCGACGGCCCCCTGCGCGCCTTCTACTGCCAGA
>JANQJH010000236.1 GCA_028281705.1 Verrucomicrobiales bacterium
CGGGAAACGAGTTTACCGAAGATGGGTATCCAGCGATCTTCCGGAGCCACGCGGTAGGTCCAGAGGGGTTTGCCCGAGCGCGCCTCGAAGGCATAGACCCGGCCATCGCCGGAACCGACGAAGAGCCGGTCTTGATGAATCGCCGGGGGATAGTAGACCGGGCCGCTGGTGTAGGTCTTCCAGACAGGCTGGCCTGCGGAATCGAAAGCGCTGATCGCCCCCGTGCGGTCGGCGATGAAGACCATGTCCCCGGCGGCGACGGGCGCTGTGGGGAGATCGCCCTGACAGATATCGACCGACCATTGGAGTTCGGGAGTCTGGGAAAGAATGTTCACCGTGGTGGTGTCTGACCTGCTGTTGTCGCCGCGATAACTGGTCCAATCGCCGGCCTGGACATCCAGGGGCTGAACGTCGGTCAGGTTCTCCTGATGCAGAGTGAGGGCGGTGCCATCCTGTTTTTCCAGGGCCTCGGCGGCTCCGAGCGCAATGTGCCCATAGAGCGAGAGTTGGCAGCCGCACATCCAGGGCCCCCAATAGAGATGCCCGTTGGAGACGAGGACGCCATCCTGACAGGGCGGACGCATGGGCGCGATGTGCTGTGCGGTATTCGTTTCCGTCATGACGCGGACGGTGCCGCCGCGGGCGCGGTAGAAAATGCTATCGACCGTTCCTGTGGCACGGGTGCAGGCCCGCCGTGCGGGAAATGAGTTCAAGACCTCACCGGTGGCGTAATCCAAGCGGGCGCCATCCACTTGTTGGGGGCCGGCGGCGTAGACCGCGTCCTCGCGCAGAACGAGTTGCGAATTGCCCACGGGATAGGTCCAGAGGAGGCGGCCGTCTTTGGCGGAAGCGGTGACCATCTTCGCTCGCTGCGGTCCGGCGAAAAAGAGGTAGCTGGCATCGCATTTCATGTAGCTCGTGGTGGCGTAACCCGTGATGTAATGTTGGGCTTTGCCATTGGGGCCGATGGCGGCGAGGAGTGCGCTATCACTGTTCTTCCACAACTGACGCCCGGTCTCGGCGTCGATGCAGGCGAGAAATTTTTCCGGTGCGAAGCAGTAGATCCGACCATTCGACATGCAGGTCGCGCGGGCATCGAGGAATTGTTTTTCGCGGTGATGCCAGAGTAGCTTTCCCGAATCGAGTTCCACGGCGACGAAGGTGCGGCCGAATCCGAAGGAGGTGCGCGGGTCCTTGTACTCGTGCCCGTCCCACATGCCCCAGGGCCAGTGCCCCAGGCCGCGTCTGATGGAGCGCTGGGTCTTCACCAGGTCCTCCGGATTGCCCACGAGGCCGTACAAGATGCCGTCTTTGGTCGCCATCCACTTCCACACCGGGCCATCCGTGAGGCCGGCGGGGATGGTGATCTCACGCCGCACTTCGCCGGTGAGAGCATCGATGACCTTGCAGGATTCGTGATCTCCCATGAGAAGGGCGTCTTCGGTGGCGATCATGGTGTTGCGGTGAATCATGAAGCCCTCCGGCAATGGGCGCTTCCACAGGAGGACGCCGTTGTAGGCGTTGGTGCAGATCAGGGTGTTCAACATCGCATTTTGGTTCGCCTTGTGGGCAATGTGTCCCATGGCCTTGAAGATGCGCCCGCCGGCGATGACGGTTTGCTCCGGCATGGGGCTGAATTTCGGCGCGGCAATGAACTGGGTGTGGAACTTTCCGCGGGCTAACTGATCCGTCGATTGCGGGTTGTTGTCCGGACCGTGGAAGGGATGGGTCCATTCATCGATGCCGTCGGGAACGGGTTTGGTTAGGCGGCGATCACCGAGGTGGGCCGTTCCTCTGGGCCGTAGCGCCCGCAGTAGTTCCGCCTCATCGATCTCCCCGAGGGCCGAAGGACTGACGAGTATGGCGTCCGCGACGTTCGTTGCCAGGGAGACCGCAGACAGCGGACGCATGTCAGTGAAAATCCGGCTCCCGAGGAGACCGGCCGAGTGCGCCTGGTTTCGCACGGCGTTCACCTGAGCGGCATCGTTCGACTGAAAATAAAAGGTGAGTTCGCCGGCCTGAGCCAGATCAGTGACAAAGTCAGGGTCATCGCCGGGCGCGCCCAGAAGGCAGACAATGCCCTTTTCGAGCCCGAGTTTTTCCAGCACATCGGAGGTTTCCGCCAGTCCTGGTGAGACGGTGAAAATGGCGGTGAGACAGAATAAGAGGCGTTTCATGATCACACGGTACGGTCGGCTGCTAGCAGGATACTTCATGTTTCTCTTCGGGTGGGGAGCATGAAGTCTATGGAAAGGGTCGAATGGCGTCAGCACAATTCCTCCGCCTCGTCCAGCTCGGGCACGAGAGGACGCCGCATCGACACTAACCCTTCACTTGGGACGAGACTCTGGATCAGTCGGTGTTCGGGATGACTTACTGAAGTGATGCGAAACTGGGTCCGCTCTTCCGGAGGGAGATCGTGACGGGCTCATTGGATAGCATCGACGACGTGGGACGAGGTGTTTAAAAATATGGTTTATATGATAATTCAATAAATCGCGAGACATTCAAGACTTGATTGACTGCCCGCTCGACCGAAAGGGCGGTCCCCATCAGTCTGAGATCATGAGTTCTCGTCAGCGCCTCGCGCGTCTCGTTCGGCTGTTGGCGCCTCGCCGGCGTACGACGTTCGTGGCCTCCATTGTGGTCCTGGCGCACCTTCTCGGGGCGCTGACCTCCGTCCGAGCCATCATGGAGGTACGGACAGCTCAGGGCGCGGTGGCTTGGGCTATTTCACTGAACACCATGCCCTACGTGGCGGTTCCGGCCTACTGGGTGTTTGGGCGGAGCAATTTCAAGGGCTATGTCACCGCTCGCCGGACCCATCACGCCGAACTCAAAGGGTTCTGGGATCAGTTTCACCGGGCTCTGAAGGAGCAGGATCTCGTTTTCGATTCCGAGCGGACGGACTATTTCGTCACCGAGGAACTGGCCAAGCTGCCGGCGACGGTGGGCAACGATGCGGAACTTCTGATCGACGGGGAGACGACGTTCGCCTCGATCTTCGGCGGAATCACGCGAGCCCGGGACTACGTCTTGGTGCAGTTCTACATCATTCGGGAGGACGCCGTGGGACTTGAGTTGCAGGACCGGCTGCTCGAAAGGGCACGGGCGGGTGTGCCGTGCTACGTCCTCTATGACGAGATTGGGAGTCGTTTGCCCAAGTCTTACACGCAGCCCTTGCGGGATGCTGGGGTCGTCATCCTGCCTTTCAACACGACTCAGGGCGCGACCAATCGCTTTCAGCTCAACTTCCGCAATCACCGCAAGATCGTCATTGTCGATGGGATCGAAGCCTGGGTAGGCGGACTGAACGTCGGGGAAGAGTACAAGGGCCTGGATCCCAAATTCGGCTACTGGCGCGACACCCACATGCGGGTCTCGGGCCCGATCGTGCAATGTGTCCAGGTTGCCTTTGCCGAGGACTGGCATTGGGCCACCAAAGAGACGATGCCAAAGCTCAACTGGAATCCGGTGCCGGCAGCCAACGGCGCGTCGAAGGCGATGCTTTGCCTGCCGTCCGGGCCGGTGGATTCCGTGGAGACCTGCACCCTCTTCTTTCTTCACGCGATCAACTCGGCCCGGAAGCGACTGTGGATCGCGAGCCCTTACTTTGTGCCGGACGAACAGTTCATCAGCGCCCTGCAACTGGCGGCCTTGCGCGGTGTCGACGTGCGCATCCTCATTCCAGACGAAACAGACAGCGGTCTCGTGCAGCTCTCGACCTGGTCTTACATGGAGGAATTGCAAGAAGTGGGCATCGATGTCTATCGCTACACCAAGGGATTCATGCATCACAAAGTGATGGTGATTGACGATGAGTACTGCACCATTGGAACGGCGAACTTCGACAATCGATCCTTTCGCCTCAATTTTGAACTCACCATGGGCGTGCGGGATTTGGCATTCACCGAGGAAGTGGCGACGATGCTAGAAAGCGATTTTGCCGAGGCGCGCCTGGTGGCGCGAGGTGAGCTGGATCGGCGGAGCGCTTGGTACCGCTTTTGGGTGCGGGCTGCACGGCTGGCGGCTCCGGTGCAGTAGGGGAAATGGGGGGAAATCATCGAAGAGGCAAAATGATTGAGGGCAAAATCATTGAAGGGGAAATCATTATAGAGAAAAGCTCGTCAATGAATTAAGTTTGTCGTATCAGCTTTGTAGGGCAACCGCTCCGGTTGTCTCGGTGCCAGGCGAAGCGCCCGGCCTACAAAATCAAGACTCGGCTCCAACGAAGCATTCCTCAATTCAATGTGGACGCTCTCCTGGTCCGATTGCCCCCAATGATTTTGCCCTTCCGAATAACCGAGGGACTGAAGTCCCTCTCACATTCCAAGAAAGTGGCAGGGACTTTAGTCCCTTCGTTATTTCCGGGATGAGAGCCGCAGGGTT
>JANQJH010000269.1 GCA_028281705.1 Verrucomicrobiales bacterium
GGCGAGTGCGTGAGGCGGGTGATTGGCTCTTGCAACATCCGCTGGATGACCGGTTTTACCGAAGGGATAATCGCTATTTCTACACGGCCTATTATTGTACCCAGGCCATGGCGCAGTTGGGCGGCCACTATTGGACACGCTTCTTTCCCACCGTGGCAGCGCAATTGGTCGATGAGCAGGAAAGGGATGGGCGTTGGCGCTACAGCCGAGGCCGGGACAATGGCTTTGGCGAGGTCTATTTCACGACTCTCGCCATCTTGACGCTGACGCCGCCCTATCAGTTGTTGCCGATCTACCAGCGATAGGATGGAGAAAGCGGTCGACTTGAGAGTCGGCTCGCGCTACGTTTGGATGCTCGAATCCCCCAGGCACGATGAAACTAACGGTATTCTCTTTGGGCGTTGCCGCGTTAGCCTTCGCCGTCATCACGCTTGTCTTCAGAAGCGGGATGGCCAACTTTGATGAGCCTCTGCACCGCAGGCATGAGGCGGCCAATGCGCCGGGGCCGCTGGAGCCGGCGGTACATCGTGAGGGTCCTTCGAGGCGTTCAATGAACGCATGGAGTGAGGATCTGCGGCGGCGGGAGGAAGCCTTGGCGGCGAGGGAGGCCGCTTTACGTGTCAGTGTTAGTCGAAACCGGCGTGATGCGGGGTCGATATTGGAGAGCGGCATGGTTGATGGTGCCGTCATCGAGGAAGTGAGCGAGAGTTCTGACACGGTGCGTGGCGAAGAGCTGTCCGAATCCGTTGCCGGTTCCGATGCACTCGTAGATGAAACTGGAGTTGCTGATGTGGAGAGCTATCCCGTGGCCTATGTGCCAGCGAGAGAAGCGGTGGGTGCGACGCCTGGCGCACCGCCGGTTCCCGTGGATGGCCTGGTGCCCCTGACCACGGAAATCCCGGAAGCGATGTTTGAAGGAACGAAGGTGCCCCTCAAGGTGGCCAATCTTGAACCGATCGAGAAGAAGCAGCCTCCACTGCGGGGTGCCGTTTGGACTGGAGAATCTTGCGAGGGGCAAGCCGGTGACATCGAGCGATGTGCTTCCTGTGATTGGGGAGCTCGCCTATGTGACCGACGGTGAGAAAGGAGCCCCCGATGGCAACTACGTGGAGTTGGGACCGGGGAAGCAATGGGTGCAGATCGACCTCGGGGAGGAGGCGGCCCTATTCGGAGTCTGGCTGTGGCATTTCCACAAGAGCCCGCGCGCCTACGCCGATGTCGTGGTGCAGATCGGCAGTGACGAGGACTTCGCTTTGGGCAGCTTCGTCACCATCTACAATGCCGATCACGACAACACATTGGGCTTGGGTCTGGGCCGGGATAAGGCCTATGTGGATACCCATCTTGGGCGGGTGGTGGATGCGCACGGCCTCGAGGCCCGGTACATTCGCCTCTACAGCAATGGGAGCACGGCGAGCGAGATGAATCACTACATCGAGGTGGAGGTGTGGGGAGCGCCTTAGGGGTGTTTCAGAGAGCTGTATTTCCTGTTTTCCTGTAAAAAGGAGTCGACGAAGGGCGAGTTTTTATGGTAGTTTTGACCGTTCGCGTAGGGGAACGCGGATTATGAGCTGATCGGCGGTGATCGGCGAACTACCAACCACACGAACTCCCATGAAAATGACAGTCTTCGCGCTGTTGCTGGTCGCCATGGCCTTTAGTGTCCTGGCTGCGATCTTTCGAAGCGGGATGAAGCAGTTTGATCAGCAGTATTCTCCGCCCTCGCCGCCTGTCGCGCAGGCCTCGCAGTTGCAGGACTGGCCGCCCCCTCAAGCGAAGGCACCTAACCAGAAGCGGCTCCAGCCATGGCTGCGGAAGGCGACCGCCCGGCGGGCTCCCGCTCAGAGCCAGGGCCAGGGCCAGGCTGTGCAACAGATGGTGGCTAACAACGCAGCGCCGGCGCCGGCGACTGACCCGGTGTTGACGGAGGAACAGCTGGCCGCCGAGGAAGAACTGACCGCCTGGCACGAGGAGCTGCAGGCTCGCGAAGCGGCCTTGTTGACCGCCGAAGCCGAACAGCAGGCATGGCTCGAGGAACAGCAGCTCATCCTGGACGAACAGCAACAGTGGGCCGACGAGCAGGCCGCCCTGGCCGAGGCTCAGGAAGCGATTGATGCTCAGGCGTGGCAGCAACAGGAAGCCCTCATCGCCGCGGAAGAACTGCGACAGCAAGCCTTTTTTGAAGCCGAGAGGAGAGCGTTGGAAGTCGAGAAGGAATGGCTCCGGCAGCAACAGCGGTTTGGGGTGATTGACGGCGGCCCTTCCCGCCCGCTTTCGTCCACGGGAGGCGCCGGCACGGGACGGGGTAATGTGGCGCAGTCTCAGCAACGCCAGGGAGGCTTTCCGGCTCCCATCGCGAGATCCGCACCTCCCATTGCGACTTCGGCGCCACCGATCGCCACCTCAGCGCCTCCGATTCGTACTTCCGTGGCTCCGATCGCGACCTCTGCACCGCCGATCCGGACATCGGCGCCACCCATTCGCACGAATCGCTAGTAAGCACCCTAGCCCTGCAGGTCTCATTCCCGAAAGAACGGAGGGACTAAAGTCCCTGCCACTTTCCAGAATGTGGGAGGGAGTTCAGTCCCTCGGATACACGAATCCAGCACCCAACCCTGCTGGTCTTATCCCGAGAATAGCGAAGGGCTGAGACAGGATTCCCTCTAATCAAGGGCACTTCGGGAAAGACGTGCTAGGTTGCCAGATCATGTTTCAAGCTCGCTGCTTCCTTCTTTTTTGCTTGCTGGGCTATTCCTTCGTCGTCGGTGACGGGGAAGTGCTGGCGCAGAATTTTCCTGTGACTCCGGCCAATCCCACGGAGTTCAAGAAACGGGATCTCGGTGGTTCCCTGGGCTCGTCGGTGGTGGGCGTGGGAGAGGCCAAAGCCCAGACGAAAACGAAGACGTTGCGCTACATCGCGGTTTCGGACAATCGCTCCTTCGAGAGCACGGACGGGAAGAAGATCACGGCACGCCTGATTGCCTTTGAGGAGGGCGATGTGGCTACTGTGAAGCGTCCGTTGACCCTGATCAAGGACGGCCGGATTCGCTTGCTGGTGCGTGGCAAACAAAAAGCTAGTGTGGTCCCCTTGACTCGACTGCGTGAAGAGGATCAGGACTATGTGAAAGCCGTCGATGAAGCGAACCGAGCCGCTGCGGCTGCGACACCTTCCGCGGGAACGGGAAGCGGGGCCGGGAAGGCGGCCGCCTCTGGCAAGGGAGCCAAGGCGACCAAGGGGGCGACGGATGATGGAGGAGATTGAGCGTAGGAATCGTTGAGGGTCCGGAAGAACCGGATCCCGAGTGATTACAAACGATTGGGGAAGCTACAATCGCACGGCGAGTCCGTACGCGCAGATTCGGGCCGTCAACAATGACATCACTATGAGAAAACAATCCTACTCCACTCAACGTCGTCGTCCGATCTCCGCGAACAAGGCGTCTACGCCGCCTCGCCGCCGTGCGCAGCGAGCCCAGACGCAGCCAGGGAGATGCATTTTCCGTTCCGACGGCCGAATCCTAACCGTGGCGGAAGCTCGTCGCGATTTCTTGCGAAGCTTTTGGTCCAACTAGAGGGAAGATCGGAGCGACGGGGCGACGGGTGGATATCCGGTCTGGCACGAGAGACCACTTGCGGTTGCGAAGCGGTCTCTCGTTTTTATGGTGGCCACTTCAACGACACCATTCATCTCCGTCATCATCATCATCATCGAACGAACCCAACTATGAAGAATTGGCATTACGCGGACGCGCAGAAGCAACAGCACCAAACGACGGAGGATCAATTGCCGTCCCTCGTGAGCAGCGGGGTGATTCAGCCGGCGACGATGGTTTGGTCTCCGGGACTCGCTGATTGGCAGCCGGCGCAAACGGCGTTGCCGGATCTTTTTCGATCCGCTTCGGCTTCCGCGCCGCCCCCGATCCCGGTGGCTTCCGCTGTTTCGGGACGCCGGAGTCACGAAGTGGATTTTGAGATTTTCGGGGATGACATGCAGATTGTCGAAGTGGAACTCGACCCTAACGAAACCGTGATCGGCGAGGCCGGGGCGATGAATTACCTCGAGGAGGATATCAGCTTCGAGTCCAAGATGGGCGATGGATCGAAGCCGGACGAAGGGCTGATGGGGAAGTTGCTAGGAGCGGGGAAGCGGGCGCTAACGGGCGAATCGATCTTCATGACCCATTTCACGCACCGCGGGCCCATGGGCAAGCGTCGCGTGGCCTTTGCCGCTCCCTATCCGGGAAAAATCATCCCGGTCGATCTGGCGGGCATCGGTGGGGAACTGATCTGCCAGAAAGATTCCTTTCTTTGCGCCGCCTTCGGCACGGAGGTATCGATCGCCTTCAACAAGCGCATTGGGGCGGGATTCTTTGGAGGAGAGGGATTCATTCTCCAGCGTCTGCGGGGCGATGGCATGGCCTTTGTGCATGCGGGCGGCACGGTCGTGAGGCGCGAACTGAAGGGCGAAACCCTGCGGGTGGATACGGGTTGTCTCGTGGGATTTGATCCTGGGATCGAGTATGACATTGAGCGTGCCGGCAACTTGAAGTCGATGTTCTTCGGTGGTGAAGGCTTGTTTCTCGCGACTCTGAGAGGGCATGGCACGGTCTATCTCCAGAGCCTGCCATTTTCCCGGATGGCGGACCGCATTTTGAAGAATGCGCCCAGTCGTTTCGGCGGGTCGTCCCAGGGAGAGGGTTCTGTTCTCGGTGGCATCGGCCGTCTTTTTGATGGCGATTGAGTCCAACCCCTTCGAACGCTGCCGGAAAAGCTGAGCGGTGCTGGAGGCTTGGCTTGCTTCGTCTGAGGGATGAATGCAGGCTCGTGCGATGTCGCTTCTATTTGAAAGACTGGGAGCCTTTGAGGGGGATCACGACGATCCCCTTTTGGCGGAGGCATTGTGGGCCGAATTCGGCTGTGAACGCACCGTCATGGTGCTGGACATGGCGGGGTTCACCGCTACCTCCCGGGCCAAGGGCGTGGTCTACTATCTCAAGCTCATCGAGCAGATGCGCCAACTGACCCGGCCTCTGGTGCAGGAGGTTGGCGGGCAGGTGGTGAAGTATGAGGCGGACAATCTCTTTGCCGTGTTCTCGAGCCCAGGAGATGCCATGAGCTGTCTCGAAGCTGCCTACGAAGAATCCACACGCTTGAATGAAGGGCGTGAGCGGCCGGCGCAGCTTCGCATGTGTGCCGGGTTGGATCATGGTCAGATCCTTCTTGATGAGGCCGATTTTTTTGGTGATGCGGTCAATCTGGCCAGCAAATTGGGCGAAGACCTGGCTCGAAGCGGCGAAGTGCTCGTGTCCTCGACGGTGCGCGAGATGCTAGGCGACGATCTTTACAAGCTCAAAGAAGTGGGGAGTCATGGTTTCTACGGGACGCCTGCCCCGGTGTTTCGTTGGCAGAGGTCTTGAACGGCGGATCGGATGGGATCGTCGGTTCGCTTGAGTGGTTGGTTGGTTAGTGGGCGTCTAACCAATTCTGTCCCACGCCGGTTTCGACGACGACCGGCACTTTGAGGGGCAGGGCCTCGCGCATGCACTGTTCCACGAGCGGTTGGATCAGGAGTTGCTCGTCGCCATAGACATCGAAGACGAGTTCGTCATGGACCTGAAGAAGCATCTTGCTCCGAAGCTTCTCACTCTTCAGTGCAGCGGCCACGCGGATCATGGCGAGCTTGATCATGTCGGCGGCGGTCCCCTGGATGGGGGTGTTGATCGCCATGCGTTCCGCGCCGTTGCGCACGGTCCAGTTGCTCGAATTGATATCGCGGAGGTAGCGCCGGCGTCCGGTCATGGTTTCGACATAGCCTTGATCTCTCGCTTTTTCCACGGTGGCCTCCATGAAGGCTTTCACGCCGGGATAGGTGGCGAAGTACTTTTCGATGATTGCGTCGGCCTCCTTCCGCGGAATCCCCAATCGCTGGCCCAAACCGAATGCGGAGATTCCATAGATGATACCGAAATTCACCATCTTGGCCGTCCGCCGCATCTCCGGCAAGACGTCTTCCGGAGCCACGTGATAGACGGCGGCAGCGGTAGCGGTGTGGATGTCGGCCTTGTCCTCGAAGGCCTGACACATGGCCTGATCCTCGCTCATCGAGGCCATGACCCGCAGCTCGATTTGTGAGTAGTCTGCCGCCAGGAGGATGCGATCGTTCCCGCCGGCGATAAAGGCGCGGCGGATCTCTTTCCCCTGTTCGGAGCGGATGGGTATGTTTTGCAGATTGGGGCCGCTGGATTGCAGGCGCCCGGTGGCGGTCATCAATTGCTGGAAAGATGTGTGTACCCGGCCAGTGCGGGAACTGACCTCTCCGGGAAGGTTGTCGACATAGGTGTTCTTCAGCTTCGTGGCCTCACGGTAATCGAGAATGTTTCGAATGATTTCATGGTGGGGAGCGAGGGAGGAGAGAACTTGTTCGTTGGTGGCGTATTGGCCGGTGCGGGTT
>JANQJH010000282.1 GCA_028281705.1 Verrucomicrobiales bacterium
ATATTGATACGTGGGATGTGAAGCCGGAGATGCCTTCGGAGATCCGCGGGCCGTTCAAGGACATCCCCACCGTGCTGCCAGGTGTGCATCTCTGTGAGTATTATCCCAAGCAGGCGGCGATGATGGACCGGTTCACGCTCATCCGGTCGGTAGATTGCCGCTTCAGCAATCACGAGCCGAACATGGTGATGCAGACGGCGAACCGCGAGGCGGCGCCCCGGGTGAATCCCAAGGGGCATCTTTATCCGGCCATGGGCTCTCTGGCGGCGAAGTTTTGCGGGGCCAATCATCCTGAGATGCCGCCCTACGTCGTCCTCAACATGAAGAGCCGTTCTCACGTGGGATGGGGTGGCTATCTTGGGGCGCAGTTTGATCCCTATGTCATGGGGTCGGGGAGTCGTGGGAAGGCCTCGTTTCACCTGCCCAAGGGGATCAGTGTGGATCGCGTGCGGTTGCGTCAGGGCTTGTCCAAGGCCCTCGACCGGCTGCGATCTTCGCTCGATGCCACGGGGCAGATGGAATCCATGGACCATTACGCGCAGCAGGCCTTTGAGATGGTGGCGGGCGGTCATGCCCAGAAGGCGTTCGATCTCGGCGGGGAGAATGCCGCCACGGTGGAACGCTACGGTGATCACGATTGGGCCAAGCAGGCCCTGCTTGCCCGGCGGTTGGTGGAGCATGGCGTGAGCTTCGTCACCATTGATTTGAGCAATCACGGGGCCTCGGGGACCTGGGACACGCATGGGGACAACATCCCGCCCTATGGCGGAATTTGGAATGGGCTGCGCCCCTTGTTGCCGGTTTTCGATCATGTGATCACGACCTTGGTCTCGGACCTGGATGACCGGGGCATGCTGGACGACACCCTGGTCATCGCCATGGGGGAATTTGGGAGGACGCCCAAGTTAGGCACGCAGGGAAGTACGGATGGCCGCAATCACTGGCCCTATGTTTCCTCGATGCTTCTCGCGGGCGGTGGGTTCCGGCATGGGCAGGTCATCGGGGCCTCGAGCCGCGACGGCGGTGAGATTGCGGAACGTCCCGTGACGCCGGGGGACTTGGCGGCGACGATCTACCACCACCTCGGTGTTCCGTTAGACGCCACCTATGAAGATCATCGCGGACGCCCGCATTTCATTGTGCAAGAAGGGGCGCCGATTGGTGAGCTGGTGTAGGTTGTGGGTTGAGAAAGAACGTGAAACCGGCGTCTCGCCGGTCCCTCTTAGATGGGTGATCGCCTTGCCCGACAGGCGGGACGCCTGTCCCACGTTTGTTAGTCAAGTGCCGAAGTAGCGGTCACCGGCGTCGCCCAGGCCCGGGACGATGTAGGCGCGGTCGTCGAGTCCTTGATCGACCGCCGCGGTCACGATGGCGATGTCAGGGTGCTGAGCGTGGAAAGCGTCGATGCCGGCGGGACAGCTTACCAAATTGAGAAAGGTGATGGATGAGGCGCCACGGTCCTTGAGGAGCGTGGCCGCGGCGATGCTGCTGCCACCGGTGGCGAGCATGGGGTCGACGAGTATGATGTGGCTTTGTGAGAGATGGCTGGGGTAGTTCTGATAGTAGACTTTGGGCTCCAACGTCGATTCGTCGCGGCAGAGGCCGATATGGGCCACCGTGGCGTCGGGGATCATTTCGAGCAAACCATCGACCATGCCAATGCCGGCGCGGAGGATGGGGGCCACGATCACGGGGCCGGTGAGGACGGAGCCCTCGGTTTCTTCGAGCGGCGTTTGCACCCTGGTATTCTTCGTCGCGAGCGAGACCGTGGCCGCCGGGGTCATCAGCTGAGCGATGATTTTGAGGTGCCGGCGGAAGGTGGTGGTGTCGGTCGAAGCGTCCCGGAGGATGGTAAGGCTTCGGGCGATCAAGGGGTGCTCGACCGTCTGGACTGCTGGGTTTGCCTTCGCCATGCGACTTGGATGTGAGACGGGCTCCAAGCAAACGCCATCACCCGTTGGAGGGTGATGGCGATCGTTGCTTGATTGAATTGGATGAACTGAAGAGTCGTCCCCTAGACGTTCTCGGGCACTTCGAACCCGCGCCGGTAATCGCGTCGAAGCAGTTGCAGGGCGGGCAGGGTGGCCGTGGGTCCGACGAACGTTTCCTTCTCCGCGTCGATCTCTAACATGGCTCCCAAGTAGATCTCGGACTTGGCAGCATCGATCTCGTTCGCTTCGAGGTGGGCGTGAAAATCCTCGATGACGTGATTCCAGCATTCGACGCCGGGAACTTGAGCCTCGGCTTCCTTGCGATTGTAGGCATGGCCCAAGCGGTAGGAGACATTGCCCAGGTGACACCAAGCGCTGGAATAGTGGATGTCTTCGATCTCGGCGTTTTGTTCTTCGCGTTTCCGCGAGCGCATGGCGTTGATGAAGTTCTGCGCGTGGGCGCCGCCGCCGTCGCCTTTGAATCTCTTCAATCGTTTGCCGTCTTGGTCGTGGGCGCTTCCTCCGCCGCGGCCGCCGGCGTAGTAACCATTCTCACACTCGACGACGAGGAAGCTGTTGGTGCGCCGGCGCTTGTAGATGTCACTGCCTTTCACTCCCTTGGCGCGAGGCAGATTGTGGACATCCATGATGACGGGGATCTCGCCGCAATCCATGTAGACGAAGTGGGTGTTGGGCGCCGTGCCGGCGTCGTCCCAGCCCAGCCGGCCACCGCCGGCGAGGACGCGCTTGGGATAATTCAGCTTGTCGCGGAAGACGACGTTGCGCAGATCGTCGATGATGTGGGGACCCCAGTTGCCGAGTTCGCCGTTGCCCAGGTTCCAGTCCCAGTGCCAGTCGTAGTGGAATTTCTCGCGGTAGATGGGCAGGTCCTGTGCCGGGCCTAACCAAAGGTTGTAGTCCACGGAATCGGGCGGTGTCAGCGGGGTGGAACGCTTGCCGATGCTGGCGCGCATGCCGTAGCGATTGCAGCGGACATACTTGATGGCCCCGAGTTCGCCGGTATCCAGGTAGGCCTTGATTTCGTTCTGCAGATCGTCACTCCGCTGCTGGGTGCCGCCCTGGACGATGCAGTCGTACTTGCGCGCGGCCTCGACGAGCTTCCTGCCCTCCCAGATGTTGTGGGAAATGGGTTTTTCCACATAGACATCCTTGCCCGCCTGGCAGGCCCAGATGGAGGCGAGAACGTGCCAGTGATTGCCGGTGGAGACGACCACGGCATCGATATTCCGGTCCTCAATGACATCGCGGAGATCCTGGGTGGTCTTGGCGCGGGGATACTTCTTTTTCGCCCGATCGACCATCTTCTGGTCGGCGTCGCAGAGGTAGGCGATTTCCACGCCCTCGATCTTGCTGAACCAGCTGGCAGAGCCGGATCCACGGCCTCCGAGGCCGATCATGCCGATGCGAATGCGTTCATTGGCGCCGATCACGCTGGAGGCGGAGGCCGCGCTGAGCGACATGGCGGTGGTGGCGAGGAAAGAGCGTCGTGAGTAGTTCATGGTTTGCTTGATAAGGCCTTGGGGTGGGGAAGGCGAGCGGTATTTTGAGCTGCGTGAAACCCCATATGCCTTTGACGGGTGCGATTCCTCCTGAAGAATGGATTCATGGCGGAACAGGAAACGTTCAATTTCGAAGAGGAGAACAAACAGCATGAGGAGGGAACTCGAGACGGCGAGGAAACGATGGCATTCAAGGTGCCCGAAGTATCGGAGGCCGCTTGGCGTGAGTTGTTTGCTACCTCGGAAGCGGTGAAGAAGGCGGCTCCCTGGAAAAAACTCTACGATGGCGACTGGTTTGGGCTGAAAGATCCGGATAGCGGGCAGACGGCCATCGGCTCCGTGGTGGGAAATGCCC
The DNA here is from genome assembly GCA_028281705.1 of Verrucomicrobiales bacterium. Lineage (GTDB taxonomy): Bacteria > Verrucomicrobiota > Verrucomicrobiia > Verrucomicrobiales > DEV007 > JAACDM01. The sequence continues at coordinate 3,807 of JANQJH010000282.1, forward strand.
GGCAAGTGCTTGGCGTTCATCTCTATCTCCAGCCCGAGGGCGTCGCGTTTTGGAATGAAACCGTCGCCTCGGAAGAGCCCGATATGTGGACCCTTCAGTTCAGGAATCGGATGTTGGAGATCCAGTTTGTCAACAAGGGCGCGCTTCAGCCTGAGGACTGGGCCGTTCGGGAGCAGCTTGGATTGCCCAAGCCGCCTAACAAGGGGAGACCGTATGTCTGTTTTCGGTCTGTCCGGCCCTATTGTCTCCCGTGGTATCTCGAGGAAGCGGAAGCGCGATTGCTCGCCCTGGCCGGCCATGCGGCGATCGCCCATTATCGGACCTTTCGATTCGAGGAATTCGAAGGCCATTTAGATATGGGGGAGAACAACCTTCCTGTCATTCCCACCTTCGCCCTGGAGGAAGGAGGCGATCCGGCGAGCGAGGAGAGCTGGAAGCGCACGGATGAAGAAATGCCCCTGGCGGAGCCCGTGGATCTCGGTGAGGCGGATGAGGGCACGCTGGGGCGCTTGAGGGAAATGACGGTCGATGACGCCGCTGTCTGGCAGGTGGGAGCCGTTGATTTTTCGGAGCCCACGGGCGGGTGGGAACGTCCCTTCTTCGCCAGGACTACCCTCGCGGTTGATCGAGAGAAGGGTTCGATGCTGGGGTATGGTTTCCACAATCCAGTTGAACCCGTGGCCTCACAGTTTGCTTCTTTGATGGCCTCGGCCGGTGAGAAGGCCACCTTTCTTCCCGGTGTGGTCGAGTGTGACGCGCCGGAGACCTTGACGGTGCTGCGTCCGCTGGCCGACGCGTGTGGATTTACCCTCAAGCGCCGCCTTCGATTGGACACATTGACTTCGGTTGCGGAGTCTCTCTTGCGTCCGCAGTGAACTCGCCCCTGACCCTTTCTCTAGGAAGCCAACTTCACGGTGATGATGAGGATCAGAATGAGGAGAACGATGATGAGGACGCGGTGCGTGGCTGCGTCCGGAATCACTTTCCAAATAGGTTTTTTACCGCTCATGGTGACTGGTCCTTGTTTGCTTGGCGTCTACCTGAAAGATAGAGCCGGATTGGGTCGGGATCAACCCCTGCGGTCGAGGCGGTCATTCGATGGCCCGACGCAGGCTAGACTAGATTTCTTCAACCGCCGGTTCGCCCTCCAAGGCCGGGAGCACGCGGAGGCCTTCTTTCAACCGGATGACAGTGACTTCGGCGCCGCCGATGAGGGGCGAAGAAACCTTCTTCGCCAGCGCTTCTTCGACCGCGACAAGATGGCCCTTGTCAATGATAACTTCAAGTTTGATATGGGGGATGAAAGAAACGTTGCGCGGCACGTCTTTACCCTGCCGGGGATGAAATAGAGGCTTGTTAGCCGCGTAGATCTCGGAATAGGAGAGGCTGTGCACGCCGATGTCGAGAAGCTCGTGGAGAAGCTCGTCGAGGACTTCCGGTTTGACGAGGGTCTCGAGCTTATACATCGGAGGAGCCGGATTACCGGTAGTGGTTGAGTTGGTCGCGCTACCCTCGGGCATCGCGTTCAGGCTTCGTTGGGTTCGGAAATGGGATGAAGGCGGCCGGCCTCGCCGTCGGGCCAGGCGGCGCCTTGCTCGATCCATTGATAGAGGATGTTCTTCTCGGTATCTGTCAGTCGATCACCGTGCGACGGCATCAGGTCCTCTCCCGGCTTGGATGGGTGCGGTGTGGCCAATAGATACCAGACCCGACTCGTTTCCGGAGAATGGGGAACAATGAGGGGGCCGTTTCTTCCCAGCCGAAAAGCTTTCTCTTTCGTTTCAAGATTGAAGTCATTCAATAGAGTCCCGCCGTGGTGGCAGGGCAGGCAGTGTTGGGTGAGGATGGGTTTGACCTCGGTGACGAAATCCACTTGGTGGGTGACCTCGGGAGGCAGTGCCGGCTCGGGGTGAGCGCACATGCCGAGGGCGCCGGTGGCGGCCAAGAGGGCAATGAGTGGCGGGCGAAAGGTCATGAGGTGATTACGGAAAAGGCAGAGTAATCTCCTGGCTGGCGATCCCTCTTGCCATGTGGAGATTGAGGAGGTGTCCGCGTATTTTGACCTTGGCTTGGTGGCCGGCATGATCTTGCTTGGCAGCTTGTCGGGCGTCTGATAGGGTGCCCCATGCGTGTCTTTTCGATGTTGGCCTTGGGGTTGCTCAGTGGGATGATGATGGGAGGGTGCCAGTTCGCTCCCGCACTGGATCCCGAGATTCCCCAGGAAGATGGAGAAGAGAGTGGGCGTCTCTTCATCACCTCGGTGAAGCCGGTCCTGGAGCACCGCTGCCTTCATTGTCATCATGAGGGTCAGCCCAACGGTGGATTGAACTTTCAGGATCGCGGCGCCGTCCTGCGAGGCAATGCCGCCGGTCCCTTCCTCGTGTCCGGGAAGCCGGAGGAGAGCCGCATCTGGCAAGCCATCGACCAGCCAGCGAGTCACCCACACGTGATGCCGGGCGATGGATGGGGACTAACCGATGGGCAGCGAGATGCCTTTGAGCGCTGGATTGAGACGGGCGCTCATTGGCCCACGGACCGAAGCGGCCGATTGAAGCGAAAGAACTACGAGGTCGAAATCGACGATTACCTATAAGGGGATCGGCAAAGGAAGCCAGCGTCCCAGTTCCTGCGATCATTCGTTCATCACTGCCTCGCCCGGTAATAGCCCGCGGGAAGATCAGGGCGAAACGGATCGTCGTCTTCGTAAACGCCCGTGACGTCGGTGGCGATGACTTCCCAGGATTGCAGATCCTGAGAGTATTCGATGTCCACCGTCGTGCCCTCTGGAAGCGTTAGACTAAAATTGCCCCCGTCGGTGAACCCGACATCGGTGAGCACGGGAGGCGTGGTGGGATCGGGAGAGCCAAATGGTGAATTTGCCAGGAGCGCGATGTTCTCATCGGTGAGGGCGGAATTGTACGTCGCCCAGCCGTACATGATGCTTCCGTCTCCCATGGCATCGCCCAGGTTCGACCGAGCGGCCATGATGCCAGCCTCGCCGGCCAGCTCAAAGTTGCCCGGCCAGGAGCCGGCTTGTTCGCCATTGAGATAGAGGCGGGTCTCGCCCCCGGCGGTGTCATTCACAAAGACGACGTGGACATCGGTCTCGAAGATGGAGTCCACGCTCTTCCCCTCAAGCGGTTCGAAGACATGGTCGGCCACACCGAACTCCGTGGGACCGAAGAGCCCTTGTTCCTGCCATTGATCCAGCTTCAGAGCCCAGGCATCATTTCCCGCGATGGCGGTCGATCCACCGCCTTTCACCGCATTGAAGAGAAACTCGTAAGTGGCGTCTCCGGAAAGAGCACCAAGATCGACCAGCGTCGGTTCAGTAAGGGGTGCGGAAGAGCCGGCGATCCAACCCAGGTCATCGCGC
>JANQJH010000303.1 GCA_028281705.1 Verrucomicrobiales bacterium
TTCCCGAGGAACAGCTGAGGAAACAGCTGGATAGTCTGATTGGCTATGTTTTCCATAATTAATCATCTGTCATTCATTCTACGACTGCAAATCGCACGAAGCGTGAGCGTTCCTGGAAGGGAAGCACCGCCGCGGCTCCGCGGATTTCCAATTACAATGTTATTTTAACGAATGCGCTATCTCTGGATCACGATTGGTGTGTCGCTTGCTCATCGTCTCCTGACTTCCGGGATAGCAATCCTGGCATTCGCCGTGGGCATGGGATCCTTCACTGGCGATTCCTCTGCGGGACTCAGTATGCCGTTGATGGGGCTCGCCGCGCTCTTGGATTTTCCTGTTCACATGGCCGCGCAGTGGGAGGGACTTTAGTCCCCCATGGCACAGGCGAGTTCAGGGACTGAAGTCCCTGCCACATTCTAAGAGTGAGTGAGTGCGCCAGGAAAGTGGGAGGGACTTTAGTCCCTCATGGCACAGGCGAGTTCAGGGACTGAAGTCCCTGCCACATTCTTAGAGTGACGTGTATTTTCGGTTTTGTTAACGTCACCGCTTCCGCCACGGGATTTCAAGGCATGAGGTATTTGTAGGTGAGAGAAGCTGAGATGAGGTGGCATGCAGCCAGGCTTTCTCTCCCTAGATGGCAACTGGAGGGTGACGGTAACAAAAAAATGAATCCTCTTCTTCCTAGCCTTCGCTTGCCACCAAGCGAAAGCGATAGAAGCGGCGCGTATCGGAGCGTTCGAGCGATATTCGCCGGGAGCCATTGGCGGTCAAGAGGACGTCGGCAGCATCGGGGGTCCAGGAGCGCCACGATTGGGCATCGTCACTCGTTTGGTACTCCACGGTGCCGTTAGGCAGTGGCGGCAAGGCGAGGATGAGTTCTTCGGCTTCCACCACAACTGCGGGATACCAGCCACGATCCGGGCGGGTAGGATCGCTGTCGGCGACAAATTCCTCTTCATTGCGCAAGCCATCCTTGTCCGGATCGTCCTCGCGACCCACGGCCGTGCCGAGCGTATCGGAGTAGTTGGCGATCCAGGTCTCGTATGGTGTGGGACTCACTTCGCCATCGGTCAGCGATTGCACCCAGCGCTGCAGGAGTTCGATCGCCGCGGCATCGGCCACGTTGCCTCCGAACAAGGGCATCTTCTGCAGGCCATCGATCCCCGCGATGCGGGACAAGATCATTGAGCGGCCGGGATTCCCGGGAGCGATGACTCGATAGGTTTCGTCGGCCAAATTGTTGATCAGGGGGCCGTCGATGATGCCCGAGTCTGCCAGCGAGAGATGCGCCTGCGCGTCCCAGAATCCGAGGGCGGGTCCGCCGTGTCGATGGCACTGGGAACAATTCACGTCCAGGTAGGCCCGCGCCCTCGATTCCAGCGAAGCCGAGGCATCCTCGAGGGACGGCAGGCGCGGCATGTTCGCGGGATCACCCGGCAGCGGATCGGCAAAATAGCCGGCTTGGGCCAGGGCATGCAACTGGTTCGCCGTTTCCGAAGGGTAGTCCACCTCACGATTCAACTGAGTGGTGCGAAAGCTCAGAGCGTGCCCGGCTTCCCGGGTATGGCAGGCCCTGCACGCGTTGCGGCTGGGAAAGGACCACTTCTGAGTCATGGTGCTACCGTCAGGCTGTTGGACGAGAAAGGTGGCCTCATCGCCAGCGGCATCCACGACGGTGGCGTCCGTTTGCTCCTCGTTCCAGGCATAACTGAGCCCGTAACTTCCCGTCTCTGTCTTCCGGAGAATACGCGTTTCGACGCGACGCCGACTCGCGGCATTCCCCGGTTCCAATTCCAGATCGAAATGCTTGATCCACGTCGTCCCTTCGGGAAACGTCCAGGGCTCGACGGGGTCCATCTCGATGACGGCATCCATTTCCGGGACGGAGAACCAGCGGCGTTTGATGGCGCCGTCCGACCAAAAGTCGATGTTCGGATGGTAGGCGACGATCCCGTCTTCGGGCGTCAGTGTTTCTAGGTCAGCGAAAACGCCCGTGCGGGAGAGCTTGGAGGGAATGAGCAGGGCGAACCCGCGACTCTTGCGTGCGATCCGCTTGATTTGACCACGTCCGTGGGCGGCATAGAGAACGTCGCCATTTCTTGGATCGATGGCAAAGGCGCTCACCTCATTGGATTCCTCCTGCGCGATCTTCTTCACCTCCACGGTGTCATCATCACCGAGATGCAAGGCCCAGATGACGCCGGAACCGAAGTCGCCGAAGACGTAGGCCTCGTAGAGTTCGGTGTGCTCCTCGCCGCGATAGACCACACCGCCGGTGACCGAGATCCCGTCACTCCTGCGGTAGTCCCACAAGGGCTCGACCGGATCCAGATTCTCCGGCTCGTTGGATCTTCCCGGACCCGAAGTGAACTTGCGCGTGCCCTCACGGAAACTCCAACCGTAGTGGCGGCCGCGCTCGATCAAATTGATTTCCTCCCGTGCATCCTGCCCGACATCCCCACAAAAGAGGCGGCCCGTCGGCACATCGAAGGTCATGCGCCAGGGATTGCGCAACCCTACGGCCCAAAACTCCGTGCGCACTTCATCGGGATCCACCTCGCGCCCCATGAACTGCGTGACGCCAATGAAGGGATTGTCCGGCGGGATGGCATACGTTCCCGGGTGAACCGACTCGTGCGGATTCGGCTCCAGGCTTTCGGGGCGACGATCGACGTCGATCCGCGCGATGGCCGAATGAAATCCCCGATCGATGAAGCGACTGTTGTCGAACCTGTCATTCGCACCACCTCCGTCGCCCAGCGAAATGTAGAGGTAGCCATCGGGACCGAAATGGAGATCGCCGCCATTGTGATTATTTGCCCGATCTTGTTGATCAATGAGAGGCACCTCGGAATCCCGCAGCGCCCGGTTAGGCGAGGTGGGATCCGTCAAGAATCGCGCGACCCGTTGCACCGTGCGATTCGCCTGACGGATGCTGTAGTAAACGAAAAATGTGCGGTTCTCCGCATAGTTGGGATGAAAGGCCAGTCCGAGCACCCCGGATTCGCCCTGGGAGATGGTGACATCGGAAAGATCGAGGAAGGTCTCCTTGCTCGGGTTGGCCAAATCGGGAATCACGCGAATGACGCCGGGCTGTTCGAGGACAAACAGGCGGTTGTTTTCCCCGGGCGGGGTCACGATTCCCACGGGGCGCCGGAACGTGATTCCTTCGAAAGCGTTCACCAGTTTGAAGGACCCGGAAGGAAGCTCTCCGGGTAATCGAAGGGTCGTGTTGGCCACCCGTTCGATGGGCGCCGCCGTAGCGACGGTGGCGAGGGTGGTGGCGGAGAGGAAGACTAGCGTGGAGCGGGGGAGGCGATTCATCGGAGACGGAGAGGCGAGAGCTTCCCCGACCGTAGCGATTCTCACGCCGGCATGCAACCAAGCGAAGCCGGGCAGGCAAGGATGGGGACCCTTCGACGGGAAGCAGGCTCTTCGGGGGAACGAAACAGGACGGAAGGGAACGGAGGGATTCCCGCACCGTTCCGTGACTCACTAGAGAAATCTCTCGATCACCGCCCTCGTATCGACCACAGCTCCCAAACGGTTTAGGAGATTGTACAGGCCGATCTCGGCCCGAAAAACGAAGAGCAACTGTGGACGCGTGAGCTTTGATTCGATCACGATTCGACTGAGCCGGGAAAGTTCCCGAAAGATCGAACTGTCTCCAAAGTCCACCTTACTCACGTGGGATCCTCGCGGGGGGATCACGAGCTTGCTGAACTCAAAGGCCGTCTCGACGATGAAGAGTCCATCCGACTGCATTTGCGGGGTCTCACTATGCCACAGAAGCTCCGCGATTCGTTTGGCTTTCTTTTTCTCTAGCGTTTCGCCTGAGATAGCGAACGACTTGAGCAAGTTTGAGACTTCGGGAGCGACTTCTTTGACGCAGCCAAAATCGACCAACCCAATATCACCCTCGCGCGAGAACAAGTAGTTGCCCGGGTGGGGGTCGGCATGCAGGGCATTGATGCGGTGAATCTGAAAGTAGAGCAGCTCGAAGAGTCTCGTTCCCAGGAGGTTTCGAATCTTCTGCGGAGGATCGTGAGCGAGCCAATCGTCGAGGTGTTCACCCTCGAGAAGAGTCATCGTCAGGATGCGGTCGGTCGAATACTTGGGGAAGGGCTTTGGCACGGCCACGTAGCGGAGTGATTTCAGCCCCTTTCTGAACCGGGCCAGGTTGCTCGCTTCACGGGTGTAGTCGGTTTCGCTGAGGATGATGGACTCGATCTCGTCTAACATCGCTTTCGTCAGGTAATCCTTCAGCCGGCCTGCGGCTGTGGCCGCTCGAAGCAGTTTGAAGTCGTTCTTCACCGCCGTCTTGATGGCCGGGTATTGGATCTTGACCGACACCTCTTCGCCCTTTTTGGTTACCGCCCGATGAACCTGGCCAAGGGAGGCGGCGGCGAACGGAGTGGCCGAGAATTCTCTGAACATCTCTTCGGGGCTCTCTCCCAGTGCGGTCCTGAATTGCGTGCGGGCCAACGTGGCGTGCATGGGAGGCGCGTGCATTTGCAGCACGGAGAGTTCATTCAAGGCCTCTTGCGGAATGAGCGCCCCTTGGGCACTGAGCATTTGCCCGAGCTTCATCACGGGCCCCTTGAGTTGTTGCAGCTCGCGCCGGATTTGACGGGATGCCTTTTTTTGGTAGGCGAGTTTCCTCTGTCCGTCCTCGTCTTCCCCCTGGAGAATATTTTGAAATTGATAGCCGAGGTAGCTGCCTGTCAGGGTGGCCGCCAGCTTGCCGATGCGCAGCCCTCGGTTGACGGTTCCACGTGGCGGTTCCCGTTCTACCATTCCCATCCTCCCCTCTGAATGACGGTGTTGGCGACGGTGAGACAGCGATCCAAGAGTGCCAGGGTGGCTTCTTTGTGGTCCGACCGATCCTGGAGCCAGTGTGTGAGGATCGCCAGCTGGAAGAGACCGAAACCATAGGCTCCGAGGTCTCCCAACGGGGGAATCTCTCCCTCGGCTTCGGCTTCGCTGAGAATGCTGCGAATGAATTTCAAGTAGTGCAGGTTCACTTCTTGGCCATCGAGGCTCAAGGGATTGAGCTTGGACGATGGCTGCAGGGCCCTGAGGTAGACTGCCCCCACAAAATCCTCATAGGGAGTGATGCGTTCGAGATAGCGCTGGATGATGGCGAAGAGCTTCTCCACTACGGGGAATTCCTGGATATCGGGTTCATCTTCGTACCAGGAAATGAGCCCGGCGATCTCTTGCTCGATGAAGTAGAGTGCGAGATCCTCCTTGGAGCCGAAATAGTTGAAGAGCGTTCCTTCGGCGATGCCCGCATTCTTGGAGATTTCCTTCGTCGTGGTGCGGCGAAATCCCTTCTTGGCAAAGAGGGCCAAGGCGGCCTCGAGAATGGCCTTCTTGGTCTTGTCCTTTTTCTGCGCCCGCTTGCCGGCCTTTTGCGGCGCCCGCTTGGACCGGCCATTGGCGGTCTTTTTCTTCTTGGCTGCCATGACAAAAAATGAGTATGCTCACTTTTTGTCGGGCACCGGCAATTGTCAAGAAAATGAGTTCACTCATTTTTTGAATCCCGAAGTCAGATTACGAACCCCATGACAGACAGCGCTACCCAACCCGGCGAACAACACCACGCCTTGGCCCGGCTCGAAGGGACCTGGCGGGATACCGAGGCCCCAACTGCCGAGGGCGATACCGTCCCGGTGGGCATCTACGAGAATCGATTCATCCTCGACGGATTTTTCATGGCGCTCGATTTCAGGCAAATGCGTGGATCGACTCCGGAGTACGGTATGCACGGATTGATTGGCTGGGACGCCACCAGCGAACGGTACTTCTTTCACTGGTATGACTCTCTTGGAGGTTCGGCCACGAGGATCTTTGGCAAGTTCGCCGGGGATCAGTTGACGTTGGAGGGTTCCGACCCCGTTTGCGGGGGACACACTCGTTTCACCTGGACCTTTGCTGGCAACGACAACACGCATGTGGTCACCATCGAGTCCTCGGAGGATGGAGCGAGCTGGACGCCTGCGATGAAAACCGAATATCGGCGTGTGCTTGAATAGGGCGGAGGGCTCGAGATGGAAGGTGAGACGAATTGTGGCCCACTCAGGAGGAATTGACCTCGGGCTCACGGGTCGCTAGCGTTCTCCCAATGGAACCCAGTTTCTCCAGCTCATGCCCATCGTCAGGGTCGCACTAGCCAATGTTCGCTTCCCGTCGTCCCGTGAGGAATCGGTGACGATTGTTCTCGATGCGATGGCGTCAGCATCGGAAGGCGGCGCTGCCATCCTCTGTTTTCCCGAGAATATCGTGCCGGGATACCGCACAGGAGCGGATGGGGAAGCGGCACCGCCCGACCAAGGGTGGCTGGACCACGCCTGGTCGGTGATCGATTCGAAGGCCGCGGAACTGGGGATCTGGATCATCCTGGGCACGGAACGGATCGAGACGGATGGACGCCGGATCACTGCCCGGGTAACCAGTGCAGCGGGGCGATTCGAAGGCTTCCAGGACAAGGTCCAGCTGGATCCGTCTGAAGAAATGGCTTTCGTCCCTGGAACGGAGCGTCGCCTGTTTCACATGGGCGAGACGACGTTTGGCATCGTCATTTGCCACGAGGGATGGCGGTATCCGGAGACGGTGCGATGGGCTGTGAGACGGGGGGCGCAGATTGTCTTTCACCCGCACATCGAAATTGCCGGTGAGAGCCAAGGTTTGCCTGACAGATTTGCCGATCCCGCGAATTCTTTCCACGAGAAGGCAGCACTCTGCCGGGCAGCGGAAAATACCTGCTATTTTGCCACGGTGAATTGCGCGCTTCCTCAAGGTGCGTCCACGACATCAGCCATCATCGACCCTGACGGCGTGCTTATGGCGCACCACGCCTATGGCGAGGAAGGCATTCTGTTTGGCGACCTTGACACGAGCAGGGCCACCGGTTTCCTGGCGAAGCGGTTCAGACCTCAATCGGTCTGACGGTTCACATCACGCGGGGCGGTCCTCTGCCTCCGGAACAACGAAGGGACTGAAGTCTTTCCGCAACGTAGGGAAAGTGGCAGGGACTTTAGCCCCTTCGTTATTTCCGGAGGAATTCCAGATAGGAGCCGAGGGACTGAAGTCCCTCCTACTTTCTGAAAATGTAAGGGATCTTGCAGGGTTCGATGGCTAATCAATCAAGCCTCATTCTTCAGGGTCTCGAAGAGTTCGAGACCTTCAGCCGGCTTGAGGCCATCGTGGACGACGCCGCTGACGGCTTTGATCATGGCGATGGGAGCCTCGGATTGGAAGACGTTGCGTCCCATATCCACCCCGGCGGCGCCGCAATTGATGGCGTTGTAGGCCATCTCGAGTGCTTCGATTTCGGGGAGCTTCTTGCCGCCGGCGATGACGACGGGAACCGGGGTCGCTGCGACCACGTTTTCAAAGCCCTCAGTGTAGTAAGTCTTGACGATGCTGGCACCGTTCTCGGCGCCGACGCGCGAGGCGAGGCCGAAGTACCGGGCGTCGCGAGCCATGTCCTTGCCGACGGCGGTGACGCACATGACGGGGATGGAATACTTGTTTCCGATGTCCACCAGGCGGCTGAAGTTGGCGATGGTCTTGGCCTCGGTGGCATCGTCGCCAATCGAGATCATGGCAGCGAGCGCCGAGGCGTTCATGCTGATCATTTCCGCTTCGCCCAGGAGGACGTTGTGGTTCATCTCCGTTAGGATGGTGGTGCCGGTGTCGGCGCGGAGGCAGACGGGCTGGGTGTTCTCCGGCGGGATCATGGTGCGGATGGTGCCGCGGCAACCCATGAGGCAGTCGGCGTGCTCGGCGAGGGGAGCGATGTTCAGGTCGATTCGTTCCAGGCCGGAGGTTGGCCCCATGAGAAAGCCGTGGTCGAAGGCGAGCATGACGGTGCGGCCCGACTTGGGGTTGAAGATCCGCGACATGCGGTTCTTGATTCCCCAGGGCATGCTGTTCATGCCCTTGAGGTAAAATTTGCTGGTGTCCGCGGGGGAGTTGAGGCCGAAGTTATCGCCGTCTCTGATGTCGTCTAGATCTGCCATGTTATGGGTCGGTTTGTAGTTGAGGTCGTTTGTTAAGATTTTGCGGCACAATCGGCCATGGTCCTTAGAATGATCGCCACCGAACAAGCTCCGGCATCCGGGTGGCCGATGGAGTCTTGGCCAAGGGTCTTGGCACGCCCCTTGGTCGCGATCAAGGCAGAGGAGGCGTCACGCCCATTTTCTGCGGCGGTGGCCACCTGCTCGAGCGCCTTGGACAGCGGAAGCTGAGCGCAATCGCTCGCCTTGTCGGCTGCGGGAACGAGCGCATCGAGCATCGTTTTGTCCCCGGGTTTGGCGCCGCCGCGTTTCATGATGGTTTCACTGGCGGATCGTAGAAGGGCGCTCAGACCGAGCGAAGTGAAGGCTTCCGGCGAATCTTTGAGCGTCTTTGTCCCAACACGGAACATGGATCCGAACACGACGCCCGAAGCGCCTCCCATCGAACTGATCATCGCCATACCCATTGCTCCAAATAGTTCGCCAACCGTTGCCGAATTGTCCAGCTCCGCAAGTTTCGTCTTCGCCGCCTGCATCCCGCGCTGCATGCCGAGGCCGTGGTCGCCATCGCCGAGACGCCGGTCGGCCTCGGAAAGTTCCGCCTCGGCGGCGATGATGCGATCGGCGACTGCCAAGAGCATGGCGTGGACTTGGGAGGAATCGAAGCTTTGCACGCCGAGAGCTAAGGGCAAAACCATCCATCCGGCGATGCCAGTGGCGGCCTTATTTGTGTCTGATCCGGCAGAAATTCTATAACTAGCTTATTTTTCAGGCTTGTTTTCGTTCGAAGTGTATCGGATCAAGAATTCAATGAGCGCCAGGGATCATCCTGAATTCATCAGCCTCGTCCCGGATCGTTCGCCCCACGAAGTCGTCGGAGAACGCGTGGTGATGCTCCCCGGGATCACGATGGAGATTCTCACGACGCGCCGGATTGAACTCGATCGATGGGTCCTGGAGGAGCTCAATGATCCCTACTGGCGACTGTATTTGCCCACGACTGGAGAAGCAGCCGTCTGGACGGGGAGCGGCTCCGGCCGAATCGAAACGCGCCTTGTTCCGGGCGAGGCCTACCTCATCTCACCGCGCACGACGATCAGCTCGCGAAACCCCGGGCCCTTCGGGAAATGGTACGTCCACTTCACCCTCGGTCCGAGCGCCGACCGCGCGAGGCCCGGCATCTATCCGATTGTGGTGACGGGGCCGATGAAATCCGCACTCGCCGGTTGCGAAGGCGCCGCGACACGCTATCCCTGGTCTTCCGCGAGTTTGGTGGTCGAGGCCTTGCAGCAACTCCCCGCCGATATTTGGCGGGATCACCGGATCGATCCGCGTCTCGAGCGTGCCCTCGAGTTCATGCACGCCAATCTGACCCGCAAGCTCACCTGTGCGGACGTGGCCAAGTTCGCTGGATTGAGTGTGCGCAGCTTGAACCAACTCTTCCGGCAACAGATCGAGACCACGCCGATGCGCGCACTTCTCGACTTCCGGCTGGACAAGGCCTGCCGTCTCCTGCGTCACAACAACGATTCGATCGAGCAGATCGCGAGCGAAACCGGTTTTCCCAATCGCTACTATCTCAGCCGGATGTTGAAGCAGCATCGCGGAACGTCACCTGCAGCCTACCGGCGTGGGCAGGTGTGAGGAGGGGCAATGTAGGGAGGATGCGTCAGCTCAGGGACTGAAGTCCCTGCCACATTCCAAGTGTGACGTCTTCTCGTATCTGCCGGGAAAGTGGGAGGGACTTCAGTCCCTCAATCAACCGTGAGAACTCAGGGACTGAAGTCCCTGCCACTTTCTTAGGGACTTGGTTGCTGCTAGGACGCGTCGCCGGTTCCGCTACGTCATTTCCAATCCGCGCATGGTGCCGGTGCTGGTGGCGAACTTGTCTTCGTTGAGTCCCATGCGTTGCAGCATGGAGACGAACAAATTGGGTAGGGGATAATTGTTCTCCGTATCGAAGGCCAGGTGTTGGCCGTGGTTGAAGCCGCCGCCGGCGAACAGGGTGGGGAGATTGGTCGTGACATGGGTGTTAGCGTCGCCCAGATTGGAACCGTAAAGGATCATGGTGCGATCCAACATGGTTTCGCCGGTCTCGTTCACGCTCTTGAATTTGCCGAACATCTCCGCGAGCAGACGCATGTGCCACTCATCGATCGCCTTGAGCTGCGTGATTTTTTCGTCGTTCCGCCCGTGATGCGAAAGGTTGTGGTAACCGTCCGTGATCTCCATCCCATCGACGTCGATCGCCGGTGAATTGACACTGTCGAGCAAGAGGGTGATCGCCCGTGTGGAGTCGGTTTCAAAGGCCAATCGGGCCATTTCATACATCAACTGAACCTTCTCCATGTAGGCCTTGGGATCTCTTGGATCGAGCGGCTCGGGCGCCTCGGTCTTGGGCTTCGGTTTCCTTTCCCATTCCCGGGCGGCGATCATCCGCTGTTCCAGATCACGCACGCTGGTGAGATACTGATCGAGGCGTTCCTTGTCGCGCGCCCCGAGATCGCGCTGCAATGATTTTGCCTGATGGCCAATGGTGTCCATGATGCTCTGGCCGACTTCGAGACGCTTGACCTGGCGTTCGATCTCCTTGGGTGAGCCCTGGAGGAAGAGTTTGCGATAAACCGTCGTCGCACTTTCCTCACAGGGAATCAGGACGCCGGATCCCGTCCATGAAAGGCTGCGTTGTCCCTTCTTCACGTTGACCCCAAGCGTCAGCGCCGGAAAACGGGTGTGATGGCCGAGGCGTTCGGCGATGAACTGATCGAGCGAGATGGTGTTGCGAAACCCGCCGCTGCCGGGGTGCGGCGCGGCCGTGAGAAAACAGTTGTCTGCCGGGTGGCCACCATCGACGTCCGGGTGCCACACGCCGCTGAACACGGTGAAGTCGTCCCGGTACTCACTGAGCAATTCGAGGTAGGGAGATGCGGTGTAATCGGTGCCGCTCCCCTTGGGGAAAAAGTGATTGGGCAAGAGGCCAAGGTTATTGCAGATGCCGAACATCCGGCGGGGCGCCTCGGCTTCCCTGGCCGCCGCACTGGAGGCGCGGACAAAGGCGGGCGTCATGGCGTCGAGCAATGGCAGGCCCAGGAGCACCCCTGCACCTTTGAAGAATTGGCGGCGCGGCATGGCACCTCGAGTGGAGACAAAGGGCGCGCTGATAGGCCGATGTTGGTTGCTCGTTTTCATGAGGATGGATGAACTATGCCATTGAGCGAAATTTCATGCAAAGCCGAATTCCGCCCGGTCTTTTGCCTGGGATGAGAGTGAGAGACACGATTTCTACTTGTTGCGGAACAGCGGGCTTTGAACGATCTCGGTGATCAATGTCCGCACTCCGAACTCGGAGGCCTCGGCACGATCGAGGATGCGTTCGATCTCCGGCCGGTCACCGAAACGAACGGGCGCACCGGTGCCGTAGACGAGCAGTTGCCGCACCAGATTCCGCGCGATCATGCGCTCGTCGGTCAGGAGGAGCTTTTTCAGCGCGCGAACATCGGCGAACGTGCGTCCGTCCGGCAGTTCACCCGTGCAGTCGACAGGTTGGCCCAGGTGAAACTTGAATGGTTGCCCGTTCATGCCAAACCCGGGAACACGCCGGTCCTCATTGCCGTCGACTAACGCCCGATAGTGTTCGCGGTAGCCGCCGTGAATGTCAAAACTCTCGAGGGCAAACCCGGCGGGATCGATCTTCTGGTGACAGCCATTGCAGGACGGCACACTGCGATGCTTGTCCAGCTGTTCGCGGATCGTTTTCGCGCCGCGCGTATCGGGTTCAATCGCGGGCACACTTGGCGGCGGCGGCGGGGGCTTCTGTCCCAGAATGCGTTCCATGATCCAGGCGCCGCGCATCACCGGACTCGTGGTCGTGCCGTTGGCCGTCACCTTGAGCACGCTCGACTGGGTGAGCAGTCCTCCCCGAACGCTGTCATCCGGCAGCGCCACCCGGCGGATCTCAATGCCGTCCACCTCAGGAATATGATAGTGACGGGCCAGCCGTTCGTTCAGCATGACGAAGTCGGAATCTACGATGTTCCGGGCGGGCAGGTCGTTGCGGATGAGTTCGGCGAAGAACGCCTCGGTCTCCTCCACCGAGGAATCGGTTAGCCAGTCGTCCAGGTAGTAGTCTGGATACAACGTTTCGTCGGCGGATGTCGCGGTGGCGTTCTTCAGATCGAGCCAGTAGGCGAGAAAGGCCTTGTTGAATCGCAACATCTTGGGATCCCCTAACAAGCGCTCGGTTTGCTCGCGCAAGGCGGCGCCGTCATCTTTCAAATGATCGGCTTCGGCAGCTTTCAGTAGCGCTTCATCCGGTGGAGAGTTCCAAAGAAAGTAGGACAGCCGGGAGGCAAGCGCGTGGCTGTTCAATCGGCCCGGGTGCTCTTCGAGGGAAATGAAAGCGGGCGAGGTGAGGACCGCGGTGTACCCGGCGATCATGGCCTCGGTGAACGAACTTCCCGTGTCCATCGACTTGCCGATCAATTGGTGAAAGAGGAGAACTTCGTCATCGGAGACAGGATGCCGATACGCTGCCGCCATGAAGCGCCGAAGTAATCTCTTCGAGTCCTCCAGGGGATTCTCTGATTTCACTTCCACGTCACCACGTGCGTTTTCGCTCACTGGCAAGTTACCGAACATCAAGTCGTGTCCTCGTGGCGGCCAGGTATCGTGGATGGGCCCCGTGACTTCGAGCCACCGGTAGGCGACACCGGGCTGGCCGTCCTTTTCCGCCAGCGGGTTGTGCCAGCTTGGGGGACGCGAGCGGAACAAGCGCGCGGCATCGGGGCGGATGGTTTCGTCTTTGAGCAACCAGACGACGAGTTCTTGCTCGGTCGGCTCGGGATAAACATTGAAACCACCCAGGCGACGCAGCCGGCGCGGCGGCGCTTCGGAATAGAGAACGACCGGTTCCGCACGGCGGCCAACCGATGTGTGGTAGCGATCCGGGCGATACCACTTGCCCTTGAATCCCGGCCCCGCCCAGAAGGTGTAGGCGCTGACCCGGAGTCGATACTTCCCGGGCTGCCGGGTTTTGAACTCGCTGAACTTGACCTCTAACGGTTCATAGGCGCCGGCCGTCACGCCAAAGGCCTCGCGTTTACGAATCGCCGGATCGGATTCGCCCACTGTGACGGGCGCCTTCTTGTCGAGCACATCCACCTGCGCCGTGTGATCGAGCAAGGGATAAACCGCGCGCTCGGGACTGCGATTGAATGGACTGTAGTGCAACTTGCCTTTGAACGATCTCTGGTCACGGGCGTAGAAACGTTGAGTGCGGGTCTCAGGTTTCTCCAAACTCGGCACCATCACTTCGCGCAGGGCGTATTCAGCGGCCTGAAGATAACGCGCGATCTGGACGTGTGAGACATTCAACGCTTCGCCTACCTTGTTGAAGCGGTGCAGCTCTCCGTCCTCCGGCAAGATATCCTTTACCTGCAGCCATGGGGCGTCGAGCAGGTCACGCAGCGTGTTCTCGTATTCGTAGCGGTTCAATCGACGCCAGATCGCCCGGCCGGCTTCCTCGGCGCGCTGGTGATCGGCGGCAATGAGTTGACTGGACAGTTTGCCGACTAACCAATCGCGTTTGGAACTCGTGGGCTGATGTTTCTTCTTCGCCGGCGGCATCTCGCCTGCAGCCACGCGATCATGCACCTTGACCCAGGTTTCGAAGATCTGTTCGTCGTCCAGGTCGAACCGCAGAGCCGTGAGATCCAGCCCGCCCTTCTTGACATCGCTGTCGTGGCAGTCGAAGCAGTAGTTCTCCAGCATGGGGGCGATCTTGTCTTCAAAGACAAGGCCTCGGTCTCCGTCTTCATCTCCCTCTCCAGAGGAACGCAGCGCGGAGACGGCGAGAGCCGCGGGGACGATCAAACAATACAGACTGGAGCGCTGGATTCGCA
>JANQJH010000345.1 GCA_028281705.1 Verrucomicrobiales bacterium
AACCGACGCCTCCCCCTAATCGTTGGCCTTCTGTGCCTCTCTCTCTCCCTTTCTTTACAGGCTGCCCCGGTCATATCCGAGGTTCAGGCTGCAAACAACAACACGCTTCTCGATGCGGACGGTGATTCTTCAGATTGGCTGGAGATCTACCACTCGGGGCCCGGTGCAGTTTCACTGGAAGGCTATCATCTCACGGATGATGCCGCGAATCTCACAAAGTGGACCCTTCCAGCGGTCACGGTTGAGGCTGGAGAGTATCTGTTGCTGTTCGCCTCGGGAAAGGATCGAGACCTGGTTGGCGGCGAACTCCACACCAACTTCAATCTCTCATCCGGCGGGGAGTACCTCGCCCTGGTGGCGCCGGACGGTCTCACGGTGGTCGATGAGTTCGCTCCGCAGTTCTCCGCCATGGAGGATGATGAGGCCTATGGACTGCCCTTCTCGGGGACGACCTATGTGACGGAAGGATCGTCCGCCGAGGTCCTGGTGCCGTCGAACGGAAACTTGGGAACCTCGTGGACGGCACGCACCTTCTCGACCGATGCCTCCTGGGAGGATTCAGAAACGGCGGTGGGTTTTGGTTCCGTCGGCGGCTCTTCCCTCGACGGTCTGGTGGCCTACTACGACTTCGAAGAGGGCACGGGGACGCAGTTGTTAGACCAATCGGGAAATGATCATCACGGATCGATGGTCAACATGAATGCCAATTCCGATTGGGTCGGTAGCCGTTCCGGATTGGGCACGGCCTTGGATTTCGATGGAAGCAACGATCACGTGACCCTCAAGGCGGCCAGTACGCTGGGGTTCGATGGCAACTTCACCGCTTCGGCATGGGTGCGGTTGGACAACGTGAACGGTGACAACACCATCCTGGGGCAGAACGCGCCGGGCTTGCACCTGACCACCCGGGGAAACAAGAATTACTTCGGTTTTTGGGGAAATGATACTGGGGGCGGGAGCCACGTCCTCAGTCCAGGTCAGTGGACCCATCTGGCCTGGCGTTTTGACAGCGGCGAGCAGGCGGTCTTCGTCAACGGGGAGCACGACAACGCCTCGGGCGGTCACGCCAATCTTTCGTCCAATGCCCAGGTGGTTCTCGGGAGATCAAACGGCGATCAGGGCTGGTTCAACGGGCGCATGGATGAAGTCGTCATCTTTGATCGACCCTTGTCCAATGGCGAGATCGCCGGTTTGGCATCGGGAAGCCCTTTGGCGGTGGGAAGTGATTTGGAGACGTCCATGCTGGGTCAGAACGCTTCGGCCTATGTTCGCATGCCCTTTGCTCTGAGCAATCTTGGGCAGATTGATAGTCTCACCTTGCAGATGCAGTACAATGACGGTTTTATCGCCTATCTCAATGGCGAAGAGGTGGCACGGAGGAATGCTCCGGCGTCGGTCTCGTGGAATAGCACGGCCACTGCGGCGCGCACGCCTTTGCAGAGCCAAGTCTGGGAGTCTTTCAATCTCACTTCGAAGAAACATTTGCTCGTGGCGGGAACCAATGTCCTGGCCATTCAGGGTTTGAATGTCTCTGCCAGCGATGACTCCTTCTTCATCAATCCCGTTCTCAGTGCCGGTGCTCTCGGCGCCGGTTCGCCCGGGATCTTGAACGAGCCCACGCCGGGACGGGCCAACACGCCGGTGGCTTCCCTGGGGCAGGTGGCGGATACCAAGTTCAGCGTCGATCGCGGATTCTTCGATGCGCCTTTCTCCGTGAGCATTTCGACCACCACGCCCTCGGCGCAGATCCGCTATACCACGGACGGCACGGAGCCGACGTCGACTCGCGGCACGCTTTATTCGACGCCGATCACCATTTCAAAATCGACCGTGCTCCGGGCGGTGGCCTATCGGAACAACTACAAGCCGAGCAATGTCGACACCCAGACCTATCTCTTCATCGATGATGTGGTCAACCAGGGATCGACCCCGCCGTCGGGATGGCCGACCGGCTCGGTCAACGGTCAGGTCTTGGACTATGGCATGGATAGTCCCTCCTCCATTGGGACGACGTCGACCGCTTTGAAGAACGCCTTGAAGAGCATCGATTCCATCTCGCTTGTGACGGATCCGGATCATCTTTTCAGTTCCTCGGACGGGATTTATGTTCATGCCGGCAGCCGCGGCCGTGCCTGGGAACGTCCCGCTTCGGTGGAGTTGTTAGGCAAGGATGGGAGCGAAAGTTTTCAGATCGACGCCGGTCTGCGGATTCGGGGAGGCTTCAGCCGGAGCGGCAACAATCCCAAACATGCCTTTCGTCTCTTTTTCCGCAATGAATACGCCGGGGACCTGAAGTACCCGCTCTTTGGTGATGCGGGCGTGGATCGGTTTAAGAACATGGATCTGCGGACGGCGCAAAACTACTCTTGGTCTTTCCAAGGAGGCACGGCGAACACCTTTGTGCGGGAAGTCTTTGCCCGTGATTCTCAGGCCGCTATGGGCCAGGCGCACACGCGGAGCCGCTACTACCATTTGTATGTCAACGGCCTCTATTGGGGGCTCTACATGACCCAGGAAAGGGCGGAGGCCTCATTTGGGAAGTCCTATTTTGGTGGTGATGCGGACGACTACGATGTGGTCAAGTCCGCCGGCAGTTCCGGTGGCTATACGATTGAGGCCACGGATGGCGAGATGGCGGGCTGGGAGGCCTATTGGAATCTCGCCAATCAGTTAGCAGCGACTTCGAATCCGACGACTCGCCTTTCCCTCTATCAAAGACTCCAAGGCCTCAATCCGGACGGGACCCGCAATGCAAATTATCCCGTCTACCTCGACGTCGACAATTTGATCGATTACATGATGATCATTCTCTTCGTCGGGAGCTATGATGCCCCGGTGTCTAACTTTTTGGGCAACAACCGGCCAAACAACTGGTTCAGCGTGTGGAACCGGTCGGGGGAGTTCGGTTTTCAATACTTCGCTCATGACTGTGAGCATTCCTTGGGCACTGGTTCCGGAGCCACGATCACCAATCGCAATGGTCCCTGGCCGGCGGGGCAGACCTTGAATTATAGCAATCCTCAGTGGATTCACCAGCAGTTGATGGCGCTCGACGCCTATCGACTCCGCTTTGGCGACCGCGCGCACGCCCTGCTCTTCAACGACGGATTGCTCACGCCCAGTCAGACGATCGCCCGTGTCGATGCCCGGGCTGGGATGATTGATCAAGCCATCATCGCGGAATCGGCCCGTTGGGGTGATGCCAAACGGGGCAATCCTCTGAGGCGTTCCGATTGGTTGAACGCGGTCAGCGCCGTGCGCAGTTATCTCTCGAGCCGTCCGAGTGTTCTCCTGGACCAATTCAAGAACACCCGCCGCTACAACAATGGCAATGCCAATAGTGGCACGACCTCGGCGCCGCTCTACCCGTCCGTGGTCGCGCCTTCCTTCAATCAGCACGGGGGGCATGTGGGCGCGGGCTTCGGTCTGCAGTTCACCGCCGCCGGGGGCACGGTCTATTACACGATGGACGGGAGCGATCCCCGGGTGGAGAACGGCTCTGTGTCGGCCACGGCGAAGACGGCGCAAGAGGGATCGATCCAATCACAGACGCTCTACCGGGCCTCCGATGGCCTCCGAGTCCTCGTCCCGACGAACGGGGCATTGGGGACGAGTTGGCGGAATCTCGGTTTTAACGATGCCAGTTGGACCGCGGGAAGTGGCGGGGTGGGTTATGACGAGAATACGACCTACGATGCGCTCATCGATGTCGACGTGATCGGTGCCATGAATAACAAAAACACTTCGATCTACATCCGGTCCGCGTTCAATGTCGCGGATCCCAGTGCCTTTCAAGGGCTGATCCTGCGGATGAAGTTCGAGGATGGTTTTGTCGCTTTTCTCAACGGTCAGGAGGTGGCCTCCTTCAATCCTCCCGGATCCTTGACCTGGAATAGTGAAGCGACGGGGTTGCACGATGACGCCGATGCGCAGTCGTTCATCGACTTTGATCTCACGACGCATCTGGGCAAGCTGGTCGCGGGAACCAACGTGCTGGCCTTTCACGGGTTGAACGACAATCTCAATAGTTCGGATTTTCTCTGTGATCCGGAACTCGTGGGGACCCGGGTCTCCGGTGGATCCGCCGTTACCTTGCCTTCCAGCTTTGCCGAGGTCAACGCCAGGACCTTACAGAACGGCGAGTGGAGCGCCCTCAATGCCGCGGTCTTTGTCGTGGGCGCCGTGCCGGCGACGAACGCCAACCTGGTCATCTCGGAAATCATGTACCATCCGGCCCCACCGTCGGCGGCCGAGATCGCGGCCGGGTTCACCGATGCGGATGATTTCGAATACCTCGAACTGATGAACATTTCCGGTCAGGCGATCGATCTCACAGGCTATCAGTTTGCCGACGGGCTGACGTTTCTCTTCCCCCAAACGGCGGGATCCATCATCGAACCGGGGCAGCGTGTGCTCTTGGTGAAGAACCGGGCGGCCTTCGCCTTTCGCTATGGAGCCAGCCATGTGATTGCCGGTGAGTACGGTGGATCGCTGAACAACGGTGGCGAGACGCTGCAGATCGTCGACGGCCAGGGCGGTGTGGTGAAGATGCTCACTTACGACGATGCCGATCCGTGGCCCGCGGCTGCCGATGGATTGGGGTCGTCCCTCGCATTGATCAACCCCGCGGCCAATCCTGATCCTAACCAAATCGATTCCTGGCGGCCCAGTGTGGAGGGCGGCAGTCCGGGGATCGGTGATGGGGAAGGCGTGCCCGCCATCGTGATCAATGAAGTCCTGACCCACACGGATTGGCCTCAAGTCGATGCCGTGGAACTCTACAATCCCACCGGGCAGAGTGTGGATGTCAGTGGATGGTATCTCACGGACGATCCCAACTCCCCGCTCAAGTACCGCTTGCCGTCCGGCTCTATTTTGCCTGCCGGCGGCTACTTGGTCTTGCTGGAGGACAATGACGAGGATCCGGATAACAACGCCGGACTGCCCCCGGCGTTCTTCGGCAGCGCCTTTTCATTGAGTTCTGCCGGCGACGAGATCTACCTCTATTCGGCCGATGGTGCCGGATTGACCGGTTATCGGGATGGCTTTGGTTTTCGAGGCGCGGCCAATGGGGTCCCCTTTGGCCGAGTAAGCAATTCGGCCGGCGAAGTGCGCTATCCCGCGCTGTCGAGCCTCACTCTGGGGAGTGCGAATACGGAGCCCCTGGCGCCGGATGTGTTGCTCAGCGAGATCATGTATCATCCCGCAGATCCGTTAGGCCCGGAGTATGTCGAGATTTGGAATGTCTCTGACAAAACCATTCAACTGTTCGATGCGGCGAACCCGGCCAACACCTGG
This sequence comes from Verrucomicrobiales bacterium, assembly GCA_028281705.1. GTDB lineage: Bacteria > Verrucomicrobiota > Verrucomicrobiia > Verrucomicrobiales > DEV007 > JAACDM01. The sequence continues at coordinate 5,299 of JANQJH010000345.1, forward strand.
CGTCTCGACGGGATGGATTTTGATTTTCCCGAGGGTCAGTCGCTGTCTCCCGGAGCGCTGGCACTTGTGGTCGAGGGCGATCCCAACACTTTCCGAGCGTTTCATGGATTGCCGCCGACGATCCAGGTTTACGGGCCGGCGGGTGGAGCGCTCGATAATGGCGGGGAGCGTCTCGAACTCCTGCGGCCGGATGAGCCGACCTTGAAGGGGGGAGAGTTGGTCGTGCCGATGATTGTGGTGGATGCCGTGACCTTCGACGATGCCGATCCCTGGCCGCCGGCCGCTGATGGTCAGGGGGCCAGTTTGGAACGGCTCGATCCCGGCTTGTTTTCCGACGATCCCGGTGCCTGGGTGGAATCCGCGCAGAATGGCGGATCCGCGGGTAGCCTGCCGGGCCGGTTGATCGTCTCGGTGAGTGTTCAGGGAGAGGGCTCGGTGAACGTGAGTCCCGATCAGGCGGCATTTGACGCCGGAGACGAGGTCAGCTTGACGCCCGTTCCGGCGCCTGGCTGGGAGTTTGCGCGCTGGACCGGATCGGCCACGGGCAGTGAGGTACCCTTGTCGTTGGCGGTGAACGAAAACCTGGCGGTGCAAGCCGTCTTTGAGCGGGTGGCGGTGCGCTATGTGCTTCAATCGGAGGTCGAGGGGCAGGGGAGCGTTGGCTTCACACCAGCGCAGCCGGAATATGAAGAGGGGACGGTGGTGATGGCGACGGCGACGCCATCCCCGGGTTGGCGTTTCCTGCGATGGGAGAACGCTCTGTCAGGAACGGGGAACCCAACCTCCGTCACCGTGGATGCTAACAAGACGGTGCGAGCGGTCTTCGTGCAGCAGGTGACGGTGACGATTGAGGGGACCGGTCCGGGCGCCGTCGCCGTGGATCCGAGCAAGCCGAATTACGATCTCGGTGAGGAAGTGACGTTGACCGCGATCCCGTCACCGGGGGCCTCCTTTGCCGGTTGGGGCGGCGATGCCAGTGGGTTGCAGAATCCGCTGACATTGACCCTGAATGGTAATTTAACCATCGAGGCGCTCTTTGTTTCCCGGGTCACGTTAGGCGTTGAGGCGAACGGCCCCGGCTCGGTTTCGCGGGATCCCGCGGCCACGGATTATCTGCCGGGCACGGTGGTCACCTTGACCGCGTTGCCGGCGCCTGGAGCGGTCTTTTCCGGTTGGTCCGGCGGCGGCGTTTCGGGATTGCAGAATCCGCTGGAGGTCACCCTCACCGCCGATGCGGAGATCACGGCGAGTTTTACGGCGTTCCTGGCCTTGGAGGTGCCTGTCGAAGGTGAGGGGTCGGTGTCGCGTTCACCGCAGGCGGAAGGCTATTTGCCGGGGACCGAAGTCACCTTGACGGCGGTCCCTGCGCCCGGCTGGACCTTCATCGAGTGGCGCGGGGCGGCGGCGGGCGCGTCGAACCCGATCGACGTGGTCATGACCGAAAGTCTAACGGTGACGGCCGTGTTCGACCAATTTTTCAGTGTCGAGGCGAGCGCTGAGGAGGGCGGAGAAGTGACGGTTTCGCCTTCGGCGCCAAGCTATCGACGGGGTGCCGAGGTCCTCCTCACCGCCACCGCATTGGATGGTTACCGATTTCTGGGATGGTCGGGCGATGCCGAGGGCGTGGCCAATCCCTTGACCGTGTCCGTGGAGTCGGACCTCGCTTACACGGCCCACTTTGTGCCAGTGATTACGCTGACGTTGGGCCAGGATGGCGAGGGTCAGGTGGCGGCTTCGCCTAACAAGCCTCTCTACGACGCGGGCGATCGTGTGACGATCACGGCGTCGCCGGCGGAGGGCTGGACGTTTGTCCGCTGGAGCGGTGATTTGGAAAGTGAGAGTAATCCTGCGACCTTGGTCATGGGTGGTGAGGATCAATCGGTGAGCGCGCTTTTCAAACGAGTCTTTGCCATCGAGGTGACGACATCGGGCTCGGGTAATGTTTTGCGAGTGCCCGAAGGACCGAACCATGTGGAGGGAACGGAGGTGACCTTGACAGCGGTGCCCGCGCCGGGATTCGAGTTTGTGCGATGGGACGGAGCCGGTGGAGACCGCGAGCTGGAGAATCCCTTGGTGATCCTGGCCGATGCGGCGAAGAGCCTAACGGCTGTCTTCGAAGAGATTGCGGTGGACTCGCCTTACGTGGCATGGGCCAAGCAGCAATTTTCGGAATCGGCACAGGCAAATCCATCGATCAGCGGGCCGGATGCCGATCCCGATGGCGACCGGATGGTGAATCTCTTGGAGATGGTCATGGGCACTGATCCCACGGATCCGTTGAGTTTGGCCGGGCTGGCGATTGAGCCCAGGGATGCCGGTGACCCCGACGTGGTTCGGGTGACGGCCGTGATTCGAGCTGAGGAAGGGGTCGCGCTCCGTCTCGAAGTGTCGTCTGATCTGAAGGCGTGGTCCGCCAATGGTATTGCCTCGGGTGAGCCCGATGGGGAGATCAAGACGTGGCGCGTGCCGGCTTCATCCGCCGCTCGGTTCTGCCGCTTGGCGGTCGAACTCGAGAATGAATAGGGTGGCGTTCCGTGGGCTTGCCTTTGCCGCGGAGGGATCCCATGGTCCCGTCATGAACGTTAAGAGATCTTTGGGATTCACCTGCCTCCTCCTGTGTCAGACCGCATTCGTTTGGAGTAACGACTGGCCGCAGTTTCGTGGGCCCGGCGGTCAGGGACATGCGGAGGGTGTGGAGGTTCCTCTGCGTTGGGGACCGAACGACGAAGAGATTTCATGGAAGGTGGCGATCGCGGGCAAGGCGTGGTCTTCACCCATTCTCGTGGGCGATCGGGTTTATCTGACGACGGCGGTGGAGTCGGCGAGCGGTCTGTCGCTCCGAGCCCTTGCGGTATCGCTTGGGAACGGAAAAACGATTTGGGATGAGGAAGTGTTTGCCAAACCGGACGTGGGGGCCTTCCACAAGAAGAACAGTCATGCCTCTCCCACGCCGGTGTATGAAGAGGGGAAACTCTTTGTTCACTACGGGCATCACGGAACGGCTTGTTTGGCAGCCGACAGCGGCAAGACGCTGTGGAAGCAGGAATCGCTGGTCTACCCGCCC
>JANQJH010000027.1 GCA_028281705.1 Verrucomicrobiales bacterium
GGGTTCTTCGCACCTTTTTTCTTCATATATCGCGCATTTTTTAGCTCGTATTTCTGGCCGGATTTCACCCGACGACAGTCCTTAACCACGTGCCATTCGGCTGAAGCCGACCCGCATCTCACGCACCTCAAAGTCTTTGATCTCCCCCCTCAGGAAAAGAAACTCGTCCTCGACACCCTCGGCATCCTCCACCTCGGCAAGCAACTTGCCAGTGCCTATCTCAAACCCAAAAAAACTTAAACTTACACTTAAACTTCAACTTAAACTCCCAGCACAATTCACTCACGCCCGCGCCGCCGCCGCCGCCGCGGATCTTCCACGTGCGCTTCCTCCATCATCCGGGCAACGCGCCGCACCAAGTCGGGACGCTGCACCGCCCGGTTCGTCCGCTCACCGAGATCCCGGGAGAGATCATAGAGTTCGACATGCCCATTCCCAAAAGGCTGCCGCACCGCCTTCCACCGCCCAAAGCGTACCGCCTGCTTGCCTTCCCCTCCGTGGAATTCCCAGTAGAGATATTCCGCTTCCCCTTGATCCTCCAGCTCGCCTAACAAAGCCGGGAGAAAGCTGGTCGACTGCAGTCCGGAAGGCACTTCCTGATGCGTCAGCTGACAAGCCGTGGCGAAGAAATCTCCAAAGTAGGCCAGGCCGGCCCAGGCAGAGCCGGCCTCGATTCGTCCCGGCCACCAGGCGAGGGTGGGCACTCGGATGCCTCCCTCATAGAGATCGCGTTTCATCCCGCGCAGAGGCCCGTTGGCATCAAAGAACTCGGGATCATTCCCCCCTTCCCGATGATGCCCGTTGTCTGAGCTGAAGAGAACCAAGGTCTGCTCCGCCAGGCCCAGTTCCCTCAGCCTGGCCAGAAGCCGCCCCACGTCGCGGTCCATGCGGGAAATCATGGCCGCCTGTCCCTTGTTCGGGCGCGACCACGGCTTATCCGCATAGATGCCGTAGTCCGGCACCTCCTGCCCGTCTCCCAGCCCCCGATTCCGTTCATTGTTCGCATGGGGGATCGTCAGTGCCAAATAGAGAAAACACGGCGTCTCCCTTTCTTCACCCACCCACCGCAAGGCCTCATCCATGACGAGATCGTGCGAATAGGCCACGGCTTCGCGCGCCCAGCCTCCCCCGGTCTCGTCCTCGGTCTCGGCCACGTTGGGCAAGCTCTCCCGTTCGCCATTCCGCCAGAGATAGCTCGGATAGTAGTTGTGGGCATGGCGCTGGTTGAGGTAACCGTAAAAGAAATCGAATCCCTGCCGGTTGGGCACGCCCGTCGTCCCCGCTTCGCCCAGCCCCCACTTGCCACACAGCGCCGTGCGATAGCCCGCCGCCTTCAGCACCTCCGCCACCGTGACATCCTCCGGTTCCAAGGGTCCTTCCCCGTTGCCACGCACCCGCGCACGCCCCGTGTGCTTGCCCGTCATGAGCACGCAGCGCGACGGCGCACAGACCGTCGAACCGGCGTAAAAATTGGTTAGCCTCATGCCCTCGGCCGCCATCCGGTCGAGATGCGGCGTCCGGATCTTTTCCTGGCCAAAACATCCCAGATCGCCGTATCCCAAATCATCCGCCAGCACAAAGATGATGTTGGGCCGTTGCGGGGTCGCGGACGCCGGATCGTCCGCCAAAACACCGATCGCCGTGATCCAGGAGAGCGTGGCAATGAGGAAGGGAAAGAGGGGGCGCGCTTTCATTGATTTCATGAATGATCCTTGCCGATGTGTTGGTTCTTTTCTTCAAAGGTCTTTCGCATTGCCGCCCAACTCCGCGGCGATTACAACCAGACATCCCATGAAGACCAAGATCAAAGTAAGCGATTACCACATCACCACCGGCAAGAACTTTCGCTTGAAAGATCACTCCAGCGAAGTCGAGAAAGATCTCTACGAAGACAAGGAGTCCTACCGCGAGGCTCTGGCCGAGTATCGAGATGAGATCGATGAATTTCAGAACATGATGTACGCCCACGACCGCTACAGCCTCCTCCTGGTCTTTCAGGCCATGGACGCCGCGGGCAAGGACGGCACCATCCGCCATGTCATGAGCGGGGTGAACGCTCACGGCATCGAAGTGCACTCCTTCAAACAGCCCAGTTCCCTCGAGCTGGACCACGATTTTCTCTGGCGGACCACCCTCGCACTCCCTCCAAGAGGCAAGATTGGCATCTTCAATCGATCCTACTACGAAGAGGCCCTCGTTTGCCGGGTGCACCCCGAGATCGTAACCCGGCACCAGCGCTTACCCACCGAGATCACGGACGACATGAAGGCCCTCTGGCAAGAACGCTACCACTCCATTCGAAACCTTGAACGGCATCTCAGCGCCAACGGCACGCTGATCATGAAGTTCTTTCTCAACATCTCCAAGGAGGAACAGAAACAGCGCTTCCTCGACCGCATCGATCGCCCGGAAAAGAACTGGAAGTTCTCCGCCGGAGACCTCGAAGAGCGCGGTTACTGGGACGACTACATGGAGGCCTACGAAACCGCCATTCGCGAGACCGCGACCAGGGAGGCTCCCTGGTATGTCATTCCCGCGGACGACAAGAAGAACATGCGCCTCATCGTCTCCCGCCTCATCCTCGATCGTCTCGAGAGCATGCACATGGCCTACCCGGAGCTCCCCGAAGAACAACGCGCCCTCCTCGCCTCCTGCCGCGAACAGTTGGAAAAGGAGTAAAAGAAAGTGGCAGGGACTTCAGTCCCTGGGCTCGCTTGGTTGATAAATAAAGGGACTAAAGTCCCTCCCACTTTCCAGCCAATGCACATGGCCTACCCGGAGCTCCCCGAAGAACAACGCGCCCTCCTCGCCTCGTGCCGCGAACAGTTAGCACAAGTTCGTCACTTCACAGATCGAAGAAAGTGGCAGGGACTTCAGTCCCTGGGCTCGCTTGGTTGACAAAAGGGACTAAAGTCCCTCCCACTTTCTAGCCAATCTTGCTCCGCACATCACAGCTAGCTGGTCCTCTCCAGGCGCCAACGCACGAAGGCCGAAAGCAGGTCGCCGATCAAGACGGTCACACTCCCGAGGGCGACAAAGAAGAGCATCTCGTCGAGATGATCCTTGGCCCGGGCCTCGAGAAGGTAGTAACCCAGGGTGGGAATGCCTAACATGCCCAGAACGGTGGCGTCACGCACACAGGTTTCCCAGCGATAGAAGAAAAAAATGAGAAAACGCGAGAAGAGGCTGGGCACGGCGCCAAAGGCGTAGATCTGCCACCGGCCGGCCCCGAGGCTGCGCTGGCTTACGGGAACAGCACTGGGCATGTTGTCCACCAGCTCCGATCCCAGCCGGCCCAGGATCCCGGCATTGTGGATCGCGAGGGCGAGCACCGCGGGCCAAGCATTGAACCCCAGAGCGACCACGAGAAAAAAGGCGATCATGTACTCCGGCACCGAGCGCGCCAGTACGAGAAGGAAGCGGCAGCCCTGCCCAATGAGGCGCCAGAGCCAACGCTGCCAGGCAGGGAGTTCGCGATGCGGAGGCACCAGCGGCGACGCCGTGGCCAGGCGACGCGAGGCCAATGGAAGGCTCACGAGACTGGCGACCCCGGCAAAAACGATCGCGACCACGGAGAGCCCGAGCGTGTAGCGAAAGGCTTCCGCGCCTGATTCCCGCCATCGGTCGAGCAACCAGCCCCCGGCAAGGCCTAACTTCTCGGCGAACGATGCCTCGGGATGCTCCTGCATGGGGAAGGGAACGACCCGGCTGAGAAAACGCTCACAGTTGGCCCAACGCCGCTCCCAGTCAAACTCCCGAATACCGAACTCCCCCGTGAACCACGAGGCCGCCAGCAAGAGGGCAAAGCAGGAGAGCCCGACGCGGAGAAACCGATCGCGAGGCCGAGCCCGGCGAAGCTCGGCCACGGCCTCCAGCTGGGTAGAATGCTCACTCATGACTCGAGCCCCACGGTAAGACGTCGACGCACGGCCCCGCTCCAGAAATCGAAGGCCACAATCAAGGCCAGCAAGGCATAGAGATAGGCCCAGACCTCGTGATAGTGGCGTTCCCCCCAGGAAAGCGAGAGATAAGATCCGAGGGTGGGCGCACCGAAGAAACCCAGAACCGCCGCCGACCGCAGACCACACTCGAACCGGTAGAGCAGGTAGGCTAACAAGTCCGGGATCACCGCGGGCAGCAAGCCGAACACATAGACCTGCACCGGCGAGGCCCCGTTATCCCGCAGAGCCCCCGCCGCCGCCCGCGGCGCTTCATCGATCAACTCGGAAAACACTTTCCCCAAAGTGGCACTGTAGGGAATGGCAATGGCAAACACCGCCGCCAAGTTCTCCGCTCCCAGGGCCTGCAGAAAGAGGATGGCCCAGACGATCTCGTGAACCGATCGCAGAACCGTCATCACCGTCCGCACGAAGAAATGACCGGTGAGGGCGATGGCGCTCAGGGCCCTGCCCCAAACGTGCCCCGGAGCCGCCAGGGAGAGCCATGCCTTGGCTGAACCGAGGAAACCGAAAACAAGACCGCCCACGAGCGAAAGACTGATCGCCGCCGCCGTGTAGATCAGCGTCTTGTAGAGCGCCTCGGCAATCTCCATGAGAAAGAGGCCTTCCGGGACCACGGCGCCGTCCTCGTAAGTCAACGCCGGGCTCAGGGCCGCCTGAAAAAAGACGCCCAGCTGATGCCATTGCGCCTTGCCGAACAACTGCGTCGGCTCCAATTGAATGAGCCAGGCGGCGAGGAACCCCGCTACCCCAATGAGGAGGAGCACCATCCGGCGCGACCCCATCCAGCAGCGGCGCCTCGCCGGCAGTTCAGTTGCGGTAGCCATCCTCCAACGGGCTGAGTTCGCCCAGTTGATAAAGCTCTTCAAAATCGGCGTCCGTCCACGCCTCGGTTGGCGCATCCTTGAAAATCCTGCCCTCGCGGATGCCTACCAGCCTCGGCAGGAAGGAGCGGGCCAGCGCCTGATCATGTAGGCTCACCCCCAGAGTGAGTTCCCCCTCTTCCGCCAGTCGCGTCAGGAGTTCCATCGTCGCCCGCGCACGCGTGGGGTCCACACTGGCCACCGGTTCGTCCGCGAGAAGCGCCTGGGGTGACTGATAGAGCGCTCGCGCGATCGCCACCCGCTGCTGCTGACCGCCTGAGAGATGATCCGTCTTGGCAAAGAGTTTCTCCGCCAGACCAACCCGCGCCAACACGTCGTGCACCGCCACTTGCTCCGCCGCGCTCGGGAAGAGCAGGGAACGCAGGCTGGCCCAGAATCCTTGTTGGCCCAACCTCCCCATGAGGACATTGTGCAGGACCCGGAGACTCGGGATGAGGTGAAACCGCTGCGGGATGAATCCGATACCGGACCGAACCCGCTTCAACGACGGGCCATCCACCTCATGCAAGGCCTGCCCCAGGACGAGGAGACGCCCTTGATCGGCGCGTTGACTCGCATTCAGCAATCGCAAGAGGGTGGTCTTCCCCGCGCCACTGGGCCCGACGAATCCCACCTTTTCTCCCCGTTCGATGGTCAGCGAGACACCATCCAACGCGACCAACTCCGCGAAGTGCACGGAGACCTCGCACAATTGGAAAGCGTGATCAGAAGCCGCCTTCGCGGCCTGCGTCATCGAATAAACTCCAGGGAACGGGCCACTTCGACGACCTTGGCGAAATCTTCGTTCTTCGCCTCGATCAAGGTCTCGCGGTCGAAGGCCGACTGGGCCAGCGCATCATCCATGGCCACCAGCTTTTCCTGGAGCTTGTCGATAAACCCGTCGCCAAACATCTTCTCGAGATCGGCGTGCGCCGTGAAATTGTAGTCGTAATAGGCCGGCGTCTTCCAGATGATGCGGCAGACGTCCGTGTCCGATCCCGGCTTGGCCGCCCACTTGTCATAGGTCTTGTAATTGACCGCGCCAACCTGCACCTGACCCGAAGCCACCAGCTCGATGGTGGCGTCGTGCGCCCCGGAAAAGCCCGGTTTCTGACCGAAAAACTCTTCAGGCGACTTCCCCGTGTTCTCCCGGATGAAATACTCCGGCATCAACCGCCCCGAGGTGCTCTTGTTCGACCCGAAGGTGAAACTCTTGCCCGCCATGGCCTCGGGAAAGGATTCCGAGAGACTGAGCCCGGTGGACTGATGCGCGATGAAATAGGAGAGGAAGTTGGGGTCCTCCTTGCCCTGAGCGATGGCACGCGCGCCCTCCACTTGGTGCATGGCCTGCACACCCGTCAGCCCGCCAAACCACGCCAGATGCACGTCCCCATTCTCGAACATCCTGACAGAGGCATCGTAGTCCGTCGACGGAACGTACTCGCAGGGCACTCCCAATGCCTCCGATAGATAGGCCGCCACGGGATCGTATTTCGCCTTCAGGGCGACCTTGTCGTGATCAGGAATGGCCGTGAATTTGAGAACACCGCCGGGGCTGATGGAGGGCTGCTTGTTACAACCGGTCAGCATCACCGCGACCGCGGCGACGCCCATCATGATACGCATGTCTAGTTTCATAGAGCGAGGCCATGCTAGACGGATTCTCCCCGGGTGCAAGATCTGTTGGCCCACCACCGGCCTCAAATCGGATCACCGGGCAAAAGGCACGTCCCCGGTGGCCACCTCTCCCGGAGCTCCCCGTTTCTTCGCCTCGAGGAAATTCCGATCGCCTCTAACCGGCCTTCGTCGCCGGGGCGGTCATCTTCCCCGCCCCGCCCGCCTTGGTCTCTCCCTCGCTCACCGCCATGCGGAACAGCTCCTTGATGTCGTGCAGGATGAGGTAGTTGATCGGCACGAGGAACAGGGTGATGAAGGTGGCGAAAAGGACGCCATACCCTAACGACACCGCCATCGGGATCAGGAACTGCGCCTGGGTGGACTCGAGTTTGATCAAGGGATAGAGCCCGGCAAACGTGGTGAAGCTCGTCAGCATGATGGCGCGAAACCGCGCCGCTCCTCCCATGTTGGCCGCCTGAAAGACGCTCATGCCCTCCCGCGTCCGGCGATTGATGTAGTCGACCAACACGAGACTATCATTCACCACCACACCGGTCAGGGCCAGCATGCCGAAATAGCTTAACATGCTCAACGAGAGTCCCTCGATCATATGGCCCAAGACGCCGCCGATGAGCCCGAAGGGAATGACCGACATCACAATCAGAGGTTGAATGTAGGACCTGAAAGGAATGGCCAGCATGGTGTAGATCCCAAAGAGCAGGAGCATGCCGCCCACAATGGTCGTCCGCTGGTTCTCCCGGGCGTCTTCCGCCTCACCTTCAAACGAGTAGTTCAGCCCCGGATAGTCGACCATGAGATCGTCAAGAAACACGGTCAGGCTCTTGGTGATCGCCGGCATGTCCGCCTCACGCGTGTCCGCATCCGCCACCACATTGATGGAGCGCTTGCGATCCACCCGCTGGATGTTGGGAAAACTCTTGGCGTTCGTCGCCACCGCCACGGCGTTAAAGGGAATCTCCTCCCCGTCCGGCGTGCGAATCCGCATCGCCTCCAGACTGGCCAAGGTCTGGCGTTTCCGCTCCGGATAGCGAAGCATGACCCGAATGTCATCGCGCCCCCGCTGAAACCGTTGGATCTCCTCGCCGTAAAACGCCTGCCGCACCTGGCGCGCCAAGCTCGCCTCCGTCACCCCGAAGTTCTCCGCTTCCGGAAGAACCGCCAGCCGAATCTCATCGTTGGTGTCATCCGCACTGTCACTGATATCATAGAGATCCGGGTAGTTCCCCAGATGATCCTTGATCTCTGCCGAGGCCCTCATCAGCTGATCGATGTCATTCCCCGTCAGTTCGATATCCACCGGATCGCCGCCGCGCCCGATCTCCGCCCGGAAATTCAATTCCTTGGCCCCGAGAATGGCCCCGATGCTCTGACGCCATTCCATGACCAGATCCGACGTCTTGATCTTGGGATCCACCTGATCTTCCGGCGCCTTGACGTAGAAACTGACCTCACCGAGATGCGTCGCCCCCAGCCTGGAACGCGAACGTGAGGATGAAAGTCCCTGGCCGCCGGTAACGCTCAGTACCCGCTGGATCACTCTCTCCCCACTGCCATCCACCCTGGTCTCCTGCATCGTCCTAGCAATATCCTCAATCCGCTGGATGTGCTGCGAGGTGATCTCGTACGGCGTGCCCTCCTGCATCGAGAGCGTCGCCGTCGCCCGCTCGCTCTCGACCCGGGGGAAGCGAATCCGCTTCACCTGGCCGCTGCCAACGAGCCCGATGATCAGGCCGAACAGGGCCAGGAAGAGCGCCATGGTGAGATAGCGATAGTCCAGGGCCCGGCGCAGGACCGGGTGATAGACCCGGGCGACAAACCACTCCAGCCCGTCGGCGATCAAACCCTGCCCCCAGCTGAACTTCCGATAGGCACGCGAGCAAGCCCGGACGCAGATCTGGGGAAGAAAGAAACTCGCGATCCGTTTCACCACGTAGCGCAATTGATGCGACAAGTGCGATGGCAAGATCAGCTTGGACTCGATCAGCGAAAAGAGGAGCACCGGGATGACAATCAGAGCGATGTGACGCTGTGCCCGTCCAAAGAAACCCGTGCCAAAGAGAAGCGGCACAAAGGCCAACACCGTCGTCAGCACGCCAAAGATCACGGGCATGGCCACTTCCTTCGCCCCCTTGATCGAGGCCTCCTCCGGCGACAGCCCCTGCTTCTGCTTCGTATAAATGTTCTCTCCCGTGACAATGGCGTCGTCCACCACCACTCCTAACACCAATATAAAGCCGAAGAGGCTCATGATGTTGATCGTGACATCGAGAATGGGCATGAAGACGATGGCCCCGAGAAAACACACCGGGATGCCCACCACGACCCAGATGGCCAAACTGGGCCGGAGAAACAAGGTCAGCACGAGAAACACCAGGAGCAGGCTCTTCGAAGCGCTATCGAGGAGCGTCTCCAGGCGCCCCCTCACAATCCTCGAAGAATCACTCCACGTTTCGAGCGACACCCCGGGCGGCAATTGCTCCTTCTCGCGTTCGATGTACTCGTTCACCGTCCTGGAGATCTCGATGGCGTTTTGCTTCCCCTCGCGGGACACCGTGATCAAAACGCAGCGCTTCCCGTTAAACCGCGCGAGAAACGGGTTCTCATCAAAGCCATCGATCACCGTGGCAATGTCGCCCAACTTCACGCGCGTCCCGTCCTCCCCCTTCACGATCATGATGTCCTCAAACTCCGGCCCGGTGTAAGCACGCCCCTTCGTCCGCAAGACCACCTGCCCGGACTCCGTCTTCAATGTCCCCGCCGGCACATCGATGGAGGACTCCCGCAGGGCACGTCCCACCTGATCGAAACTCAAATTGTAACGCTGCAAGGTCGCCTCATCGATCTCGATCGAAATCTCATAGGGCCGCACGGCGCCCAGGTCCGTAATCGACACACCGGGCAACCCGGCAATCTCATCCCGGATGTGATTGCCCAACTCCTTCAGATCGCGTTCCGTCAGGTCTCCCTGCAAGACCACCGTCATCACCGATCGCCAGCCATCCATGAGCGACACCTGGGGACGCTCCGCCTCCACCGGAAGCGTTGAAATGGCATCGACACGGTTCTTGATGTCATCAAGGACATCCCGGCGATCGTAGTCGTCATCGATCTCGATGCTGAGGCGCGCACCGCTCTCGCTCGCCGTGGCCAACATTTTCTCAATGCCCTGCACATCGGCGATCGCTTCCTCGACCCGGGTCACGATGGACTCCTCCACCTCCTCCGGCGTGGCCCCTCGATAGGGCACCTGCACCGTTGCCTGGTTGATCTCGAACTCGGGGAAGACCTCCACCGGGATCTGGCCCATCGTCAGGGTGTAGGCACCCGTGATGATGATGGCGAACATCAGGAGGTTCGCAGCGACTTCGTTCTTGGCAAACCAGGCAATCATTGCAACACGTCGAATCGGCGTCTAACTCACTCGACTCCGTTCAGGCCCTCGGTTTACCTCGTCCACCTTTCCCCCCGACCACGCCGCCCGGAGGTCCGCCTCGCACCGGTTCTGGAGGCGCCCGGCCATCGATCGTGGCGATCACTTTGGCGCCATTGGCAGGGTACGCGATCCGCGTCAAACAAAGGACTTCACCGGCAACGAGCCCCCCGTCGCGCCCGGAGACAATCACCTGATCCGCCACCCAGAGCGGCGTCACCAGGCGCCGTTGCATCTGGCTCTCGGAATCGATCAAAACCACCTCATCATTCGCCTTCACGGCATGCGGCGGCAGGATGAAAACATCTTCTAACAAATTCCCCTTGATCTCCGCCTGAACGAAGAGTCCGATGCGCAAGGGCGGCGTGCCGTCATCCCGGCGGGCATAGGGGTCGTCCACGTGAGCCACGACAAAGAGTTGTTTCGAACGCGAGTCGAGGGCGCCGGCCACGCGCACGATCGATCCCTTCCACTGCGCCTCTTTCCCGCCCAGGTTTGCCGTCAGGGTCACCTCGGGCCGCTCGTTCGACTCCATGCTCTCCTCGCCACGGTAGGCCTCCGGCAAGTTGATGAATGCCAGATCTTCATTCTCAATGGGCAAGCGGACCTCCACATAGTCATCCGCATAGATCTCTCCCAGGACCGTCCCATTGGATACGACCTGGCCCACATCGACCGCCTTCCTCAAGGTCTGACCTGAATACGGAGAACGAATCACCGTGCGTTCCAAGTCGCGCTCCGCCTTGACGAGTTCCGCCTTGGCCGCCGCCACCTGAGCACGCGCTTCCGCTAGTTGAGGTTCCCGGCGCGCCAGC
>JANQJH010000031.1 GCA_028281705.1 Verrucomicrobiales bacterium
GGGTTCTTCGCACCTTTTTTCTTCATATATCGCGCATTTTTTAGCTCGTATTTCTGGCCGGATTTCACCCGACGACAGTCCTTAACCACGTGCCATTCGCACTAGGTGGGCCGTGACCGGACCGTTGACACTGAGGTGCAAGTCCTGGATGGGATGGGAGGGAGCCGAATCCAGGAGGCAGCCCTCGCGAATGTTCATGCCCCCGGTGAAACCGAGCCGGCCATCGACGACAAGTATTTTTCGGTGATTGCGCATGTTGGCGTAGCGAAAGCGGCCGAAAAAGAGACGCGTGGGATTGAAGACGGCGACGTGAAGGTCGAGGCGCCGGAGGTGCTTGACCATCGAGGGCCAGGAATAGCGGGCCCCCACGGCATCGATGAGTACCCTGACATCGACACCTCGCTTGTGGGCTCGTTGTAATGCGAGGGCGAAATCCCGGCCCGCGAGATCGTGATCAAAGATGTAGGAGCAGAGTCCGACACTGTGTTCCGCGCTCTCGATGGCGGCGATCATCGCGGGATAGGCTTCTTCTCCCGTTTTCAGGAGACTGATGGCATTGCCGTCGAGCAGAGGGACGCCGGAAACGCGGCGGACGAGGGTGGCGAGCGTGGTTAGGTGGGCTGTGCGGGCACGGGTCCGTCCCTCGTGCTCCTCGGTCTGGGCCAGGAGTTCCGCGGCGGTGGTGGCCGGTGTTTCTCTGGGATCGGGCTTTCGACGGCGGGCTCGCCTCTCCACGCGATTGATGCCTAACAAAATGTAGAGCAGCGAACCGAGGAAAGGGACGAGCCAAACGAGAGCGACCCAGAGTGCGGCTGATCTCGAATCACGCTTGTACATGATGATGTGGCTCGATGCCGTGATGCTGGCGAGGAATCCCAAGCAGCTGATGATGACGGTGAGATAGGGGTGCATGATCTCCTTCCGATGGCTTTTGTCCAAGAGGTGTCAGTTTTCCTTGGCCGAGCTCACGAATTCATCTCTATAGTGCGCCAATGTTGAGGAACCTGCGATTTCTTTTCTTATTGTTATTCGGTTTTCCCGTGGCGGGCCATGCTGCAGATGGGCTCGGTTTGCGGGTGCTGACCTACAATATTCACCACGGGGAGGGGACGGATGGTCGTCTCGATATTCAGCGCGTGGCGCGCGTTCTCCTCGATTTGGCTCCGGATGTGGTGGCTCTGCAGGAGGTGGATCGAAAGACGGCGCGCATCGATGGGGAGGATCACCTCGAGCAGTTGGCGAGCGTGACAGGATGGCAGGCGGCCTTTGGCGAAGCCATGCCCTTCCAAGGGGGGCACTATGGCAATGCGATCTTGTCACGCTTTCCCCTGACCGAACTCGAAACACACGCCCTTCCTTTTCGACAGGGTCAGGAGCCGCGGTGCGCCCTTGTGGCGACGGTGACGCCGGACAACGGTCTGCCGCCGTTTCGCGTTGTCTCGACCCACCTCTCGCACGATGTGGAGGAGGTCCGTATCGAACAGGCTTCCGAGATTGCTGCCCTGCTGGAGAGAAAAGCGGACCTCCCTGTCATTCTCGCCGGGGATTTCAACGCGCGGCCGCGGAGTGCGACGATGCAGGTATTTCAGAGTAATCGATGGGTGGATCAAGTCGCCCCGAAATCGGTCATCGACTACGTCTTGACGCGCGAGGCGGACCCGTGGGAACGCCGAGAGCTGTTCATCTCAGAGGATCGCGTGACCTCCGACCATCGGCCAGTGCTCGTCGATCTGGTTTGGAAGGGAAAACGGCAGCCCCGGATGAACGCCGGGGGATTTCCCGGTGCCCTGGTTGTGTTAGGGGACGGGATTGATCCCGACGAGCCCGAGCTGGGGCGGCAACTGCGCGAGCTTTTGAAAGACACGGGTGTTCGCCGCCGCTTTCCAGGGGAGATCACGCTCGCGGAGTTGGAGAGAAGCCGGACGCTGTTGGAACAGGGTGGGAGTGTGGTGGGATCGACCGGTCTCCTTCGGCTCCTAACGGGTGTGGACTTTTCTGTGAACGATGACGGCGTGCTCGTAGTGCAAGGCCGGCGGGCCCGGGGCATGGGGGGTGGTGGTAGCGTGACAGGGGGTGATTCGAGGGAGATCGTTTTGTCGGCGGATAAGCCAGTGGACCTCACTGCGCTGAGGCGAGCCGCGGTCGAAGGAAACCGGGATCCGTTTCCCAGCGATCCCGCAGCGACGCCGGAAGTGCCCAAGGGCACCCTGGTGCTGGTGGGGGGCGCCCGGGTGCCCAAGGATGTCCTCGATTCCTTCTTTGCCGCGGCGGGAGAGACGGACGCGAGGATCGGCATCATCCCCATCTCATCGCCCCATCCGGTAAAGGGCACGCACTGGATGGAGAGGGAGGCGCGTTCACGCGGCGTCGAGGAAGTGGTGGTTCTCGAAGGGCGCACACCGGGAGAAGTGGATGCGCCGGAGAGCCTGGCATTTTTGCAGCGGGCCACTGGCATTTGGTTTGGCGGTGGTCGACAGTGGCGTTTTGTCGATGCCTATGAAAACACCGAAGCGGCGGGTGCCCTTCACGGCGTCCTTCAGCGCGGGGGAGTGATCGGCGGGACTTCGGCCGGCGCTTCGATTCAGGGTGAGTACATGGCCCGGGGAAACCCTCTGGGGAGCAAGGAGATCATGGCTGACGGCTATGAGCGCGGCCTGGGCTACCTGCCTGGGGTCGCGGTCGATCAGCATTTCACGGAGCGCAATCGTTTCGCCGATCTGGCGTCTCTGGTCGATACCTACCCACAGTTGTTAGGCGTGGGCATTGATGAATCGACGGCCCTCATCGTGCGCGGCGGCGTGGGGAAGGTGGCGGGCAAGGGCGGCGTTCATTTCTATGACCGGCGGCAGCCCGTGCCGGAGGGAGGACCGGACCATGAGACGGTATCCGCCGGAGGCGCCTACGATTTGGTGAAACGTGCCGTCGTCAGGCGCCCCGAATGAGTTTGGGATTGAAGGCGCCCTCATTGATGGTGGGACGTTCCGGGCGTCCCTTGTGGTCGAAGGTCAGCACCATGTTGTCCAAGCCTAACAACCACAGGATGGAGGCGTGGATGTCGTGCACGTGCATACGGTCACTGGTGGCGTAGAGTCCCAATTCGTCCGTGGCGCCGATGGTTTGGCCCCCTTGAACGCTGCCGCCGGCCATCCAGATGGAGAAGCCCGTGGGGTTGTGATCGCGTCCATCGCCCTTCTCGCTCATCGGAGTGCGCCCGAACTCGCCTCCCCAAATGACCAGGGTCTCCTCGAGGAGACCACGTCGCTTGAGATCGCGTAGAAGTCCGGCCACCGGTTTGTCCATCGATCGGCAGAGCCGCGAGTGGTTCGCCTCAATGCCAGTGTGCGAGTCCCACTTGCTGCCGGTTCCGCAATAGAGCTGGATGAAACGGACCCCGCGTTCGACAAGCCGTCGCGCCAGGAGGCAGTTGCGCCCGAAGGTCTCGGTGTCGCGGTGGTCCATCCCATAGAGAGCCTTCGTCTCCTCGGTCTCGCCGCGGAGATCGACTGCCTCCGGCGCCCAAGCTTGCATGCGGAAGGCGAGTTCGTAGCTGCGGATGCGGGCTTCCAACTCGCTCTGGTCTTGATGGCGGCGGGCGTGTTCGCGGTTGAATTTTTGTAAGAGTGAGAGCTTGTCACGCTGACGCGCGGGAGAGAACTCTGCCGGAGGGTTGAGGTGCGCGATGGGTTCAGCGGCGGTTCCGTGGATCCGAACACCTTGGTGAGAGGCCGGGATGAAGCCGCTTCCCCAATTGCGGGGGCCGTTGACCGGTCGGCCCTTGGTGTCACACATGACGACGAAACTCGGGAGGTTCTCGTTGATGGAACCGAGGCCGTAGTCGACCCAAGCGCCGAGAGAAGGCCGTCCGGCGACGTTGATGCAGGTGTTCATCTGGCAGACGCCCCCGGCGTGGTTGATGCCATTGGTCCAGCAGGAGCGGATGACAGCGATGTCATCCATGCAGGTGGCGATTTCCGGGATCCACTCCGAAGCCCAGAGGCCGCTTTGCCCATGGCGTTTCCACTGTCGAGGCGCTTCCAGGAGTGGCGCCCCCTTTTCCCCCATGGCGGTGATGGGCTCCTTGAAGCTCGGCGGGAGCGGTTGGCCAGCCAGCCGGCTCAGCAGCGGCTTGGGATCCAGGAGGTCGAGATGACTGGGGCCACCTTCCATGAAGAGCCAGATGACGTGCTTCGCCCTGGCTGGGTGATGATGGGCCGCTGGCGTTCCCACCGAAGCCCGGGCGTTCTCCTGGTGCAGCATCCACTGGAGAGCCACGGCACCAAAGCCGACGCCGCTATGTTGGAGGAAATCGCGGCGATTCCAGTGGGATGCTGCAGGCTGGTGCGAATCGGACATGGAAAAAATGAGAGAAGAGGTGAGGCCGCGCGCCCTGAATCGAATCAGTTAGGGAACATAGAGAAACTCGTTCGAATTGAGCAACACATGACAAAAATCAGCGACTCTCTGGCGGGACGTCTGAGGATCCTGGCCGACGAACTGCAGAGCGTCATCCAGCTCAGCCGGGCTTGGCGGCCTGCCCCAGGCGGAGCGCATGGCCTGGTGAAGAAGGCTCGGCGTGGCCGCATGCTGCGCGCACAAACGGTCGGCCCACACCTCGGCGCGTTCCAGTGTGTAACGGCTGTTGAACATGGTTAGGGACTGCGTGGGAGTGGTGGTGCTGTTGCGCTGGGCCATGCTCTTGAGGCCGGAGGTCATGTCGAAGGCATGGAGAAAGGTCTCGTTGTCATTGCGAAAGCGTTTCACATAGAGAGACCGCCGCGGCACCTCGGCATCCACGCTCGGTCCTCCCAGCTTGGACTGCAGTTCACCGCTGAGATGAAGCATGCTGTCGCGGATGGATTCGGCACGGAGACGGCGCACGGGCGCACTCCAGAGGAGCGTGTTCTCCGGGTCGTGTTTCTTATAGTTTGAGCTCTCGGGGTGATCTGATGCTTGTTGCCACGTGGCCGAAGTCAGGATGAGGCGGTGCAGTTGCTTGAATCGCCAGCCGTCTTCGATGAAGCGCTCGGTTAGCCAATCGAGCAACTCGGGATGCGACGGGCGGCTTCCCTTGTGACCGAAGTTGTTCGGAGTGGAGACAAGGCCCCGTCCGAAATGCCGTTGCCAAATGCGGTTCACGATCACGCGTGTGGTCAGTGGATTGTCCGGATCGGTGATCCAGGCGGCGAGCGTCGTCCGAAGCTGTGTTGCATCCGTCGCAGGTTCCGCGTGGGGAGACAGCGCCGTGAGGAAACCGGGCGAGACCGCGGTTTTCCCCTTGTCTCCCGGAATCGTGGTTGGGGTCGACGGCCCGGCAAAAGTCTTGACGGTCATGACGGGAGGCAGGGCCTTCGGTTTGAGATGGTCAAAGGCGGCCAGCTTCTTCTTCAGGGCCTCATGTTGCACCTGGTCCTCTTGGCTGATGTTCTTCAAGGGGCCGCCGCCCTCTTCGAGAAACTGTCGCGAGACGAGGTAGGCCATTTGATGCTCCCAGGAGTTCCGCTCGTGCTCGGGTTTGAGAAAACAGGCTTGAATATCCAGGGGGAATTTTTCCACCGTGGTCTTCCACTTGCGATCATGATAGGGTTTGACCAGGGCGTCGATCTCGCCGCGGATTTCCTCCGTGGCTTCGTTCCAAACGGCTAACTGATCCGCGTAGGCCGCCTTTTCGGCCAGTGTCGCCGCCTTCAGGTCATCCCGCCAGATGATGGGCTCAAAGAAGGCACGGAGACGAAAGTAATCCCTTTGCGAGATGTCATCGAACTTGTGGTCGTGACAGCGTGCGCAGGCCATGCTCAAACCGAGGAAGACATCACCCACGGTGTCCGTCATCTCGTTCATGATGTCGTTCCAATGCCCGCGGGCATCGCGCTGATTGTACTCGAAGATGCCCAGGCGGAGAAAACCGGCGGCCTCCAGATGGTCCGGGTGACCTCCCGGCATCTCGTCGCCGGCGAGCTGTTCTCTCACAAAATCCGTATAGGGCTTGTCTTCGTTGAAGGCCTTGACGACATAGTCCCGGTAGCGCCAGATATGAGGGCGATAGGCGTCCTGATTCCAGCCGTCCGATTCACTGTAGCGCACGAGATCGAGCCACAAGGTGGCCCAGTGCTCTCCGTAGCGAGGATCTTCCAGGAGCACATCGATCTGACGCTCCCAGGCGTCCGGCGCTTCATCCTGGAGGAAGGCGTCCATCTCTCCCGGCGTGGGCGGGAGACCGATGAGGTCATAGTAGAGACGGCGCAGGCGGGTGGGTTTGTCCGCGGAGGGGGCGGGAGACAGGTTTTGCTGCGCGAGCCGATGGAAGACGAACTGATCGATCCCGTTTCTCGCGCGGGTCTGGCTGTGGTCGTTTTCCAGTGCCGGAGGGGTCACGCTGGACCGTGGCCGGAAGGCCCACCAGCCGTCGCTCCCGGCAGCCGGAGCGATGGCCGCGACCGCGGCCGCGACCATGGCGGCGGCGAGAGAGAGAGTCTGGAGGCGAGGGGGGATCACGGGGAAATCCTAAGGTGAATCGCTCTAAATGAGAACACCGGAGTGCGGGGAATGATCTCGTTTCATGAAGGGTTGCCATTTGTCATAATTGGCCAATGGGTGGGCAATCATTCGCCTATGAAATCTGAAGCTGAACAGTTCGAGAAGGTCGGGACCGTTGTCTATGAGAGTTCGGACGAAGCGTGCCGCGTGCTGGCAACCGAAGTGGCTTCGCTCATTCGCCAGAGGAAGGCAGCGTCGAAGAACGCCGTGCTCGGATTGGCCACGGGGTCGACACCGGTGCCGTTTTATCGGGAACTCATCCGCCTGCACCGCGAGGAAGGCCTGTCATTCGAGAACGTCATCACCTTCAACTTGGATGAATACTTTGGTCTCGAGCCCCAGCATCACGAGAGTTACTTCCGTTTCATGCGTGATCAGCTCTTTGATCACGTGAATCTTCCGGATTCTCAGATCCACATTCCGCCGGGCATGGTCACCCGGGAAGAAGTTTACACGGCGTGCCGGGAGTATGAGGCCAAGATCGAAGCCGTCGGTGGGATCGACCTTCAGATTCTCGGCATCGGCCGAACGGGGCACATTGGATTCAACGAGCCGGGCTCGTCACAGGACTCGCTCACGCGGATGATCACGCTGGACAAGATCACCCGGGAAGACGCAGCCCGTGATTTCCTCGGCATCGAGAACGTGCCGCGATTCGCGCTGACCATGGGGGTGGGCACGATCTTGCGGGCCCGCCGCATTGCGTTGATGGCCTGGGGGGAGAACAAGGCCGACATCGTGGCCAAGGCGGTGGAAGGTGAGGTCACGGAGGCCATTTCGGCCAGTTTCTTGCAGCGCCATGAGAACGCGCAATTCCTTCTCGACCGCGGGGCCAGCCGCAGCTTGACCCGGGTGAAGCATCCCTGGCTCGTGGGACCGGTAAAGTGGGACGATCAGCTTATTCGACGTGCCGTGACCTGGCTCTCCAACCGGTTGGAAAAGCCGGTGCTCAAGCTCTTGGATGAAGATTACAACGAACACGGGATGAGCGATCTGCTGACGGAGTGCGGGCCTGCCTATCATTTAAACATCCGGATTTTCAATGAACTCCAGCACACCATTACCGGCTGGCCGGGCGGGAAACCGAATGAGGATGACCGCTACCGGCCGGAACGTGCCTTGCCCTATCCCAAGCGTTCGCTTTTCCTCGTGCCCGAGCCCATGGATGACGTGCCGGCCGTCGGCGGGACGATCAACCGGCTCATTGAACAGGGGCATCGGGTGGACGTCGTCTTTCTCACATCGGGAAACTTGGGGGTGAGCGACGGTTCGGTGGAGCACTTTGCCACGGTGTTGAACGACCTGGCGCAGGGGCGCGGGTCGAATGCGTGGAAGGAACCGGTGCGTTACGCGGGACAACTCCTGGGGGATCTGGAAAACAAGGGACCGTTTGGGGAAGATACGGCGGCGCTACGCCGTCTCAAGGGACTGGTGCGCCGAGGGGAAGCCCGGCAAGCACTGCACGATTGTGGTATGGGCGCGGACCGCATCCATTTCCTGGACCTTCCCTTCTACGAATCGGGGCGCTACCGGCGCTTTGCTTCGGGCGAGGCCGATGTCGAGGCTTTGCGGGAATGTCTGACAAAATTCCGGCCTCATCAGATTTACATGACCGGGAGTGCTTCCGATCCCAGTAGCGTCACCGGCGTCTGTTACCGGGTATTTCAGTCCACCTTGCAGAAGACGGCGAAGCGCAAATGGCGAAGTGATTGCCGCATCTGGCTCTATCGTTCCAGTGAACGGCCGTTGGGCTCCTATGAAATTGACATGGCCGTGCCCATGAGCCCGGATCAACTGAAGGAGAAACTGAGTGCGCTTTCCCATTACGACCACGAGCCCGAGGGAGTGAGTGAGCGCGATCGCATGGTGGCGCGCTACTACGATCAGTTAGGGCTGGCCAACTATGAGGCGATCGAGGCGTTTCAGGAATGGAGTGAGTGAGGGACTGGTTGAAGATTGAGGTTGGATTGATTGATGGAGTTTTTTTGGTGATGCGGACACTCCTGTCCGCTCTTGTGGAGTGTTGGTGGGAGATTGAGTTGGATTGATTGATGAAGTTTTTTTGTGATGCGGACACTCCTGTCCGGCTCGTGATGCTGGTGGGAGTTTAAGTTGAAGTTTACGTGTAAGTTTAAGTTTCTTTTGGTATTAGGTTTTTTGCCAGTGGGTGGGGGTGAGGGAGGTATAGGGATCATCGACATACTTTTCGTCTAGAGTGATGGACTGAATCTTTCCTGAAGAGACATCGAGGAGAAAGATCTCGGTATCGCCGTCTACCCGATCGGGTTTGCCTTGGGAGACCCCGCGGCCGCCGAGGAAGAGAATGCGGAAGGCGAGGGCCTGGCTATCGGGGCGCCAACAGAGGTGTCTGGCAGCGTGGGCAAAGAGCTGGGGATTGATCTTGGTGTAGTTGATGGTGTGCAGCGCTCGGCCCTCGTCGGAGGAGAAAATTGTCAGGCCGTCGTCGTGGGCACAGGCGAGCCACTGCCCGTTGGGACTCCAGGCTATCCCGTGGACAATGGACGCCGGCAGGAGATCGGCGTCCTTGCCGCTGGAGAGGTCCCGCAGGATGAGCTTTTGCTTGGCCGGCGCCTTGCCTCGGGCTACCGCGCCGGGTACGGCCAGGCGGAACGCGGCCTTGGTCTTCTTCTGATTGAAGTGAGGACTGACGGCACCATTGGGCAATGTGGCTCCCGGGACGTCGAGGATCGGCAAGGCCCCGGGTGCGGCTTTGCCGGCACGGTCCCGCCATGTCAGTTGGGTCACGTCGATGGCCACGCTCGCGTTTTCATGTTGCGGATTGGCCAGTCGCCCGAAGCCTCGCGCGGTGGTGATGAGAGTCCAAGCTTCTGGAGGCGGCGGGGCGGAGACGGCTTCTTCTTCTGCACGGGGGCTTTGCGCCAGTAGAATAAGAATGATGGCTGCGGCCAATCCGGTTGAGACGGCGAGGAGGCATTTGACTTTGTGGTAGTGGTACATGATGTGCAGGTGGTATTGAATGATTGTTGAAGCGGTGAATGTGTGCGATGACGACAGCGCGGAAGTGGCAATGTCAGAGATCGAGCTTGCCGAGAGCGACGCCTTGGATGCTTCCACAGAGAACAGAGCGATCAGGGAAGAGGTGGCCACCGAGCTGCCGCGGAGCCGATGGGCCAACACGGCGCGGAGTTTATCCAGAGCCCGGTGCGCCTGCCGCTGCACGGCCGCCTGAGATCGTCCTGACCGGGTGGCGACT
>JANQJH010000413.1 GCA_028281705.1 Verrucomicrobiales bacterium
CGTGGTTTTCTTTTTTTCATTGACCTGCCTGTAGCAGGTTTGCCGCGGAAATCCCAGCCTTTTACCTTATTCAGTTAGGTGCTATGGGATGACTGTGAAAAGAATCTGAAAGGCATTGGGAGGAAGTGTACCAGTGCGACTCGAATGGTGGCGGCATCGGTTCTTCACCAATGGGCGCGCCCTTTCAGAATTCCTCTTCAGGACGCAGTCCAATTCAAGCCCTTGGGGCAGCCTTCAATTTCTGGGCTTGAATCTGGAGTAGTCGATCGAGACCTCAGTTTCCAATCCAGGTTCCAGCGAAACATTTCTAAAACTGATCCAGCTAATGGGGCGATACTCCAATCTAACTGAGATTTTCTCGTCGGCGGGAACGGTGGGAAAATTCCAAAGCTCGGTCGTAAAAGCGTCTTCTACGGGTTGAGCAGACGTCGTATTTCCAAACACCTTTCGTTCCTGATTTCCACGACCGTAAAATGCAACGAGTCGATGATCGCAGTCTGTGAGATTGTGCCGCAAATGAACCATTTTTGTGTTGGACACGACCTCGGTGATCGCAAACTCTCCGAAGGGCGTGCTACCTTGACTGTTTCTTGGCGATTGATAGGGCCCAGTGGAGACGACAAATCTCAAGTCCGCAGCTTTCTCTTCACGCGGGTACCATTGCAGATAGCCATACCAGTTATCGCCGCTCTCGGCCTTGTCTGTAACTGCGAACAATCCAGCGGAACCAGACCGCCTTCTATCAAGCTCAATGGAATGGATCACCGTCGCCTCGTCGCTAACACCGTTTCGGACTCGAATCACGATACCACGGGCCTTGGAATCAGGCTCTGGCTCAGGCGACATCGCCAACGAAGGCCCAAAACTCCAGTCGCTCTCGCCCCGAATGTCGGAGCCATCCGGATTCCAAAACCAATCTTTGCCTTCTTCAAAAGGATTGTTGGAAGCCCTCTTAAGTGCGACCAGCCCCATGAAGGCTCCGTTACCTAGGTTCGCCACGAAGGGACCCGTAAGGGCTTCGGGCGAAGTCACACGCCGGCCGGCCGTCGGAGGATTCAAACGCTTGTCGACGAAATCTTCGAGAATGTCTACTAGAGACTGTGGTTGGCCAAGCGAATCGACGAGGATCATCGATGCCGCAAAATTCAATAGCCCGCCCAAAACCACGAACACGGAAAGCAATCCGATGAAAGCTCTTCTTGATAACATACCCAACCAAAAGCCTATGACAGCGAAGATGAGAGACAGTGAGATGAATACCATCATTAATGCTGGCTGACGAGTAACCTCCGAGGCGATTGCTCCCAGGGCAACGCTGATTACCGCAAGAACCAAAGCTACCCATGAGAGGGGCCCACTTCGATTGGCCTGATTTGTCGTCGTCTTCCGAATCTCCAAATCATCCGTTGCCGTCGGGTTAGAGGCACCTCTCGCATTCACCTTCTCGGATGTAATGACCTCTACCTGTGTCTTGAAATCTGAAGCTGTTGCGAATCGCATTTCAGGTTTCGTTTCCAGCGCTCTCAGAACGATTTCATCAATGCGTACATCCATCTGCACTTGACTTGAAGGCGGAGCGATATCCTTCTTTGGCGCCTCTCCAGTCAAGAGTTCATAGAGCACGACACCCAGGGCATAGATGTCCACTCGATGATCTGCATGCGTAGGGTCGTCTTTCTGTTCAGGCGCCATGTAACGTGGCGTTCCGACTGGAATGGA
This sequence comes from Verrucomicrobiales bacterium, assembly GCA_028281705.1. Taxonomy (GTDB): domain Bacteria; phylum Verrucomicrobiota; class Verrucomicrobiia; order Verrucomicrobiales; family DEV007; genus JAACDM01. The sequence continues at coordinate 1,720 of JANQJH010000413.1, forward strand.
TCCTTTTTCCGCATCCGCGATACGCGTATCCTCTCGGGTCTCACTTCCCAGTATCTTGGCCACCCCAAAATCTGCGACTTTGATTTTTCCTTCGGTGTCGAGAAGAAGATTCTCAGGCTTGATGTCGCGGTGGACGACACCGCGCTCGTGGGCGAATTGCAAGGCTTCACAGACCGGGGGCACCATGGCCAACGCCTGTTTCGGAGTGAAACGCCTCCCGGCCATGGCCTGCCTCAGGTTCACGCCATCGACAAACTCCATCAAAAGAAAAAAGAACTCTCCGGCTTTGCCGAAGTCATGGATGGTGATGATATTGGGATGATTGAGAGCTGCTAGCGCCTGGGCTTCTTTTTGAAACCGCTCAGCAAATCCGGGAGAATCAGCCCGTTCAGGAGCCAGAAGTTTGAGCGCGACATCGCGATTCAGTGCTTTCTGCCGAGCTTTGTAGACCACCCCCATGCCACCGCGTCCAAGGCAATCGAGAATCTCCAACTGAGGGAACTGCTCTCGCAGGCTCTCGATATCCGGCAAGGGGCGAGGAAAGGATTCTTCGGATTCCAAGGTGTTGGTTTCTAGGGAGAAAGCCAAGAGGCAGCGGGGACACATCGCATCCGGAGCATCGCTGGCTAGCGAGACGCCGCATTGTGGGCAGGTCGATTTGATGTTCTTGTCGGTGGAGTCCATGCCGTGTCCATAAGCGCCGAAGACGAACTGTTACGTCAGCACTCCGTTTTATTTCCTCCATAGGCTCGGATATCAATCAAATGCCGCCCTTCGCCTTCAATTCTCCAATTTCTGTCGGAGCAGTCAAGGTCTTGAGCGACTTCGCCCCCTCACGTCCCCAAACCACAAGGAAAGCCTGGAAAGTGCCGCATAAATTTCGACGATAACGAGCATTAGGAAATTCCTACCGATTGGAAACCCGTCAAATGGGACTTGGGTAATCGCCCCATGCAAGAGAGTTGGCACGCAGGGCCACTTACCCGCGGCGCCCCTGCGCCTTGAGATAGAAGCTAATAAAATAGATGAGCTGACCCAGCATGCTCAACGCGGCCACCGTGTAAGTCATCGCGGCCCAAAACAGGGCCTTCTTCGCTTTCTCATGGTATTCGCAAGGCAGCACGGCGCTCTGTTCCATCCACTTGAGGGCCCGGGCGCTGGCGTCAAACTCCACCGGGAGGGTGACCACGCTAAACAGTGTGGTGATGGCAAAGAGAACGATTCCGGCGAGCAACACCGCCGGATTCCCTCCCATGGCGGCCAACGCCAGACCGATCATGAGAATGAACTGGTTGACCGTGCTACTCAACTGCACCATGGGAACCATGGCGGATCGAAATTTGAGAAAGGGATAGGCTTTCTTGTGCTGCACGGCATGCCCGCACTCGTGTGCCGCCACGGCAGCCGCCGCCACGTTGTGCTGTTGGAAGACGACCTCGCTCAGATTGACTGTCTTGTTCAGCGGATTGTAGTGATCGGTCAACTGGCCGCCCACCGCCGTGACTTGCACTTCGGCCACCCCGGCGTCTCGCAGCATGCGATGGGCCACTTCCCGGCCGGACAGTGGAATCCGCAGTTGGGAAAATTCCGCGAAGCGCTTCTTCAACATCGCGCCCACGAAATGGCTCGCGCCCATCGCCGCCAGCGTGATGAGGGTGTAAGTGGGATCGAGGTACATACCGAAGAGAGGAATCCGTCTTAAATTAGGCTAACAAGTCACCGCTGAGGCACAGGTCGATCCCCATGACAAACAAACAGAACGTTTCCGGCTGGCTAGTTACAACCACATCCGCCACCGCCGACACCTTCACCGCCATAGGCGCCTTCACGGCTAAAATACATGTGGTCCGCCATCCCCTTGGCCAGCGAATCTTTCACCGGTAGCATGACGTACTCGGCGAGGTAGCCCCGCTGGTACTGCTTCACATTCGTACAACTGGAGAATCCTCCGAGCACGATTCCGGCGATGAAGAAGAGAAGAGCAGTGCGAGCGAACATGGTGTGACGACTTCCGGTGGTGGGGTAGAAATTGTGGGATTCGAAAGGGAAATCCAAGCCCAATCGCCTCCAATATGAACCGGCTTTGAAGGGGAAACCACTCCTATTTATTCAATTGAAGGCGGGTTTCAAGCCGAGGCCACGGCGTAGCGGTGGTAGGCCCGTGTTTCCAACTTGCGGGACGAGGTCTGAAGACACCCTTCCACCCCAAACTGATTCTCCAAGAGCTCCAGGCCTTCGTGGGGACCGAGGATGTAGGCCGTGGTGGCCAAGACACCGGCTTCGAGACAGCGCTCGCTGATCACCGTCACGCCCTGACAATCGTGGCGCACCGGCCAGCCCGTCCGGATATCGATCAGATGCCCATAGCTCTCGCCGCCGATCTCGACAAAGCGACGGTAGTTTCCCGAGGAGGCCACCCCCCGATCCGAGAGACCGATCCGCTCCCAAACTTCACCGGGACGGCCTCCGTCCTCCACCCCCAGCACCCAACAGGGCGCGTCCCCGGGCGTGCCCAGGGCCCGGATGTCGCGTCCAAAATCCACCAAGAGATCGGTCACGCCAAACTCACGGCCCATGTCGGCGACGTGGTCCACGGCGTACTCTTTGCCGTAGCCTCCAAGGTCCAAAGCCATGCCTTCCCGGGGCAATCGAATCTTCCCGGGCTCGCGTTCCACCAACGCCCACCCGACGACGTTCAAGGTGGCCTCGACCTCGCTCTCTGAAGGCACTTCGCTGGTCCGCGCGGCTCGTTGCCACAGGCGCGTGAGAGGAAGTGATGAGGGATCCAAGACGCCTTTCGAGAGAAAGGTGATGGTGTCCACCATCCCGAGGAGCTGCTCCGCGTCTTCATCGAGTTCGATCCATTCTCCATCACCGGCGGCACGATTGATCAGGCTAATCAAACTCGTCTCCTGAAAGCGCGAATACTTGGCCTCGAAATCTTTGACCCACTGCAAGGCCGCATCGCGATAGGCCTCTGCCGTTTTCACCGCGTCCGTCCGCAGAAGCAAACGGCAGAGCGTGCCCATGGCGCGAAACTCGAGCTTGAAGATCCCCTCCCTGAGATCATCGGGGAGACGGTTGGCTGGTGCGGGTGAGGCGGACGAGGATGACATGTCGTGCGTGGCGTGATCAAAACACGCCCGCCGCCTTTCGGCCAATCCAGAAGACCGACAAAAGTAGAATGAGAAACCCGGCCCAGACCGGGTGCGCCCAGAGGGGCAATCGCCGTTCAATGATCTCGGGCTCCGGCAAGGCGGCGACCTTCTCCACCAGGGCTGCGGGATTCAGATCGGTGATCCACTCACCCCTGGTCAGTTGGGCGATCTCACGCAGCACTTCGGGGCGCGCGGGCTTGCCCCGCTTCTCCTTGTGCGTGCCCTGCACGGAGATCGTCGTGTCTAACGATGCCCCCGCCTCCGCACAAGTGAGCCGTATCTCGTAATCACCCGGCTCCATCGGCGTGAAGACGCCGGTGAAGAGTCCCCAGGATTCCTCGCCGGCCGGGAGAAGCCGGATACTCGAAGGATCGCCGGAAGGCGAGACCGTCTGCGCCACCACGGCGCCCTCACGCAATGGTTCCCCCGTTAGGCTCATCACGTTGGCGTTCAAGGTGATGGTGGAGCCCGAGCGCGGTCGATCCGGCGAAAAGAACAAGCGCATCTTCTCGCCCCGAGCCATGTTTCTCTGATAGGCCATCCAGCGAGCCACCTGGCCCCAAAACCGGTAGTGGTAGCGATCCTCCACACCACGCCGCCAGCGCCAGGCG
>JANQJH010000457.1 GCA_028281705.1 Verrucomicrobiales bacterium
TGGCTCCGATCCGCCTTCCTCGGCGGCGCGAACCGCGTAACGGTTCTCCGCCGCCCAGGCCAAGGCCGCTTGCTTGAGACGCCAGTGGGCATCGGATTCTCCGCCGTGGGACATGCCTCCATCACAGCCCTCCAATCCTCCATTGGCAAGAGTGGATGTCTCGATCATCATCCAAGGAAGACCACCATCTTTCCTAACGATGCGCCCGATCTATCTTTTCTTGCTCTTGCTCACCCCATTCCTGAGAGCCACCGCTAGGCCTGCCCCAGAAGCTCAGGGCGTGAAGAAGACCAATCGGCACGGCTCCTTCTCATACAGTGGCTCCCGGCGGGGCAGGAAGCCGTCGGCGCCGAAACCATGAAGACCAACCCGCAGTATGAGGCAACAGAATGATCTGTGTTCACGTCATCAACCGATCACGAAGGGACTGAAGTCCCTGCCACTATCTTTACGTGATCTACTCTCCACAGTCTTCTCCAGGAAAGTGGGAGGGACTTCAGTCCCTCGGTAAGACCACCTCGATCACTTGACCGGTGTACTGTATGTGTGGGCCACTATCTTTACGTGATCTACTCTCCACAGTCTTCTCCAGGAAAGTGGGAGGGACTTCAGTCCCTCGGTAAGACCGCCTCGATCACTTGACCGGTGTACTGTAAGTGTGGGCCGGGTAGTACCAATCTTCCTCGACATGGACACGATTGGATCGCCGGATCGGATGTACGGTCACCCGCATCTTGAGTCGACCACTGTTATTGCGACCGGCCTGGTCGCTCACCAGGTCATTGATTCCCAGTTCGATCTCGCCATGCCGGTCGGCGATAAACGATAGGCGAGGTTCAGTCCAAGGCATCAATGGCCCATCCCCCACGCGAGCCATCAGCATCCCCACGGGGTAACCCGGCATGGGATAGGCTCGCGAGGCCCGCGTTTGCGGATGGCCCGCTGGTCCATCCCAGAGTCGATTGGGACTGGCGTTCCATCCACCGTGGAGGTACTCGATGGTCACGTGTTGCCCCTGGTGGACCATCATGCCCGTCTTGGTGAACAAACTCGACGGCACGCCGTGGTATTGGATGGTGCCGTACTCGTCGCGAGCATGAACATAGGAAGTGGCCTGCAAGGGTGTCGATAGGCACTGACAGTTGGAAAGGAGGAAGGTGAAAGCCAGCAAGCCGAGAGATGCGATTATGGGTTTCATGATAAAATTATTAATTGTGAATCCCGGTCATGACAATTCTTCTCTATAAATACTCTCAGTTTTGATAAATATTGTTTTTCTAAATCCATCCTCATCCCTTTTGTATTGCCTCGAAGTCGGAAGCACCCTGAGCATCATCCCATGCCTCCCCGATTCCGAATGGCAGAGAGCCATGCCCCGCATTGCGTCTGGGCCTGCTTGGGATGCCTGACCGTCCTCCTCGCCCTCTTGCCGGACTCCACGAGAGCAGTGGATGACGATCCCTTTGCCCCATGGGTCGAAGAGGATTTTCCCTTCTTTTCCTCAGTCCTCGATCTGCGGCATCTCGATCCTGAGAGCGTACCCCACAACATCACGCCGCGCGGGATCGTGTTGAACCTCGGCGACGGACAGTGGGCCTGTTTCGATACCGAACTCTTACGGTTTTCCGCGATTTGGCAGGGCGACGGGGTGACGCCCGTTGCCTTGGCACCCGTCTCCTACCAGCACGGAAGCATCAAGACCAGAGGCGGCCAGGAGGTTCTCCCGCGGCCCGCGGGCGATTCATGGGTTCTCAACGGAGTCTATCCTGGATGGCAGCGGGGCCCAACCTTCACCACCGCCGACCCGCGCCCCCCACAGCCTACCCAAATCGAGCCGGGCCGCGGACCGCTTCCCTTGGAAGAAGGCTCTCTCCGCGCCATTCGAGGGCATGGGAGAGACGTGGTCTTCGAATACGTCGTGGCCGGGTCCACTATCGAAGAGCGCGTCAGGTGTTCGAGGGAAGACGGTCGCTCTGTGGTGACGCGGCACTTCCGCCTGGCTCCATGCCCGCACGATCGCTGGCTCGTCCTGGGAAAAAGCCAGTCTTCCGAACATCTTCTTTCCGTCGCGTTGATCGATGACGCCGTCGAAACCGCGGAACTCGTGGAGGAACAAGGCGTGAAGGCGATCAGGGTCCGTCCAAATTTGCGCGTCGTTCATTTGTCAGTGGCTCTCTCCCCCTCCCCCATGCCGCCCTTGGTGAAACTAGGTTCTTGGGACGATGACAACGTTCGATCGAGAATTCAATCACGCCGGTGGGAAGAGGAAGTCCACACCGCCACGGTAGCGACATCGACTGACGATGGTGCACCCTACGTCATCGACCATCTCGAGTTGCCACAAGAAAATCCCTGGCGCCGCCGCGTGCGTCTCGCCGATATGCAGTTCTTTCAAGACGGCCGCGCCGCCGCCGTGACCCTCGATGGCGACGTTTGGACGGCCCACGGGGTGCATTCCGATTCAATACGGTGGCGGCGATTCACCTCGGGCTTGCACGAACCCATGAGCCTGAGCATCCGAGATGAGGTGATTTACGTCTTCGACCGCAACGGCGTCTGGAAGTTGTTAGACACCGATGGCAATGGCGAGGCGGACCGGCACGAACTCTTTTGCAACCGCTTCACTCAGTCCGCCGAGACGCGCGAATTTCCCAATGGAATCCAACTTGCTCCAGATGGTTCTTTCGTCATTGCCAAGGGTGGCCAGCAGGCGTCAACCCTGAGTCATCTCAATGGGAGTGTGCTGCGGCTCGCTCCCCACGGCAAGACCTACGAAACTATCGGCGTGGGATTTCGTCAGCCCTTCATTGGCGTGCATCCCGAGACCGGGCTGGTCACGGCCTGCGACCAGGAGGGCAATTACATTCCCACGACCCCACTTCACATCGTGAAAGACGGCGCCTTCCACGGCTACCTCAGCGGTCTGGTCCCACCCGAGAACTATCCCGCTCCCATCGCACGACCGCTGACCTGGATTCCGCACTCCGTCAATCCCTCCGGCACGAGCCAGGTGTGGCTCCACGGGACCAAGTTAGGCCCGCTGAACGGCTCGCTCGTCCACCTCGGCTTCAATCGTCCCGAACTCTTTCGCATTTTGAGGAACGAGCGCGCCTCCGTTCCTCAGGCGGCCGTCATCACTATCGTGAGGGACTTCGATGTCCCGGCACTGCACGCCGCGGTCAACCCCGTGGATGGCTGTCTCTACGTCTCGGGATTTCAAATCACTGCCTGGGGCACCACCGCCACTCGGCTCAGTGCCGTGGGCCGCCTCCGCTATACGGGTGGACCCAGTGGGCTGCCCACGGAGCTGGCCGCGATGGCGTCGGGCGTCCTCCTGCGATTCGATTCCCCTCTCGATCCGTCTCAAGCATTGAACCTCGACAATTATTCCGTCGAGCGGTGGAACTACAAACGCACTCCCAGTTATGGTTCGGCCCACTACAAGACCGACGGCTCCGTGGGGCAAGATTGGTTGCTGCCCAGCAGCGTCTATCTCTCAGAAGACCGGGAGGCCATTTTCATCGGGATTCCGGACATGAAACCCGTCATGCAAATGCGCCTCGCCTGGTCCCTTCAATCCGCCGGTGGTGCAACTCTGTCAGGAAACGCCTATTTCACGCCACACGAACTCACGGAGTTCGAACCGGAAAGCGAGGGGTTCGCCGGCGTCGCGGTCGATCTCACACCTCGGCAGGCCACCGCTCCGAGGGCCACGTCCGTGCCGACGGCCGCCGAAGGGAAACGTCTTTACCAGCTGATGGGATGCATGGCCTGTCATGACGCCGGAGAAACAGATCAACCCAAGGTAGGGCCGAGCTGGAAGGGCCTCTACGGACGGGAACGAGAACTCGGCCGGCCGGCGACCACCGTCTCGGTCGACGAACACTACCTGCGCGAATCCATCCTCGACCCGTCAGCCAAACTTGTTAGGGGCTACGAGAAACGCGAAGCGGGAATGCCGATTTACGCCGGGGTTCTCTCAGAATCACAGGTCGATTCCCTCATCCTCTTCATCAAAAGCCTCCGGTAGAACGGGGCTCCGCCCCGCCAAGACGGGCGGAACCCTCAAAAGGCAGAATTTCATCGCCTCTCGGTGGAATTCATGGTATGGTACGGATGATCAAACTAACATATTCTTATTTATGAAGAATCACCCTGTCTACGCATCCCGACTGAAAGACGAAATCGAAGCTGCCGACGGTAAACTCCACGAACTGGAAAAGGAGATTGCCGAGATTCCCGAACCGGCCTCGGAGAGTCTGCGCCAACGACTGCACGCCCTGCAAATCGAAGAGTCCGCACTCCGGAGGAATTACTCCGAAATGGTCCGACGGGATAAGTCGGATCCCGCCAAGGCAGCTCAGTTAGAGAAGATGGAGACCTTGCTTCACCACATCGAAGACGAGGAATCCTCGCTGGAACACGATGCCCATTTTCTTCACCAGGGATCACCGACGACGGTTTCTGCGGCGGTGCACTACAGCTCGCTCTTGATCGAGCGCGGAACCCGAGCCCTCAAGAAAACGCTGGGAGATGATGTGTGGCACTCACCCTTTGTCAACCACACCTACGATTCGCTGGCCACGCGTTTTGATGTACCAGAATCGAAGGACTGAGGACCGGAGATTTCGTTTCGATTCCTTTGGCCTAGCCAACGGCCTCGACCAACAGAATGTGGTTCTGGGAGGCAAGCACAACCATGCTTGCCTCCAACAAATGCGCCAAGCAAATGAATCACTTTAGATGACACAAAATTCACATTTCTGTGGATCCGAACGTTGAATTTGCCTCGCGCACACAGATACTGGTTTGAGCCGAGTCGACCGGGGTTGCTTTGCCGCCAAAGACATTCTTTCTTGGCGCATGCCCATGGAACCGACCCTCTCACCCAAACCGCTGAGGCAGCAAAACGAGCCGGCTGATCTTGCCGCGCGGGCAGTCTCGCTCGCGGCGGATCTTCTGGGGCAAGCCGGTCGAGGGCAATCCTTGGGAGAATCGCGTCAGAATCGAAAAATGGCGCGGATGATGGAGGACCCGCACGGCAAGGCCTTCACCATCGCCCTGGCCGATCAAGTTCTGCGGATCAGCTCGCCCAGGCGCGCCGCGCGGTGTTTCCGGCTTCTCTTACAGCGTCACGGCTGTCCGAACTATTTCTCTGCCTGGGAACGCATCCTCATGCATACCGCGTTGTGGGCCTCGCATCTTTTTCCCGGATTGGTCATGCCCGCGGTCAATCGGCAAGTGCGCCGGGAGAGCCAACAGGTGATCCTCTCGATTCCCGGCGAAGAAACGCGGCATCTCGACCTCGAAGCCCATCTCGAGCGGGACGCTCGCACCATTGTCAATCTCTTGGGTGAGGCCGTGCTCGGCGAAGAGGAGGCCCAGCGGCGCCTTGAGGCCACGCTCTCCGCCCTGGCGGATCCATCCATCCGGCAAGTCTCGGTCAAGATTTCATCGATCTTTAGCCAGATCCATCTCCCAGACTATGAACGTTCGCTCCGCACAATCGAGCAACGCCTCCGCGCACTCTATCGAACCGCCATCACTACCGGCAGTGCCGAGCCCAAGTTCGTCAATCTCGACATGGAAGAGTATCGGGATCTCCATCTGACAGTGGACGCGTTTCGCTCCGTGTTAGACCAGGAAGAATTCGAAGAGTTGGAGGCCGGCATCGTTTTGCAGGCTTACCTGCCCGACTCCTACGAAGTCCAAAAAGAACTCACCCAGTGGGCCGTCGACCGGCACCGGCGGACCGGCGCGGGGATCAAAATCCGTCTGGTCAAAGGTGCCAATCTCGCGATGGAGCGCGTCGAGGCGTCTTTGTCAGGCTGGCCTCAAGCGCCTTACGAGAGCAAGGGCGAGGTCGACGCCAATTTCAAGCGCATGCTGCATTTCGCCTGCCAACCGGAGAATCTCGCCGCTGTCAAGATCGGGGTCGCGAGCCACAACCTTTTTGATATCGCCTATGCCGCGCTGCTACGCGAAGAGCACGATGCGGGTCCGCGCCTGGAATTCGAAATGCTCAAGGGCATGGCCAACGCCCACGCCCGCACCGTCGAAGACCGCTGTGGCAGCCTCCTCCTCTACACCCCCGTGGTGGAGACGGCGCAGTTTGAGAACGCCATCTCCTATCTGGTGCGGCGACTCGACGAAAACACCGCGCCGAAGAACTTTCTCTGCCATCTTTTTGCCATGGAAGAAGGCAGTCCCGCCTGGATCGACCAGCGCGATCGCTTTCTCCAAGCCTGCGAAGACGCGTCCTCCGCCAAGCTCGCCACGGGACCGCGACGCCGGCAGAATCGTCTCACTGAACATCGCCAAATGGAACCAGCCGGTGCCAGATTCGACAATGAACCGGACACCGATTTTTCCCTGCTTGCCAATCGCCAGTGGTCCGAAGCCATCTTTCGGCGCGGTGACGCCGAGGATCCGTTGCCTCGTATGACGCCGGTGGAAGACGACGCCAAGATTGACGAGGCTTTACGCACGGCGGTCGAGGCTCAGTCCGGCTGGGAGGCGCGAGGCGTTTCGGGACGGTCTGAGGTGCTTCGCCGCTGCGCCGCTGTCATCGCCCGACAGCGCGGAGAGATCATCCATACCATGATGCTGGAAGCGAGCAAAGCCATTGGCGAGGCCGATACCGAAGTCTCCGAAGCTGTTGACTTCGCTAACTACTACGCCCGGGCCTTCGATCACGATGAAGCCTGGTTCGACGGCACCCGCGCGCGCGCCCTTGGCGTCGTCGTCGTCACGCCACCCTGGAACTTTCCTTACGCCATCCCCGCGGGCGGTTGCCTCGCCGCCCTCATGGCCGGCAACGCGGTGATCCTCAAACCAGCCCCGGAAACCCCGCATCTCAGCCGCCTCTTGGCCGAACATCTCTGGACGGCCGGAGTGCCCCGCGAAATCCTGCAGTTCCTCCCCCTCCCTGACAATCAGCTGGGCCAACAACTCCTCACGGATGAGCGCGTCGCCGCGGTCATCCTCACCGGCGCCATGGACACGGCGCGCCGGTTCCGCGGATGGAAACCTGATCTCCGCCTCTTCGCCGAAACCAGCGGCAAGAATAGCCTCGTCATCACCGCCGCCGCCGACCTCGATCTCGCGATCAAGGATCTGGTCCGAGGTGCCTTTGGTCATGCGGGGCAGAAATGCTCTGCCACCAGCCTCGCTCTGGTTGAGTCCGAAGTCTATCACAACCCTCACTTTCTCCGCCGGCTGAAAGACGCCACCGAGAGTCTTCATGTGGGCCTCGCGACCGATCCCGCAAGCGCCGTCACGCCCCTCATCCGCCCCCCGAGTCCCGAACTGCACCGCGCGCTGACAACGCTCGACGCGGGAGAGTCCTGGCTCCTGGAACCGCGTTCCTGTGACGAGGCCGGCACACTGTGGTCCCCCGGCATCAAGATGGGCGTGCGCCGGGACAGCTGGTTTCATCGAACCGAGTGCTTCGGTCCTGTGTTAGGCCTGATCGAAGTCCGCGATTTGGAAGAAGCCCTCGCCATCCAGAATGCCACTGCCTACGGATTGACCGGTGGGATCCACAGCTTGGACCACGAGGAGATCGCCCACTGGATGGACGCCGTCGACGTGGGCAACGCCTACATCAACCGCAGCACCACGGGCGCCATCGTGCAGAGACAGCCCTTTGGCGGATGGAAGGACTCCGTGGTGGGCCCCGGCGCCAAGGCGGGCGGACCTAACTACGTGGCGAATTTCTGCCACTGGCATGAGAATCGATCTCCGCAGCTTCAGTCGAACCTTGAAGTGGATGTCGCCGATCTCCTGCAAGTCGCCGAGACCGCGGAATCTCAAGCTCTTCTCGAGGCCAGCGCCCGAAGCTACAGCTACTGGTGGAAACGCGAATTCTCCCAGGCCCACGAACCTATTCCTCTTCTGGGCGAATCCAATCACTTTCGCTATCGGCCGCGCCCCTCGGTCATCATCCGGGTGGCGCCTGATGCCCCACTCCATGCGTTGCTGCAGGCCATCCTCGCCTGCCGTATCGCTACCGTTTCCTTCACCGTGAGTCTTTCCCCTCAGTGGACCCCCGGCAAGTTCACGCTTGAGGCGATCTCGCTCAACGCCACCAGGGAAAGCGATGCCGAATTCACGGCGCGTTTGGCCGGTCTTTCATGGCCATCCGTACGCCATCTCGGAACTCCGGCGCCGGCCCTCTGGGAGGGGGCCGCGGCGACCAACGCCACCCTCATCAGCGAGCCCGTGCTGGCCAACGGCCGCCTCGAGCTTCGCCACTATTTCCGGGAGCAGTCGATCTCGCAAACGACCCACCGTTACGGGAATGTGAAGAAGGATCTCGCGTGACCCTTCACTTTTTCTCACCGTCGTCCACCAAAGCCTCGAGATAATCGAGCAGGCTGGCGAATTCGTGCACAGTGAAGGTGGTCAACAGTCCGGGAGGCATGAGTGACTGCGGCAACTTCTGCCGCTCTTTGATGGCGGCCGTTTTCACGGTGAATTCTTCCGCCAGCACGTTGCGAAATTTCACTTCTTCAGCCCCTTCCAGTGTGATGAAACCCAGATGCTGCGTGCCATCGTCGAGGGTGAAGAGTTCCGAGGTGAATCCCTGCGCAATCGTCTTGTTAGGCTCAATGATGTTCTGAGCCAGCTCCGGACGCTTGTAGGTCTGTGCGATGTTCCCCAGGTAGGGACCTCTTTGCTCTTCATCCATGCGCACCGTGTGGCAGGCATGGCAAGTGGCGCGAGTGAAGACCTGCTCTCCCAGAGCCACATCGCCACGGTGCTCGAGGACAGCCGCCACCGCTTCCTCGGGCTTGAGGGAACCCACTTTCGGCGTCTCGTCTTTCGTTCGCTTCAACCCCAGTTTCTTGGCCGCCCTTCGAGCCGCCTTCCGCACCTCGGCATCCGAGTCGTCGAAGGCGGCGAGAATCTTGGGCCCGTAAGACCGCTCGCGGATGGCGCTGGCCGCGTTGATGATCTGCAGGCGGCGTTTCGGGTCTTTCCAGCCGGCTTCCAACGCCTTGCCCGAGAGTTCTCGAGCCTCGGGACTACCCTTCTTGCGCCCGCTCAGCTTGATCAAGGCTGAGTCGGCCCAGAGGGCCTCCGCCGTATCCACCTCGGCCGCCTTCTCTTCGAGATAGAGGTGATGGTTCTCCAGTTTTTCCGAACCGACAAAGGCGCGAACCGCCGCCACAAGATGCTTCTGGGACGCCTGATGCCGTTCCCGGGCGTTCTTGCTCTCGTGCTTGGCCTTCGCCGGATCCTCCAGCGCCTTCGCCGCCGCGACGGCCTCCTCCAACATCTCCATCCGCCGCCACAACCGGGGCAAGGCGGTGAGCGTCGCCTGAAATCCTTCGGCACTATCCGTTTTCGCAAGCGCCACCACGGCCTGAGAAACCACTTCCAAATCGATCGCTTCCGCATCCTCTCGAATCACCTTCACGAGCAAGCTCACCGCATCCTGAGGGATGGAATCCGAGGCCGCGAGATGCGCCACGGCCTCCGGGATCACTTTTTCGTCTTCCTTTGCCAGGGCCAGCATGCGCTGCAAGGCCTCATTTGACTGGATCCGGTTGCGCGCCATCTCCTTCACGAGAAACGAAGCTTCGCCGGCCGATGCTTCCGCCAGGCGGACCTTGAGCGCCTCAGCGATACGCGGCGTTTCGCTCCACGGCTCCGGCTGATAGTAGGGACCGCGAGTGTCCGGCCGCGTCCCCCAGGAGTTCCCCGTCCACTCCCCCTCGTGAAAATGCAATCGGCAGAGCGCGGCCAGGAGCCCGCGCCGCAACCGGGAATCCGTCGCAGATTCCAGTCGATCGATCAAGCCCGAAACCACTTCCCGCGTGTGGATCATTGCCAGAGCACGCAAGAGCCCCTTGACCTCGCCCGGATTCGCATCCAGCCGCTGAAAGATCTCTTTCGCGGCCCCCAGCCTCCCCAGTGCCCGAATTGCCATGTGCTGCGTCACCCCATCGGCGTTCGCCCCCTTCAGAAGAGCTTGCACACCGCCGGCCGTCGGAGTCTTCGTCGTACCGTAAAAGGCGTCTAACTGATTTCGTTCCGGGGTGCGCGCGTTGGCGTATTGCGTCGCGTAGACGTCCTCGTAGGCGGGCTTACCTCGACGCTCGAGTTCCCGCAGGGCCTCGAGGCGGCGCCGATGGCTCGGGTTGCTCTCGAGTGACAACATCTCGATCAATTCGGCGTCGGCCAGTCCACCGTAGTTAGGCAAGGGCGCGGGGGCGAATCCTTCCGGTCTGACACAAACAATGTAGCCCACCTCAGGGCCTTCCCAGCGAAACGTCGCTCCTTTCCAACTGGCGGCGTAGACGCGGCTCATGGCATCCACATCGGCATCGGTGGGACGTGTCATGCGGATAAAGGCTTCTGGAGCACGGGTTTCCTCGAAGGTCGCCCCGCGGGGCGTGAGCGCATGATGATAGAGGGCGTTGGTCCCCCAGTCCGCCGTGAAGGGGGCGTTCTTCCACTTTCCAAATCCCGGCTCGTCAATGTAGACCGCCCCGCATCCGGATCCGCCACCGTAGTCCGCCAGTGGAGCGATGCATTCCTCGGCAAAGTTCTTATAGAGCCGCGGGTAACCGTGATCCGCCAGCGGGATGAGATGGTGAAAGCGCACGTTCCAGCCGCCGCCATCGTTCGTATTATCCCGAGTGAACATGTCCATCAACGGGCTTACCGCGACCTCGAGAATGTTTCGCGTGCCCGTGGTTAGGACTTCGAGTCCGCTTCCATCCGGACGCACGCGAATGACGCCCCCACCCCGATGTTGCACCGTTCGCCCATCCGTCCCCACGGCCTTGACAAAACCAAAATCGCCGCCCGCGATGTAGAGCCAGCCATCGACGCCAAGCGTCAATCCGTTCGTCGTGTGATCCGCCGGCCGATCGGCGAAACCAAAGGCAATGTCCCGAACCAGAACCTGCTGTTCATCCGAGACACCATCGCCATCGCGGTCGATGAACACGCTGAGATGGGGAGGATGTACGAGGTAGAGCCGATCATGGTCCCAGACGAGGCCGCGCGGCGAATCGATCTCACAGAACACCTTGGTCTCGTCCGCCCGGCCATCGCCATCGAGATCACGCAGCCGAATGACGCGTCCCCGCTCGGGATCCCGGCCGAGAGAACCGTTGCCGTCACTCGAGACATAGAGCGTCCCATCCGGCGCCGCCGCGACGAACACCGGGTAGTTGACCGCCGGTGGCGCGGCAAACACCGTGACCTCAAAGCTTTCCACCACCTTGACGTCTTGAAGAATCTCCGCCTCCCGTTCAGCGCTCAGCGGCACGATCTCGGGCACGCTATTTCCCGACTTGGCGTAGGGATCCGGCGCCTTTTCTTCCGACTCCTTGGGATTCTGCGCCTGAAGGAGAAGGACGGAATTAGAAGCGAGGAGAAGACCGCTGAGGAGACGAAACATGCCGAGCCATAAGCGGTGAGCGCCCCCGAATCAACTGGATCTTCGGCTAGCGCGGATAGCTGCAGTCACGATGGCAAGCCGGATCGGTCACGAGCCAAGGTCAGTCCAAGCTTCGGTAGCGGCTTCCCCGGCGATGGCGGATGTCTATCGTTGTCGCCAGGTCGGCGATGAGGGCACACGATTCAATTCAGCGGGCAGGGTTCACCAGCAATACCGAACACTGAGCGTGATTGACCACTCTCTCCGCTGTGGTTCCGAGCAGCATTTCACGAAGATTGGTCCTGCCATGCTTTCCCATCACTACCAAATCCGCTCCGCACGAGTTCAGATAGTCGATGATGGCGCGCTTGTGATCGACTTCACGAAGGATTACGACTGAACAATCAATACCATCATCGTCCAATGACTCGGTCAACCGTTCGAGGTCTTGGCGCACTCGTTCAACGGCGATGTCGTCATTCTCCGATACCAAATCGGAAGAAACGGGAATGAAATAATGACGCGCCATCATTTTCTCGATCGGAGGAAAGACGTGCACAAGTTCGAGCACGGCGCCCTCTTGTTTCGCCAACCGATAGCCTGTCTCAACGGCCTCTTTTGAGAGCGACGAGAAGTCGACACAAACCACGATTTTGCGGAACGCACTCCTCTGATTTTCGCGCACCAAGAGCACGTCACAGCGTGCGTGGCGAACGCACTTCGATGCCACTGCACCGATGTGACCCGAATCATGCCCCGATCCCAGCACCAGAAGCTCGGCATGATGATCGGCCACCGCTTTTTGCACCTCCGTGAATGGGTCTCCAATGGCGAATTCAAATTTCACTGGATGCTCGTGGGACAAGACGCCTTCCCCATGTTGCTCCATCCGAGCCTCCGCCTCTGAGGTGACCTTACTTCGAGTCATGGCATCGTCGAAGTTCAGTCGCTCGACCACACCGTGTTCTAGCACACTCACTGCGGTAAGCTCGGACCCGTTTGTCTTCGCGATTCGTTGGGCTTCACTCAATGCCCGGTCACTAGCGGGGGAGGAATCCATGCCCGCAACAATGCTCTTTAGTGTCTTCATGCTCGTCGTTTCGAACATTCTCTCACGGCTGCCAGGGTCCGCTATGCGCGCATTGCTCTCCAAAAGTCATCGCTTGAGTTCTAACCGATCCAATGTAACGAATTCGTTACATAGTCCCTCCTATCATTCATCTTTTTCGCCACCTTCAAGAGATGTGGTCAGGCAGGAGCTCGACGGGCGCTCGGCAACATGGTTGGCCAACAGGGGCGTCCCATCACCGAGGGCCACGGTTCTTCATACCGATCAATCTCCGGCTCCAAGCGCCAGTTTGCGTTCCGTCTGCAGGGCCGCGAGATCCTTCTCCGCGATGGTGAGGTGCAAGGTGCGATTTTCCATCTGCGCCTGAACGCGTCAGCCGTTGGCCTCCTCATCGACGAGCCGGTAGAGATACCAACTGGCGACACTCCTCCAGGGGCGCCAATGTTCTGTCCGCGCCAACAGCGCCTTCGGCGCCGGCATGGCCTCCATGCCTTCGAGTATCATGAACCCCTTGCGGATTCCAAGGTCGGTGGCGGGCATGACGTCCGGGCGGCCAAGACGGAAGATGAGGAGCATCTCCACCGTCCATTGGCCAATGCCCCGCACTTGGACGAGGCGTTCGATGATCTCTTGATCCTCCATGCGCTTCAACTTGGCCAAGGTGGGCAGCGTGCCGTCGAGCGTCTTCTCCGAGAGATCCCGGAGCGCGGCCAGCTTGTTGCGCGAGAGACCGGCGCCGCGCAAGACGTCATCGGACATCTCGAGAAGGCGAGACGGGTTAACACGCTTCCGGGGAAAGAGCGCCTTCACGCGTCCGTGGATGGTACCCGCCGCCTTGCCGGAAAGCTGCTGGTAGATGATGGATTTCGTCAGGGTATCGAAGGGGTTCCCCATGCCCTTCAGGCTCAAAGTGCAAGGTCCCATCCGGCGGATGACGCCGGCCAATTTGCCATCGGCCCGGCTGAGCTGCGCTGTCGCTTCGCTGGTGGGGTAGGGCATCGACACGCCTCAGAGCTTCCATGGATCCTGACGAAACTCAACGGGATAGTGGGGAAAGGCATCCATCGATCCCATCGATTCACACTCGCAGCCAATCAATAAGCGTTCTTCGCCACTGCTTCTAGGCTGGTGGGATGGAATCCCTGGTTCTCCTCGTCCTCCTCGCCGTTCTCGCTGGACCGGTCCTTGGCATCATCGCGATCGCACTCGTTCAGACCCACAAGAGGGAAACTCGAGATCTCAGACAGGCCTTGTCGGTCGTCGAAAGACGCCTGGTAACGCTGGAGACGCCGGAGCCAAAGGCGACGATGGCCGAACCCGTTCCGAAAAAACGGGAAGAACCCGTTTCTACCGTCAGTCCTCCGCCCCTGGCCCAGGAGGGCCCGCCACCTCTCGTGACGCCGGTATCCCAAGGCCGGCGTGACCAGGCGCCGGAGCCGGAGATTCCCATCCTCGAAGAAGCGCCCGTCATCCACGCGCCACCAAGCGAATCGGCGGCCCCAAAGGAGATCCACTGGAAATCCTGGCTGCGGCGCCTCCATCTCTGGCCGCCGGAACAGGAAACGAGCGGTGAGATCGGTTTAGCGGCGTGGTGGACGACGCGCATCGGCATCCTCATCGGGGTCATCGCCGTGGTCTTCCTCGGCGTCTATGTGAATCGAATGACCTCGCCCTGGATCCGATTTGTTGAACTTCTCGGTATCTCCGCCGGCGTCTTCTCCCTCGGCTGGTGGTTGGAAAAACGCTGGGGACGTTTTGGTGATCTAGTGAGTATCGGAGGACTCGCCATGCTCTACTTCACCGCCTATGCTGCCCATGGGGTGGCCGCCGTCCAAGTGACCACTCAAGCTTGGCTGGGAGCTCTTTTCCAACTCATAGCACTCACCATCATGCTTCTCTGGAGCGATCGCAAACGAGACTCCGGTCTCGCGGCCACGGCCATTTTCCTTGGCTATGTGAGTTGCGCCTTTGCAGCGCAACACGGCCTCCCCATGATGACGCTCGCCGGCCTGGTGTTGTTAGGCCTTATCGGCAGCCTGCTCCATCCCTTGCGCGGGTGGCGCCTCCCCATCACGACCTCCATCGGGGGAAGCTACGGGGGGCTTCTCCTCTTTTCTCTGACACACCAAGACTCGCTTACCCTACTTCATTTGTTAGCCGCGACGATCACCTTGATGACCGGCTTCTCCTTCGCTCTCTGGCGCCAGGGGCGCTCGGAGACCCCCACACTTTGGACGAAACGCCTCGCGCTCGGTCAGGGCACGCTGGCGGCACTGGTCCTCGTGGCCGCCGCTTGGTTGATCTCCCCCGGCCAGTTGCACCTCGTCTATCTCACACTGTTTGTCGCCTTCGGAGTGCAGGCCTGGCTCAGTTGGCGAGGACAATTCCTCCCGGTTCTCTTTCCCACGTGGTTTCTCAAGGCTTCCACCTTCCTGACACTCTACCTGGCCGCCGAGTTCGAGGGACCCACGCTCTGGCTCAGCTTGGCCGCTCAAGGGTTTGGCATCCTCTGGACGATGCGGCAGCGGGAAAGCGCACACCGCCGCTGGCTGGCTCTCGGTTTCGTCGCCCTGTGGGGAGTCTCCTTTGTCATTTACGCTCGCGACGCGGCATCGTGGTTGCGGGAGCCTTTCATACTGGGAGATCCCCGGCGAATCGTGGCCTGGGTTTACCTTTTCGCGGCGACGCTGACGGCGACCCTCTTTCACCAGCGCTGGTGGTCTCGCGCCAGTCAAAATGAAGCTCGCGGACTGGAACGGGAGTGCGGCGTCGTCATGGCCGTCCTCACGGGCATCGGGTTCATTCTGACGCTCTTGAGTCCGGCGGATCAATTGGCCCCACTCTTCGTCGCCGTCGGCCTCATTGGCTCCATGACCGTACTGGGATGGTGGCGACAGTCCATCGTACCCCTCTTGAGCGGCGGCGCGATCCTCCTCGCGGGTCATCTTCGCCTGTGGGCCATCGACCTTCCTGTGAGCACATGGTGGCCGCAAGTCGCCGTGGGCGTGATGTTAGGGGTGGCGGGGTTTGTTCTGGCAGAACACGCCATCACGCTTCAGGGAAAACTCCGTCCGGCCGCCGCGAGTCGCGTGATACGCGTTCTGACGACCCTCTGGACCGGCAGCGTGCTGGTGTCCGGCTGCGTCCTCGCGTGGCAGGCACGCTCGTTTTGGCCGGGCGGCGGTCTCGTCTCCTCGGCTACGGTTGTCCTCGCGTCCCTGTGGTGCATCACCGGGAGTCGCCGCTTTCCGGGAACGCAAAACGCCTATCATGGCGCCCTTCTTGGCGGCGTCGGCCTCGTCCAGGGGGGATTCATTTCTCTAACAAGCGACCCGCTTCTCGCGCCCTGGATCCTCCTGGCGAGCACGGGGATTCTCGCTCTTCTGATGAGGGTCACACGTGATCGCCTGGTATCCGCGGCCATCGCGGGGCCCGCCCTCCTGGGTATCGGGTCCTATCTTTTTCCCCAAGGCTGGGACGCCTGGCCGTTGGTGGAGGATATGGGCCTCGGCCTTGCCTTGATGATCGCCCTCGGCGCGGCAGCCTGGCGAATTCACCAAAGCGTCAAGGACGCCACGCAAAAACGGAGATGGATCTGCCTCGACGCCCTCATTCACGGGGCCAGCCTTGCCGTTTTCTTTCAGGGCACTGGCAGACACCTCGATGGACCCTGGCATTGGCTTGTCATCGGCGCCGCGACCCTGGCGACACTCGTCATCTCCCGTCGTCTGCCCTTCCCTGCCTTGAAGTGGGTTGCCTGGTTACCGGCCACACTGGTCATTCTATCAGAGTTGCGCATGCCCTATCCACCGGAAATGACACTCGCCGCCATGCTCGCCTACTGGCTCGGCGCCGGTCTTCTCGCCCTTTCGTGGCGGATGCAGAGAAAGGGTTTCGAGGCCACAATTGGCATCTGGGTCAGTGCGACGGGCTTGGGATGGGCGGCGTGGCGGACACTGGAGGGTGGCGCGGAATTCGCCGCCTTGGCCGCCATCGGCCTGGGTTATGCCGTGGCCTGGCACCGGCGCCGGGAGGCGGGCACACCCGCGGCGGCGATGGTCATGGGCGGGTTCTCCGTCGTCCTCAGTCTCGCTTTTCTAACAAACCTCGAGGGGCATGAGACTTTCGGTTTTCTCTGGATCGTGACGACCAGTCTTTTCCTCGCCATCCAGGGTTGGCTCTTGAAGACGGCTCCGAGCCGCCTGCGATGCTGGCAGGATCCCGCCCGCTCCTGGGGACACGCCGCGGCGGCGCTTCTCATTTCCCAAGCGGCTCTGTTGATGCCGGCGCTTGGCCTGACCGAAGTGGCCACCGCGTGCTGGGGCATCGTTAGTGTAGCTCTCTTCCTCGGCGGGCTCGCCGGCGGCATCCGCGCCTATCGCATGGTCGGCCTCCTCGGGCTGCTCGCCTGTCTGGGGCGCATGTTCGCCGTGGATGTGCAGGACACCTTCTACCGCATCATTGCATTTGCCGTCGTCGGCTGCGTGCTTCTCGGAGTGGGATACCTCTACACCCGGTTTCGCGGCTGGATTGAATCCCACGACGAAAGGGAGGCCCAGCCATCAACGACCACATCGTGACGCCACCCGCAGAAATACTTGCCTCACCCTCTTTCAGCTCTTTGCTTGGGAGGAATGAGCTACGCCGACCACCGACCACAACCGCGAAACGCCGCCAATGGCTGGCTCGCCATCCTCTGTCTCATCCTCGGGCTCATGCTGGCCAAAGACTGGTGGCAGGAACGGCAGGCGAGCCATCGGGTGCGCGAGGTGACCCCGCGAGGCGATCTTGCGGAAGACGAGAAGAGCACCATTACACTGTTTCAGGAGGCCTCTCCCTCGGTCGTCTACATCACGAGTTTGGCAGTACAACGGGTGCGGCGCGATTTTTTCACCTTTGATCTGCAGAAGATCCCCCGCGGGACGGGCACGGGCTTCATCTGGAATGCTCAGGGTCATGTGGTGACCAATTTCCATGTCATCCAGGGGAGTACGGAGGCCCAGGTCACCTTGTCGGATCAGTCCGTGTGGAACGCCAAGGTCGTCGGCGCCGAGCCGGACAAAGACCTCGCCGTCCTCAAGATCGATGCGCCGAAGAACATTTTGCGCGGGCTCCGCATCGGGACCTCGAACGATCTCCAGGTGGGTCAAAGCGTCTTTGCCATCGGCAATCCCTTCGGCCTCGACCAAACCTTGACCACCGGTGTCATCAGCGGTTTGGGCCGGGAAATCGAATCGGTCAATCGCCGCCCCATTCAAGGGGTCATCCAAACCGATGCCGCGATCAACCCGGGAAACTCGGGCGGCCCCCTGCTCGACAGCGAGGGACGTTTGATCGGGGTCAATACCGCCATCTACAGCCCGTCCGGCGCCTATGCGGGGATTGGGTTTGCCGTTCCGGTCGATACCGTCAATCGCATTGTTCCACAATTGATCCAGTACGGCCGGGCCATCAAACCGGTTCTCGGGATCGAGTTGGTGCAGGATGCCCTGGTCCGGAGATGGGATATCGCCGGGGTGGTGGTTGCCCGTGTGCAAGAAGGCACGGGCGCGGCCGAGGCCGGCATGGCTGGAATTGGATACGACCGCTATGGAAGGATCGTGTTAGGTGACATCATCACAGAGATCGAGGGCAAGGAAGTCTCTGATCAAAACGGCCTTTTTCGCGTCCTCGACACCTACTCCGTGGGCGACACCGTCGAACTCGAGGTCCAGCGCTACCGGGGGAAAACCCGCAAAATGAAGGTCAAACTCACCGCCAGCTCTCGTTGAGGCCCGATCGCATGATAATTCCCGGCGTGGATTGTAAACGTCAATTGTCCTGAGATCGATTAAAACGGATCCCGATGCAGAGGAAAAAAGAATACAAGCAGCTGCAGACGGATCTGATCATTGAGACGGTTGAAAAGTTAGAGCAGCGACTGGCTCGCCGGTTTCCTGACGCTAGTCTACGCCGGCTTTGCGAAGACCTGGTAGTGGTTAGCCGTCTGGCCCATGAACGGGCCAAAGAGTTTCGCAATCCTCTCATCGGCCTTCGTATTTTTTCTGCCATTGTGGTGATTGGGATCGTCTTGGGAACGGTTGTCATGATCGCCTCATGGAATGACAGCGCCGGCATCGCCGTTTCCGGCCCGGTGGAATTCATTCAAGTGTTGGAAGCCGGCATCAACGACGTCGTCCTCATCGGTGCGGCGATTTTCTTTCTCGCAACCCTGGAGGCGCGTATCAAGCGACGCCGGGCCCTCGAGGCGATTCACGAACTGCGATCGATTGCCCACATCATCGACATGCATCAACTGACCAAGGATCCGGTCTATGTCGTCACCGGGGGCCGGATGGCCACCATGTCACGGGGCCAGCCGATGACCCCGTTCGAGTTGAGCCGCTATCTCGACTACTGCAGCGAGATGCTCTCCCTCTGTGGGAAGATCGCAGCCGTCTACATCCAAGCGGTGAACGACGCTGTCGTCATCGCCGCCGTGAACGAGATCGAGAGTCTGACCACGGGCCTTTCGCGGAAGATCTGGCAGAAAATGCTCATCCTCGAACACCAGATGCACCGCGATCACAAGTTTGAGGAGTCCGAGCCGACGTTCGGCGATGAGCGAGACACCCTGGCCCTGCTCCCGCCTGTGCCACCGACTCCCGACGATGAGCCGAGGATCATCTCGTCCACACGGTAATGTGGGTAAGGAAGCGGCTGGAGGGGCACGAAAGCCGGAAAAAAATTTTCCAGATTCGCTTCCAGATCAAAAAGCTTGCGTTTCGTCACCCATTTCGTTAAGATCCCTTAAATATGAACCTTGGCCAAGCAATCACCCTCGCATCTCTCGTAGCCTTGGGGTTGAGCGGTTGCAGTCATAATGATTATTATGACCAAGGTGGAGGTTATGGGACGGATCCCTACAGCGAGGCCTCACCTTATGGGACCCCGAGCGGTTATGGTGACGGAGGCGGTTATGGAAATCCCTACGCCACGGACCAGGCGTCAGAGTCCGGGGATGTGGTTTCCATTCCCGGGGATGGCGGCGGTTACAATACGCCTTATGGAAGTCCGACTCCCCCTCCCAGCTATGGCGGGGGTGGCACCGCGAGTGCTCGAACCTACACCGTCAAGAAAGGCGACAATCTTTACCGCATCGGCAAGACCCATGGGGTCACGATGCAGGAGATCATTCAACAGAATGGGCTCCAATCCACGACGATTCATCCTGGGCAGCAATTGATCATACCATAACTGCCTGTTTTCTCTGGTGCGTTGAAGAGCGGGGTAGGCGAAAGCTTGCCCCGCTTTTGCGTGGGATCGTTGGGAGAAACGAGTTCAGGGAATTGCCACCATGGCCTTGAGAAGACCTGGGGATCCTTCCAACGGAGGCAGTCCGTCCGGGACCTCCTCCAGCGGCAGGCGGTGCGTGATCCACGGCCGCGTGTCCACCCGGCCGGTTTCCAACTGCTCGATGACGTGGTGAAAGGTCGAGGCCGGCGCATTGCGACTTGCCAGGAGGGTGAGTTCTTTGCGATGAAAATCGGGATCACTGAAGGACACATTTCCCTGCACGATTCCCAAAAAGACGATGCGGGCGCCGTGACCAGCCACCGGAAACGCCTGTTCCATGGAGCCGGTGTGTCCCGTGGCATCCATGATCACGCTGGGCCGGCCTTCCAGAGCGGCTTCGATTTGTTCCCCTGCTCGTGCCGTGTCCAACCTGAGCGTTTTCTCGACCCCGAGCTGCCGCCGGGAAAAGTCCAACCGAGCCTCTGAGATGTCCGCTAGAACGACGTTGGGGCACTCCAGGCGGGCGAACTGATAGGCGCTCAGGCCAATGGGGCCTGCGCCGACCACGAGGACGCGGTCCTCCGGACCCAGCTGAGCGCGTTCACACCCGTGAGCTCCAATACAGAGGGTTTCCACGAGAGCCAGGGCATCGAGTTCAAGCACCGCGGACCGATGAAGCTT
>JANQJH010000500.1 GCA_028281705.1 Verrucomicrobiales bacterium
GCTGGAACCCAAGAAGTCCGCATAGATCAACCACCCTGGGTCTTGCCGTTTGCGCTCAGGTGCAAGCAACGTAAACGCCATGTATCTTAA
Source organism: Verrucomicrobiales bacterium (assembly GCA_028281705.1). Taxonomy (GTDB): domain Bacteria; phylum Verrucomicrobiota; class Verrucomicrobiia; order Verrucomicrobiales; family DEV007; genus JAACDM01. Next base: position 91 of record JANQJH010000500.1, read on the forward strand.
AATGATTGAGCGGCACGCGGAACACAAGCTAAACCTAGCGGAGTTTCCCCCGTGAACCCTTCGGTTTGTTCGCCGGTTGCCTGATTCTCTTGTGTTCGTTGCAGTGGTTTGCGCGGTGGATGCACACGTTGGAGGGAAGTGTGCGTCAAGGACTTCGCCGAGCTCGCGGCGAGCTCGTTGGTACGATTCTCCCAGGAGAAAATGTGGACTTGAGCAAATCTCGTCTGCAGATGCTCGACGATTGGACGATCGCCGTAGTATGGTGCAGCGGTTGCGTCTTTGAGATTATGACATCGAATGGCAAGACATGTGGGAAAACCCGATTCCGCACCGTGGGATCGCGCCTCTGCTCGCACGTCGCCGTCTCTCTCCTGCTGGCGAGCTGCTCCTGTCTGGCAGAGTCACGGCACGTCGGCTTTTCGACCACGGATGAAGGTCGTCATGAACTGCAAGTTGATGGCCGACCGTATTACATCAAGGGTGCGGGGGGCTTCGGCCAGGATCTTGTCGTTCTGAAGCGGGCAGGGGCAAACTCGCTTCGCGTCTGGGCCGATTCCCAACTGCACGAGTCCGAGGAGAGGCGCGTCAAGTTCCTCGACAAGGCCTACGAGATGGGAATCTCCGTAACCTTGGGAATCTGGCTCGGTCACGAGCGCCACGGGTTCGACTACCGCGATCCGGACGACATCGCGAGGCAACGACGGCACGTGGCTGAAGTCGTGGCCCGCTACAAAGACCATCCCGCCTTGCTGATGTGGGGGCTGGGGAACGAAATGGAATGGGACACTTACCCAGAGAGGATCCTGAGGGAAGTGAACCATCTTGCAGGAGCTATCAAACGCATCGACGGGAAACACCCGGTGATGACGGCGATCGCGGGCCACGAGCACGAGCGCCTGAAAGCAGCCGTGACCTTCTTTTCGTCAATCGATGCGCTTGGGATCAATGCCTACGCGACCGCTGATTCCGTCGACAAGGACTTGCGTGCCGCCGGATGGAAGAAGCCGTTTCTGATCACCGAGTTCGGTGCCGATGGCTACTGGCAGTGCTGGCATACGGACTGGGGAGTCCCGCTCGAGCCCGAGTTCAAGGTCAAGGCGGCCCGCTACAGAACCCTCTACGAGAGGATAGGAAGCTGGAGAGACCGTGGCTGCGTCGGTTCCTACTGCTTTTTCTGGGGAACCAAGCAGGAGGTCACGCCGACGTGGTTCAGCATGTTTCTCAAGAGTGGCGAGCAACTTCCCACCGCCGAGGCCATGGCGAATGTCTGGGGCGGAAATCGTGATGATGCCAACCGCTGTCCGGAAATCCAGAAGGTGTCGTCTCCCCTGTACTGCAATGCGATCCGCGCTGGCGCGACCGCGGCTGTCGAGGTCAGGGCGACCGATGCCGATGGTGACGATCTGAGATTCGAGTGGCTGGTTGTGAAAGATGCCTACAGAGGTCAAAGCGGTGGGGATCCGGAACCTGAAGACATCGCAGTTCCCTCCGCCATACCGAAGGATGCGGCGAACAGCCGTGTCGAACTCACCGCACCACCCGACGAGGGCCCGTATCGGCTGTTTGTCTTCGTCAGGGACGGAAAGGGAAACGCATCGTCAGCAAATTTCCCTTTCTACGTAACGGGGGAGTGAGTGAGTCGGCACTCAGTTCGGATCTTGCTCATCAGCGAACAGAAGGCACGACCCGTTGCACGGTGACACCCTATGGAATCCGAGCATCCCTATTCCTAACAAAATTCTCAACCCGGTCGGCGAGTAATCGTAGAGAGTCCACCAGGCGTGTCCCTCCAGAATCTCCGAAACCCCATGATGTTCTGGCAGGAATCCTGCTAGCGTGAGGTCGTGGCGTCCGCGGCTGGCTGACCGGCATGGTTGGGGACGGATCCGCTGCCTAAAAAGTTGAGGAGGGAAGATCTTTCTTGTCCGGTCCGGGCCCTCTTGCGGGTTTAATATCAGAGAAAGGCCCATGGATACTCCCACGCTTCTTTGGCAATATGTGCACGACGGCTCGGACACGGCGTTTGAACAGATTGTCCGTCAACACGCCGGGCTCGTTTATTCGTCCGCGATGCGGCGAACGCGGCGGGCCTCGCTTGCCGAAGAAGTTACTCAACAAGTGTTCTGTGATTTGGCGAGGAAGGCCAAGGATCTTCCGAGTGACGTCATCCTGTCAGGATGGCTTTACCGCCACACCGGATTCACCGCCGCCAAACTCATGCGCGGTGAAGCCCGGCGCGCGAGACGTGAAGCCAAAGCTGCCGAAATGATGATGGATGTATCAAACTCGACCGATAGAGATGCCGCCTGGAGCAGGCTAGCGCCACACCTAGAGGCGGCCATGGATTCTCTTTCCGCCAAGGACCGGCAGGTCATCCTCTTGCGCTACTTTGAAGAACGATCACTGAGGCGGGTAGGGGAACTGATGGGCATCACTGAGGAAGCCTCGCGCAAGCGGGTGCAGCGGGCGCTGGCCAAAATGCGGCAATCGCTTTGCCGCAGGGGCATTCAGACCACCGCCTCGGCCCTGGCAGTGACCCTCAGCGACCGAGCGGTGGCAGAAGCTCCCCAGGGCCTCGTTGAGCAAGTCCTCGACCGAACCGCCGCCATGGCGGATACGCCGGTCGCCATGACTTCGGCGGCGATTAGTTCGGCCAAGTGGGCGTTGCTCGGTGCCTTTGTAGCGGGATTCACGATACCGGCGGCGTGGACTAGCGGAACCGCCAACGAAAACCGCGCTTTCAACGCCACACCAGCGTCCTTCCCTGCGGATGGTTCCCTTGTGCGGAGAGGTAGGCCGAAGATGCCTCGGCCAACTCTGGAAGAAGTGCTATCTGCCGAGGGTCTCGAACAATGGCGTTTGCTCGTCGCCTTCTTGCCGGAGGCTCCTGTGCCTGATCTGGAGGAGATCGCCCGTTCATGGGGAGGCTATGACTGGACACCGGTGCCGGGTGCCAAATGGAAGTTGTTGTTGCAGCGCTGGCTTCAGCTTGATCCGGATGGTGCTCTGGAGCTCGTCGCCCGTTTGGATCCTAACGGCTACAACCACCTTCAGTCTGTCGCCTACGCTGCTTGGGCCGAGGGGGATTATCCGACAGCTGTAGGCGTGGCAGACACCAATCCGGAGGCCGCTCAGGCGATGATCGCGGTCATTGCCAAACGGGATCCCGCCAAAGCAGGAGATTTGTTGGAGCGTTATCCTGGAATGCGAGGCATCGGTGAAGTCGTCCTCAAAGAGATGGCTAAAGATCGTCCGCAAGATGCCTTTGCCAAGGCGCTCGCGCTCCCCTCTTCGTCCCGGTCCCGCGCGCTTGCGGCGGTGGTCCGGATCCTCGCGAAAGCCGATCCTGAGGCCGCCCTGCGGCAGGCATTGGAGATTCCCAATCCCTACGACCGGGACCGTGCGGTTCATGCCATGGTTTCTGACATGATTGCGATCGATGCCGATCGTGCTGCCGAGTTCTGGCAGGGACTTCCGCGCGGAATCAACCGCCGAAATCTGCTACACACGCTCGCCCGCGCTCGAGCGGGGCAAGATGCCGATGCGGCGATCAACTGGGCGAGCTCGCTCGCCGACGTCGAAGAGCGCCGGACGGCTCTATCAATCACCTTGCGCCGGCAAGTAGAACGCGGCCAGGCGGATCTGCTAGCGCTTCTCGATGAACATGGTTGGTATCTTGTGGAACCAAATAGGATGGACAGGATTGGAAACGCGGGAATCGGAGGCGGAAATTTGGGGGAAGCTGCCCGGAAG
>JANQJH010000530.1 GCA_028281705.1 Verrucomicrobiales bacterium
CCATGCGGTCGCAGAAGGCGGCGGTGTGGTGGGTGAATGAGGCGCCTTCGTAGGCGGAGCGCACCTTGGCTTCGCCCTCTTCGCCCGTGAGATGGAGGAACTGGATGGTTTTGGGATCCAACTCGGGGAGGGCCTGACAGGCGGCGTCATTGAGTGCCTGTGCGCCCTGGCTCCCGCCCATGATAAGAAGGGTGAAGCGGTCGGGGGCGAGGCCGAAGCTGATCCGGGCTTGTTCGCGATCGACCGGGAGGCGGAGAGCGTCTCTCACGGGGGTGCCGACCAGGTGGCACGTTTTTCCGGGAAAATGGGGCCGGCAGACCTCCATGCCGACGAAAACGGCGGAACAGTACTTGGCGGTGAGCCGGTTGGCCTTGCCGGGAATGGAGTTGGATTCGTGGATAAAAGTGGGTTTCCCCATGCGGTGGCCTGCCATGATGGGAGGCATGCTGGTGAACCCGCCCATTCCGAGGACGGCGTCGGCTTGGAATTCGCGGATGATTTGGCGGCAGGCGCGGTAGGTTTTCCAGAATTTGAAGAGGAAGCCTAACATGGCGAACGAGAGTGGCCGCGGCATGCCGGTCATGGCGATCTGGCGGCTCTCGAGATCGAGATGGGCTCGAAGAGCGCGTTGATCAATGGGTTTTTCGGAGACCAGAAGGAGCACGCGGTGGCCGCGGCGCTCGAGTTCCTGGGCGATGGAGATGCCGGGGAAGAGATGGCCGCCGGTGCCGCCGCAGGCGATGAGAAAGCGCTTGGGCGGATTGGCTGGGGAAGAATGGGACGTTGCCATGTGATGCCGCCCTTACCGTAGCCTGGCGTCTTTACAAGCGGGGGGTGATCCGCAGATGCGCTTTCAATTGAGGCGCGACGAACTCCGGTTCCCTCCACGCTTGGCGGTGGATGCTCAAGAGCAGGCCGACACAGGCGAAACAGACGATGAGATTGGTGCCGCCCTGACTGACAAAAGGGAGTGGCAGGCCTGTGTTGGGCATGACCATGGTGGTGACGGCGATGTGGATGATGGCTTGAATGACCATCATGCCGACGACGCCCGAGCCTAACAGCATGCCGAAACGGTCCGGCGCGTTGAGAGCGATGATGATCCCCGAGACCATGATGAGGACGTAGGCGAGGACGACCAAGAGGGACACTTGAAGACCGAATTCACCGCCGATGACGGGAAAGATAAAATCGCTCTCCATGTAGGGGAGCCGTTTCACATGGTGGATGACGTTTCCCAGGCCGACGCCGTCCCAGCCGCCGACCCCGAGGGCCTGGAGCGATTTGAGCTGCTGCCAGGCATCCCCCTGGGCGTATTTTTCCGGTTCGAGAAAGGCGACGAAACGGGCCGTTCGCTCCGGGAGGAATTCGATGGCTCCGGCCACGGCGACGAGGGATCCGGCGACACCGAGGAAGAGCCAGTAATAGCGGACACCGGCCATGAGCATGACGATTCCAGTGACGACACCGAGCAGGGTGGCGGCGCCGATATCGACCTCGGCGGCGATGAGGCCCACGAGGATGGTGACGCAGAGTCCCGGGAGGAGGAACCCAACGATCGGAGTGCCGGCCTTGTCGGCGTGGTTGGTGTACCAGGCCGCGAGGAAGAGAATGCCGGCGAGCTTGGCCAACTCGGAGGGCTGGAAGGGCATGCCGACATTGATCCAACGGGAGGCGCCATTGATCTCCCGTCCGATGCCCGGGGCAAAACACAAGAGGAGGAGAAAGGCGGCAATCCAAAAGACGGGCCAGGCCCAGACCTGCCAGCGGCGGTAGTCAATCATTGTTAGGATGTAGCATCCGATGAGACCGATACCGACCCATCGGAGGTGCCGTTCGAAGCTGGCGGACTCCGAGACCTGCTCCGCACTGAAGAGCGTGACCAATCCGAGGGCGATCAGGGCGCTCACCGTGGTGATGAGGATGATGGAGGGGTAACGGCTCACAGATTGGTCCGATGAAACAATGCGTGGATGGTTCGAGAAGGGCTTGGGGCGGGCTTGGGCGAGGGAAAGGCCGTGGCTCGGCTCGGCTACCTGGGAATCTTCAGCACCTGACCAATGTGGATCTTGGACGGGTCGGTGATCCCGTTGGCCCGCTGCAGAGCCGTCTGAGAGACACCGTATTTCTTGGAAATGCGATAGAGGTTATCGCCGCGCACGACTTTGTGGGTTGCCGATCTGGAAGTGGACTTCTTGGGCGGCTTGGAAGTCGTGGTTTTCTTTGGCGTGTGATTGACCGTCTTGGCGGGCGGTGGGGGTGATGCTTCGCGCTTGGGAGGGCGCGGCTGGACGATATCGCGTTTGGGAGGCGTGTTGCCAGTGTTGGTTCCGGAGTTGGCGGCGATCTCGGGGGGATCGACGACGGGGGCCACGGGCAGTTTCTCGACGGCGGGCTTGGCCACCGCGGATTCGGGCACGTAGACGGTCTCGTTAGGCAGCAATGGGCCGGCGACGAGAGGGGTTTGCTTGTTCAGTTCGAGCAATTCCGGTTCGGTCAGGCCGTACTGCAGCGCGAAAAGGGCAGTCGACATCTGCCTCTCGACTTTGACGGCGCGCAAGCCTTGAAGGTTGACCTGGCCATCGGCTGTCTTGGCTTCGGGCGTGTTGGGTGGTGTTTCATTGTTGAGCGCGGCCCCTTGCGGCTTGGCCGGCAGGGTGGTGTTGGACCCGATCTTGGAGTCGCTGTTGTCGAAGAGATTGAAGGCGGCGAGTCCGGCGACGGCCACGATGTGGAGGACGAGGACGACGATGAAGGCACGGGCGAGTTTCATGTTAGGACCGTCGTCCTCCCATGCCTCCTCGTGCATGACGTTCGCGGGGAGGCGAAACTCCCGCGAGATTTTGCTATCGCGTTGTTTTTTAGATTTCATTGTTTGCTAGGTGTTGTTTGACTAGGGCGCAGAAAATGTCTCCCCGGTGTTCGTAGCCGTTGAACATGTCGAAGGACGACGTTCCGGGAGAAAAGAGGATGGTTTGATTGGGCTGAGCTTCGAGGAAGGCGGTGTGGACCGCGGCTTCGATGGAGTCCGCGGGGGTGCAGGGGCAGAGGCCGTCGGCCAGCGCGGCCAGGGGCTGGCGGATCTCGCCCAGAGTGACGAGGTGGGCTACCTTTTCTTGCAGCCAAGGTTTGAGGCTGGTGTAGTCGAGGCCTTTTTCCTTGCCGCCGGCGATGAGCACGAGCGGTCCTTCGAGGGAGCGCAGGGAACTCTCCAGGGCGTGGACGTTGGTGGCTTTGGAGTCGTTGAGCACGGTGACGCCGTCTGCACTGGAAGCCACGCGTTCACAGCGATGGCGGGGCGGTTGGTAGGATTTGGCTGCCTCGCGCATGCCCTCGAACGACAATCCCCGTACCGAACCAACCGCCATGGCCGCCATCAGGTTCTCTGCATTGTGTTTCCCTGCGAGATGGGTTTCCGTCAGGTCCGCGACGGGACTCTGTTGAAAGTAGATGTTGCCGCCGTCGCCGTAGTGAAAATCGGCTTCGCCGGCAAAGGCGCTGAAGGTGATGGTCTTGGCGGCGAGATCAATGTCAGGTCCGTTGGCCGCATTGATGATGGCGTGGTCCGAGGCTGTTTGATTGCGATAGAGCGCGAGCTTGGCCGAGCGGTAGTCTTCCACGGTCTCGTAGCGATCCATGTGGTCCGGGGCGAAGTTCATCCAGACGCTGATGTGGGGATGGAACTGATCGATGGTCTCGAGTTGGAAGGACGAGAGTTCGAGGACGGCGACCTCCCAGGGGCCCTCTTCGAGAACGATTTCGGCAAAGGGTTTGCCGTAGTTGCCGCCGGCCACCGCGGGCTGGCCGTTGTGCTGCAGGAGATGAGTGGTGAGCTCGGTCGTCGTCGTCTTGCCGTTGGTCCCGGTGATGCCAACGATGGTTTTGTCCCAGTATCGCGAAGCAAACTCGATCTCGCCGAGGACGGGTACCTGGGCCTGGACCCAGGGAGCTGCCAGGGGGCTCTTGAGATCGATCCCGGGACTGAGAATGAGCTGGGTGATCTCTCCCTGCCATTGTAGGGCCTCGGGACCCAGGACCATGGTCAACTCGGGGAACTGGTCGCGAATGGGCGCCAGTTTGTCAGGATCGCCGCTATCGAGGACGGTGACCCGGGCGCCGTGCCGCGCCGCGAGACGAGCCGCTGCCAGACCGCTACGTCCGGCACCGCCGACGGCGATGGCTTGTCCTGTGAGATCCATGGGATTGATCGAGATTGCTTGTTGCTTGCTTGTTAGTATCTGAGTTTGAGGGTGGCGAGGCCGACGCCGGCGCAGAGCAGGGCCATGATCCAGAAGCGAATGATGACCTTGGTCTCCGGCCAGCCTTGGAGTTCGAAGTGGTGATGGATGGGAGCCATTCGGAAAATGCGTTTGCCTCGCATCTTGAAGCTGCCGACTTGGAGGATGACGGAGAGGGCTTCCATGACGAAGACGCCTCCGACGATGATCAGGGTGAGTTCTTGTTTGCAGCAGATGGCGACGGTGCCGAGCATGCCGCCGATGGCGAGCGAACCGGTGTCGCCCATGAAGACGCTGGCGGGGTAGGAGTTGAACCAGAGGAAGCCCATGCCGGCCCCGACGATGGCCATGCAGAAGACGGTGACCTCGGTGGACCAGGGGTGGTGGGGGATGAAGAGGTAATCCGCGGCCCAATCGGCCCGGCCGGCGACGTAGTTGAAGATGGCATAGGTCGCGGCGGTGATGATGGTGCAGCCGATGGCCAGACCATCGAGCCCGTCGGTGAGGTTGACGGCGTTGGAGCAGCCCACGATGACGCCGCCGAAAAGGAAGACGGCGGCCCAGCCGAGTTGGATGCTGGAGAAGGGATTGACCTCGACGTTGAACAATGGGAGGAAGAGGGTGGTCATGATGCCGCCGTGCTCGGGGTGTTCGTAGAGGATGAGGAAGGCGGTGACGGCGATGGCGAGAATGGCCTGCACGCTCATTTTCAAGCGGGCGCTGATGCCGGCGGAGTTCTTCTTCTTGACCTTGGTGTAGTCGTCGAGGAAGCCTAACAAGCCGAGGACAATGGTGACGGTGAGGCAGAGCCAGATGAAGGGGTTGTCCAGCCGGGCGAAGAGCAGGGTGGAGATGACGACGGAGCCGAGGATGAGCACGCCGCCCATGGTTGGAGTCCCCTGTTTTTTCCCATGCAGTTCGTGGAGTTGGTGTACTTCATCGGCCGAGCGGATGGGCTGGCCGATCTTCAGTGCGAGCAACTTGCGGATGACCCGTTTTCCGAGAATGAGGGAAATGAGGAAGGCGAAGAGCGCGGCGGCCAAACCCCGGCTGCTGACGTAGCGGAGGACTCGGACGAGCGGCTCGTAGTCTTCTTCAAGGAGAGTGTATAACCAATAGATCATGCGGTCTTGGCAGCGAAAAGATTGTAAATGGAGTCCATGGCGGCTGCGCGGCTGCCCTTGAGGAGAACGAGATCGCCGGGCTTGGCGTGCTGTTTGAGAAAGGCGGCCGCTTCCTCGTGATCGTGAAAGTGATGGGCTGCCTGGCCGGAGGCGGTGACGAGCTGATCGGTGAAACCGCGAGCCTCCTCATTCACGCTGCAGATATGATCAAATCCCTGAGCGACGGCGACCTCACCGATCTCCCGGTGGGCTCTATCGCTTTCACTCCCCAGTTCTCCCATGCCGCCGAGGACGGCAAACTTCCGGCCCGCGACCTCCATGGCGCCCACAGTGGTGAGCGAGGCGCGCATGGAATCGGGATTGGCGTTGTAGGCGTCATTGATGAGTCGCACGCCGCCGTGGTGCAGCGTCTGCAGGCGGCCCGGGGTGAGACTGACGGTGCTCAGGGCGTGGCCGATCTCATCGAGACTGAGACCGCACTCCTGCCCGACCGCGGCGGCGAGCGTGGCATTGGAGACCATGTGCACGCCGGGGACGGGAAGGCGGACGGAGGTGGCCTTCGTTTCGCTTCTCAGTGTGAATGTGATTCCGTCTTCTTGCATCTGCAGATCGGTCGCCTGGATGTCGCCGGCGTCGATCCCCGCCGTGACGACGCGACCGGATGTCCGCTGACTGATGGTTGACGAAAAATCGTCGTTGGCATTCAAGACGAGGACGCCCTCGGGGCCGAGTGCCTCGGCCAAGGCGCCTTTTTCCTGGGCGATGGCGGCACGGCTTCCCATGTTTCCGATGTGCGCCGTGCCGATGTTGGTGATGACGGCAAGATCAGGGGAGGCGATTGCGGCCAGGGGCGCGATTTCACCGGGATGATTCATGCCGATCTCCCAGATGGCGAAGGCGTCGTCCGCTTCCGTGCGAAGGATGCTCAAGGGGAGGCCGATGTGATTGTTCAAGTTACCCTGGGTGGCCGCGATGCGGTGGCGGCTCCCGAGGACGCCGCGGATCATGTCCTTGGTCGAGGTTTTCCCGTTGCTGCCGGTGATGACCACGGCTTTGGCGGTGAGTTCCTCACGGCGGTAGCCGCGGGCCAGTTCTTGCAGGCCTGTGAGGGTGTCGGCGACTTGAATGACGGGCGTGTCGTTAGGCAGGGAGATATCGGCGAGGGATCGGCTAACCATCAGAGCCCTGGCACCGGAGGTCACGGCATCGGTGAGGAAATCGTGCCCGTCAAAGCGGTCGCCCACCAGCGCGACAAACAACGCGCCCTGGGGAATGCTCCGTGTGTCGGTGCTCACGGCACTAACCATGGTCTGCGGGTCGCCCTGGCTGAGGCGGCCCCCTGACAGATCAGCCAATCGTTGGGTGCTGAGGGGT
>JANQJH010000603.1 GCA_028281705.1 Verrucomicrobiales bacterium
CCCCGGCATCACCCCCGCCGCTGCCCTGCCCACCTCGCACACGGACACCCTGCAATATCGCAGTCGTGTTGGAGAGTTCGATTGCCGAAGGCGTCATGCTGGTCTCGCCCATCCCGGCCTCCGCTCCAGCTGGCCCCATGATGTTGAAGCCGCTCAGTTTGAAGGAGGCGAGGCCGCTTACGGACAAACCCGGTTCTTGCGCGATCGCCGTCAGTTTGGCCACGGCGCCGGCCTCCCCGCCGACCGTCTGTCCGTTGACCTCAATGGGAGTGCCACTGTCCATCAAGTGCACTCGAAAGCCAGTGAGATCCGATCCATCGATCTCCACCGATTCGCCGTAGTCTCCGGCAAAGACGTAGATCGTTTGCTCGAGGCCGCTCGAAACAAAGCGCTCCCTCGCCCGATCCACGGAAAGCGTCAGTGTCTTGAAGGGATTCTCCAGGGAGCCATCACCATTCGCAGCATTGGAACCATCGACAAAGAGAATGGAACTCGACCGGAGCCGAAAGAATTGATTATCCGGGGTCGCCGGCAGGTCAAGTGTCAGAATCCCACCAGCACTGTTGGGCTGATCCATCTGAAGCTTCCATGAAATCAGATCCGCACTCGATTCGAGAATCGACTCCCCACCTGAAGCAGACCAGGACAGGCGGACCCCATCTGCAGTTCGGTCGATGTCCAGTACTTGGGAAGGTGACTGGGCCAGACCTATTTCCATCAGGGCGGCGATCACCATGACAGGCGCGGCCACCAGGAAAGCTCGACAACTCCTGCGCTGCCTCCCAAACATGACGAAGCGTAGCGGATGGGTCGCCTGCGAGTCAAGGTTGCTCGGCGCCACCAATTCTCCCTCGGATTCTCATCTCCCGAGCTTGCTCTCCGTCAAGAGACTCCATTCTCCCTGGTCGTACGTGCGCGCCTTGACCGTGACGGGTTTGTTGAGTGAAACTGAAAGAGCGTCGCCTTTCTCTTGGACAAGGCCGACAAGCTCCGGCACTAGGAGCAGATCGGAACTGCCAGTGTCGTCATTCATGACGTGGCAAGCCAGGACGTTCTTGCCACGACGCAACGCACCAAGCTGCTCGATCTCAAAATCCCTGAACTGAACCGCATCAATGTCATTGTGCTGTCGCGTCGCCGCGCTATTCCATGCGGTCTCGTTGGGGACGTTGATCGAAACCACCTTCTCACCATTGAGATAAGCCACAAGGCCGTCCTCGAACTTCGCTCGGAAGATGAGGCCTTTGAATACCTCTGGATCCTTCACCTCGAACTCCGATCGCGTATAGACGCCGAGATAGCGTCCACCGATCTCTTGCTCAACATCCAGCCGAATGAGAGGCTTGTAGTCCTGACGCCGATCGTAGCCCACACCCGGCTTGCCAGCAACCCAGCCCGGAGCAGAAAACTGAGGCTTTTGCCAGTCCTCATCAAACGAAGCATTCTTCGCCACCCACGCCTGAATCGGGGCATCAGATGGCAGCAACAGCTGCGATCGGACAATCGTGCCCGCCAGTGCGGTCGCAACGGCCGCGGGCTTGCCGTCAGCAGCGCGAGGATCCGATCCGTCAGTGGTGTAGTAAATGACACCGCTGGGAATCTCGAATCGCATGGCGAATCGTTCGCCGTCTTCGCCCCCATGAGGGATAGGTGCCGTGAGCCGTGGATAAAGCGGAGCTGGCATGGTCTGCCCTCCCGCCTGACCGCCGCGATAGCGCTGCGTTCCTTGAAGCTGCTGCAAGACAATGGCGTGGCGCCGACGCAAATAGGACTTCAACTTCTCCACCGCCTTCTCCCAATGAGCTTTCGTATACGGCGTCCCACCGCCCCACCGGGCCGACTCTGCCACAATGGCAGGCTCAAGCATCTTCTCCCATTTTTCCAACCTCGCCAAACAGGCCTCCACCGAAAGCGGACCATCATTCCAAATCGCCTCATGCGCTCGCCGGGCAAAGGCAGTCCGATAGGCCTCAACGGCGAGCAGCTGTTGATGAAGCCACTGTGGATTGCTATGCTCGAAACGCCTGCCCGAGGTCACAAGTTGCGTGCGATCACGTTTGAGCAAGCCGCGAACGCCTAACGCATGTTCGGCATCGTGGACGAAATACTGGAATCCTCGTTCGCCATTGCGATCGCCGATCCCAAACCAGTTGCGAGTGACATCGCGCCCCGGCCCCCAATCCGGCGCAGGTGCGTCAAAGTTTCCCGTGAAGAAAATCACAATCATGTAGTCAATGAGATTGCCGACATCCAGATAGATGGGAAGATCGGCACTGCGTTGACCGTCCGGGAGAAGCCCTTGAGCACGGTGATAGAGATCCATTTGCTCTCGGCCTTGGAGCCTCGCGATCTCATTCGCCATTTCCCAGAGACTCCGCCAGCGATCCAGGTCACCATCCGTCGCCTCAACCTCGATCCCGTTCGACTTGACCACATCGTAATCCTCCTTGTTTCCACCAAAGTACTGACTGGCATAAGAAGCTTCCGCATGCTCCTGTGTTTGGTAGATGCCCCAGTAAAGCCCGTTGATGTAGAGATGATAGTAGCGGCTCCTGGTATAGGGTTGGCCCATGGCCCGCTGACAGTCTCTGGAAAAGACATCGCGTAGAAACGTGTTCTGCGATTTGTCGTCCGTATAGCCGAAGAACGACCAGGAATAGTTCTGCGGCGCACGCAAATCGATGTCGTCAAAGGTGTCCGTCCCTTCATCTCCAAAGAGGGGGAAACGGAGCTTGCCCGAACCGTACTCGGAACGGAAGTAGAGGCGCAAAGCATGCTTGGGGTTTCCTCCTGAACGGCTAAAGCCACCGCGAATACGCAAGCCGGCGTCAATTTGAAACTGCGCCTCCTCCTCTCCCGGCCGCGGAGAGATCAGTTCAAGAGACACCGGCCGCTCCCATTGACGTCCTCGATTGCGGGCGTTGACATAGATTCCTCGCCGCTCCTCGAACAATTGTGAGGGATGCGTGACAATGGAAAGCGAGGGCAAGCTTTTCAAGGCCGCTAGCACTTGTTCCGACGTTGCCCCGATGGCATCTGGCGAGTGCATCCGCAGATGAAGCGTCTGTCGCCGGCCGAGCTTCCAATCCACCGCGTTCTGCCATTGCCGCACGGTATCATCGGTTTGCCGCAGAACGCTTTCCGGGAATAGATACGTATGCGTGTCGACGTTGCTTGCGTCATAGCCCCGCCGATAAGCCACCGCCCGAACAATGGCCGTGCTGGAAATCCGTATCGGTCTCTCATAGAGCACTCCATGCTCAGTGGTGGGCAGAGATCCATCGAGAGTGTAGCGGATCTGCACCTCTGGCGTCGCACTCGACACTGAAAGCTCAAACGGCTGATCAAAGAACCCTCGATCGACACTGAACTTCGTGTCGGCCACCGTTCCCTTTGAAAGGACCGGCCCGTTAGGCATTCCTGGCGTCGGCGCCATGCGCCCGCTCTGCCGAGGAAGCAATCGGCCATTTTCAAAGGCAAAACCGAAGCTGTGTCCGGCAAGCACTCTGGCGAACTTCGGCTCGATCACATGATGACGTTGCCCTCGAGGTCCGGATAATGCGAGGAACTCGCCTTTCCTCGATAACTTGAAACCGGCATGCAGCTCTCCTTCGACAGGACTGTCCCCCCCGGTAGCGAATACCGTCAGAAACCCACGTTCCGTGATCGTGACGTTAGGAAACCGCCACAGATCGAGATCGTCCGGATCGTCAGAGAGACGGTAGCCTTCAAGATTGACCGGCTCCTCTCCGGCATTGTGGATCTCAATCCAATCGGGTGACGACTGAGCCTTGTCCTGCAGGGAGCCATCGTTGTCCGCCACCACTTCGGAAATGTAGAGCTGACCATGCAGAATCGTCGGAAAAAGGACGGCGGCGAGAATGAAGACAGAGGATCGGATGCACATTGGGAGATTGAGTTACTCGGCTAAGGCGCTCCTTCGAGCGGTCCAACCTAGCACAGCGGTACATCACTCTGCAAATGACCCCGAAAAACCGCCCGGCACCAACGTGCCAACCGACTCCAACAAAAGCAAAAAATCGCACAGGCCACCGAGGCCTGTGCGATTCCGGACGGTTGTTCCATTCAGCCCCCAGCTGGATGGAAAAGCGATCGAGATGATCTCAATCTTCCGAATCCGCGGATTCTTTGTTCAGCTTCTCGGCCAGCTTCTGATAGGCCGCGAATCCCTCTTTTCCGATCAGGTTCTGCACCCCTTTGTCGTAGGCCCGAAGGTTTTGCTCCCGCGATGCGGCCAGCCTCTCCGCCCTCTCCTTCCACTGAGCCGTCTCGATCATGCGGTTGGCCACCAGATTGATGAACTTGGTCTTCTCTTCCGGCGCCAGCTGCAGGTCCGAGATCAACGAGGCATAGTCTTTGGCAACGACCTCACGCGTCTCGTTCCTCAGACGCTCCGCCTTCGCCCTTCGCTCAGCGGCCGCCGCAGTCGATTGCGTCGATCGCGTGCCGAATCCGCCGGAAGCGGCACCGAATCCACCGGCAGCGCCACCGAATCCTGCCGCGGCCGCCCCCGCTCCCCTAGAGGTGCGGCCGACCCCACCCCCACCGGTGGCGCCACCGCCGCCGCCTCCGGCCGTCCCAAATCCGCCTGCTTGAGCCGAAGACGTGGTGCTTCGTTTGGGTTTGGGCGGCTCCGGGTCGTCGCCTGCGACGCTCCATTGAATGGTGATGACGGCGGCCACGGCCATTCCCGCCGCGGTTGATAGCACTGCTGTCGTATGTTTCATTGTCAGTATTGCGTTTGTTATTAGCTTGGTTGTGGTTACGGACGAGGCCCCTTCCAGGGCCGCCCTTGAAAATGACGCCGCCATGCCGGCGGGTATCGCCCCGGAGGCATCCGGGGCGATCTGAGCTGCGATGACACCGATCGGAATGACAATTCCCTTGCGTTTGAGGCGTCGGGAGAGCTTCTCCAATGCTCGATGGGACTGTCTTTGACTCGCGGCCTCACTCTTTCCCGTCACTCTGGCAATCTCCCGGACACTCAGCCCCTCAAAGAATCGGTAGATCAGCATTCGGCGATCCGATACCGACAGCTTGTCGATCGCTTCATCGAGATGTGACAGTGCCTCCGAAATCGGCGATGGCTCAGATGACTCCAACTCTTTCATTTCTCGAAATGCCTGGATCCTCCGGTTTCGTCTCTTCTCTTGTCGGATGAAGTTGCGACACTCGAGCAGCGTCGTCCGATGCAGCCAGCCGCCCAGCGGACCCGAGGGCATGAACGTGCGGGCCTTTTTCGCCAGAATGACAAAGACGTTCTGGCTAATCTCTTCCGCAGCACCCCGATCGCCCGTTCGCCGCAAGGCCGTTCCAAAAACCATCCCGGCATGCATCTCTACGAGAGTGGCGAAGGCCTCTTCGCCATCCTCCTCGGCGTACTGTCTCAAGAGGGTTTCCTCGTCTGCCATGATCGACTCGAGTTTAGAATTCATCTGACACTGGAGAACGTACGGTTCCCCCAGGAATCAGACAACTTTTTGAGAAAATCTGGAGACCGCACGGGCGGCCGTGTCCGATGGTGAACGTCTGCGTTTCGCTGGCGGACAAGAAGGGAAGTTGCCCGTTGGAGAGCCCATCTGTAATCTCCTGAGAGCAAACACATTAAGTCTGCCGCGGAGTTGGTATGAGAACTGCGCCACGGAAGATCCGACAGACGCACCTCTATTGGCCCCCAGGCAATGACCTCGCTTCTCAACGACATCAATTACGCCGTGCGACAGCTTCGGAAGAGCCCCGTCTTCACCACGGTCACACTGCTCACACTCGCGCTCGGCATCGGCACGGCGGCCATCATCTTCAGCGTCGTTTACAACGTGCTGATCCGTCCGCCCGCCTTCGTCACCAATGCCGATCGTCTCGTCTATGTCTGGGACCACAACCCCGAGTCTCCTGACCCTCATCAGCACGATCTCCCCCACTATCTCAGCTATTTGGAATACAAACAGCAATCGAACGCCTTCGAAGACCTAGCGGCGTTCATTACCAGCGATCGTTTCATCTTGCGGGAAAGCAAGATGACCGTGGCCACCCAGGGTCTCCGTGTGACTCACAACCTGCTGCCGATGCTTGGTATGACGCCGATCTTGGGAAGAAATTTTTTGCCCGGGGAAGACGCCGTGGACGGACCAAACGTCTTCATCATCAGTCACGCCTTGTGGCAATCTCAGTATGGAGGCGATCCTGAGATTATTGGCAGGAGCGTCAAAGTGAATGATGGTTCTGCCACCGTGATTGGAGTGCTTCCTCCACGGTTTCGCCTGCCCAGTTGGCCTTGGCCGGCGGACGTGCTGCGTCCGTTGCAACTCGGGGCGAACGTTCCGCAGGGTCGCTACGACCGCGTCATCACCATCGGTCGGCTCAAGCCAACCGTCTCCGCGGCGCAGGCCCAGTCCCAAGTCGAGGCCATCGCCGCCAATCTCGCCGGTAGCGAAGCGAATCTCAAGAGCATGACAGCCACGGTGAACACCGTTCAGGAACAGATCGTGCGTCGCATCAGACCGCTCATTCTCCTCCTCGGCGGCGGTGTCGCCTTCCTCCTGCTCATTGCCTGCTCGAACGTGACGATCCTCTTGATGGTCCGGGCCACTGCCCGAGAAAGAGAGGCGTCCATTCGTTCGGCATTGGGCGCCGGCCGCTGGCGCTTGACCCGTCAGCGGATCACGGAAACCACCACGCTCTCATTGTTAGGAGGAATCACGGGTCTCTTCCTGGCGCAATGGGGATGCCGGCTACTCGTCTGGTTGAGCCCAAACTTCGTCTTCATCCCGCGCATGGGAGATATCACCCTCAGCTGGCAGGTGGTTGCCTTTACCCTACTGGTATCCCTGATAATCGGGGTCCTCCTGGGACTCGCCTCCGCTTGGAAGCAACACGCGTCCATTCTCGTGACGGAACGATCAAGTACCGGCGGAAAGCGGACGGGCCGCCTTCGCAACGGACTCGTGGTCGCGCAGAATGCCCTGGTGATTGTCCTTCTCATCGGAGGCGGATTGATGACCAAGAGTACGGGCAAACTGTTGAACTTGGATCTGGGCTTTGATCCCGCCCGCTTGAGCTTCTTGGATATCAATCTGAACGATCAGCTATTTCCCGAGCCGGAGCGCAGAATCGAGTTTTTCCGGCAGTTGTTACCCGAAATCAACGCCTTGCCCGGAGTGGAGAGCGCCGTGTTCGTACAGTTCAAGCCCTTGCAGTATCGGAACTCACCGGAAGCGGGAGAGTACAACGTGAGAGTCGAGGGCCGGCCTGATCCCCCCAATAATCGCTACCCCAGAGTGGAATATCGCCCCGTCAGCGAAGGCTATTTCAAGACCATGGGAATCACCTTGATCAGCGGGAGAGTGCTGACCTCAAATGACATGCGCAAAGAGGCCACGGCCGTGGTGATCAACCAGGCCATGGCCAAGCGGCTTTGGCCCAAGGCAGATCCTTTTCCCCTGGGCAAGCGACTCATGGTTGACGGGCAAACCTGGCAATCCGTGGTGGGAATCGTCGGTGACGTTCGCGATGTGAAAATTGACCAAGCGCCAAAGCCCACTCTCTATGCGCCGTATCCCACCAACACACGCTCGCCTAACTGGATGACGTTGACCGTGCGTTCACCACTGCCGATGGCCACGCTGGCGCCAATGTTGCGCGCTGCCGTCCACCGAGCAGCGCCCAGCCTGCCCGTGGCCAAGGTCAGAGCAATGGACCAATCTCTATTGCGAGCCACCGTGCAGCGCCGCCTGCTCACATGGACCCTGCAGTTTGTCGCGGTGATGACCGTCTTCATTGCGGCCATCGGCATCTACGGCATCGTCGCGCACACGGTCATACAACGAACGCAGGAAGTCGGCATCAGGGTCGCTCTGGGAGCCAGAAGATTTCAAATCCTTCACATGTTCCTCAAGCACAGCGTCTTGCTCATGGGAATTGGCCTGTGTATCGGCATCGGCGGCGCTCTGGGGCTCAGCCGATTTCTCTCCGGATTCCTCTACGAAGTCACGCCGCTCGACCTCGGAACCTTCATGCTCGCCCCAGCCGTCCTGATCGGGGTGGCCCTCCTGGCCAGCTACATCCCCGCCCGCCGGGCCTCCCGAGTCGATGTCATGGAGGCTCTACGCCTCGAGTAAAAAAGGAGCCCCGACGGCGAGATTGGCCTCCCGCCTGTCTATCAAAACGTCTAAATCCCGGCAAATCTGCTATTCCTGTGGTCGCAGATCGAGACACACGAGACGGCGCGGTCCTCTGACATAAGCGTAGCCATCGACGATCGCCGGATAGGTACGCGTGGTCCGGCCGGTCACCTGTGCCCGGCCGAGTTCCTGGTACGCCTCCGGATCAGCCTTAATCATGACGAGTTCGCCGCTGTCTTTCAGGATGAGCAGCTGATCCTGGCATCGGACAATGGTCCCATAACCATCGCTGCCGCGCTTCCACTGTTCCCTGCCGCTGGAAACGTGCACGCATCGCAAGACGGGCCGCACGGTGGCGTGACCATGATAGCCGTAAGCATACCCATTGTGGATGATCAGGCTGGAGTAGTGTGTGGAAATGAACTGATCGCGATGCCAGACCAATTCAGGTTTGCCCGTGGTCATGCGGAGCCGCAAGGCCCCCAGCCCGTACCAGCCAGAGAGCACGAATTCATCGCCAAAGACGACGGGGCCTGCGCAGTAGAGATTTCCCGATGACTGCCTACGAGTCGGGAGCCTCCAAAGTTCGCGCCCACGCTCCGGTTCGAGTGCTCTCAAATACCTACGGCCCACCGTGATGATCTGACGTACTCCGCCAAAGGTCGTTAGCATGGGCGAGACGCCACTGACCTTGTCATTGCCCGATTTCCAAAGGAGCTCTCCGTCCTCGGGACCGAAAGCCGCCGTCGCCGCGTCTTGGGAACCGATCGGGTAAATCACTGCTTCCCGGGTTACCAATGGACTAGCAATGAAGCCGTGCCAACTGGCATCGGTTTCAAAATCCTCCATCAACTGTCGACTCCAAACCACCTCTCCGTCCGCCATCCGAACGCAGCCGAGAAGACCATCCCCATTGGCGAAATAAACCTTTCCTCCGTGAATCGTCGGTGTCGGTCTCGGGCCGCTATCGCCACCACCGGTTTTGGCGCGAAATGTGGTCCTGAATGATTTCGTCCACTGCAGCTCTCCCGTCCTGGCATTAAAACAGGTCAGGGCGAAGTCCCGCCTGGGGCTGTGAGCCAGAATGACTTTGCCCTCTGAGACGACGGGGCTGGAGTGGCCTTGGCCGACGGTTTCTCTCCAAACGACACGAGGCCCTTCATCGGGCCAATTCGTAAAAATGGGAGCGCCATCGTAGATCGCAGCGCGGCCCGGTCCGAGAAGCTGCGGCCAATCCTTGGCCAGCCCGGCCCTGTCCGCCCGATCACGCCCAGGGATCCGCAGTGCCTCCGACCACGCACCATCGAGAAGCACACGAGCGGTCACCGCGATCGGCTCTTCGGGATGCCAAACCTCGGTTCCCTTCTGCAGCCGCTTCGCCACCAGCCGGGCACCCATGAGAAAATCCGAACTCGTCGCCTTTTCATTCAAGGCATGAATGGCCAACACGTTTCGCTCCTTCCGCAAGAGCGCTCGCCCGTTAGAGAGCGGGAAATCTTGAAACTGCACTGCGGCATCGTCGTTCACCGTCGCCGTCGCTGACGCATTCCAACGGCCCACGTCCGGCGCATTTTGCGAAGCCACTCTATTCCCGTTCAGGTAGGCAATGAACCCGTCGTCGCAACGCATCTGCAGGCCGACCGTGGCCGCTTCGGGCAAGGCATCATCCAGCTGAAACTCCCATCGCACATAGACGCTGGTGGTCTTCGTATCCATGGCTTCCCTCACATCGACGCCAATCAAAGGCACATAGGTGTCCTGGCGGTCGTAGCCGATGCCTCCCGATCCGGACGTCCAGGCGGCGTCATCAAAGGAGGTGGAGAACCACGTGGTGTCGGACCTCCCGTTGACCGGCACCACGAAGCGGAAAGGCGCCTCTTCAGAGATGAGAACCACCGTGCTCGTCCTCGCAGACCTCGCAATCTTCGCCGTGGACGATGGCTGACCTTCGGACCCTCGGGGATCAGAACCATCGATGGTGTAGTAGATCACCCCCTCCTTTGCCGAGAGATACCGTTCATCTTCCGCCCCGAGCAGGATTCCGGGAGGAGGTACCCGCTCCTGAGCCCAAAGTTCGCCGGAAATCACTAGCGTCAACCCGATGATGGCAACGCCCGCCTCTCTGAGTAATTGGCCCCTCATCGGGGATACCAGTATGAAGGCCACGGCTCAAATGCAACGGGGCGTTCACGGGGCAGTTTCCCCCTCGTTCAAGCGCACCAAGTCATCCTCCGAGAATCCCGCCTTGCGCCATCCATGAAGGGCGGCCTCCCGTTCATAGCCTTGCGGCAAGCTTTGGATCCACGCCGCCGCGGCCCCGGCATCGGACTCCGGCCAATGTTCACCAACCACTCTCAAGGTGTGCTGCCTGATGTCACCTGGCGACAATTCGGAGGCAATCGCCGCAATCGCGGCCGGGTGGTTGGAGGCGCCTCGGCCTACCAAAGAGGATAAGGCTTTCGATCGCGCTTCTCCCTGCATGTGTTGATTGACCCAGGCGAAGGCCTCCGCCGGGTCGCGCTCGGCAAGTTTTCCGGCAAGATGCACGCCGAGGCGCGAAAGTGCGGCGCCGGATGTCGACTGGCTCACATAATCCTTGGCCACGTCGAGATCACGTTCCATCCAACCCACGGCAACGCTCTCCATGGCGAATTCCCGATAGAGTGGTCCTAACTGTTGCGCGAACTGCAAGGCATTCTCCGGATCGCTTTTACCCCAGCGGACTGCCAGTCTTCGGGAAACCGAAAGTTTGAAATTGCTGCGGGGCAGCCCGAGCACGAGGTCCGACATCGCTTCCGGATCCTCGTCTGCCCAGTCGTCAAACTCGCCCGGCAATCCCAAGCGGGTGGTCTCCCCCCGATTCGCGATATCGAAGGCTTTCTCGGGATCTTCGTAGAGCAAGTTGCCCACCAATTGCCGAACGGCATGGTCGCGAATATTCCGGTCCTGACTGGCATCGACCACGGCATACGCTTCTTCAGGATCGGACCGGCTCCAAACCGCCATCAACTCCCCCATCACCGTCTCGTTGCTCAGGAGATCATCTTTCTTCCACCCTTGTAAAGTGGTGAACATGCCTTTTGGATCCAGCGAAGCCCACCGGGCGGAAATGGCCGCCAAGGCCATCTCGTCTTCCTGACATTGCAAGATCAAGCGGAAGCAGTCCCGAGCCGAACACTTCTCAGCCGTGTGCACGAGCGAGAGTTGCCGCTCGAATGGATTGGCTTCAGCCAGGGCATCCTCAAACCGGTCGTGTGCCGGTTGCCAATGCGATGGCACGGCCGAACGATCACTTGCTGCGGGTGCCGATGACACGGGTGTTTCTTCTTCCTCAGCCGTCATCTCCTGACGGGCACGGGAATCCGGTGAATTCAGGTGGCGACCGCTGACGAGGCCCACGGTAAAGAAGACCAACATCAGAAACAGCAGAATGGATTGATTCATAGCGGCGAAATGGTTCATCTACTTCTCGATAGTCGTTTGGTGGATGATCTGCGAATACCGCTGCCTCTCGGACAAACCTAGCGTATTCACCTTCGATTGAACGGCCTCGAGATCTTGCCGTGCCCACTCCCGGACGGCGAATTCCATGGCCTCTGCGCGTAGCGAGGCCGTTTCCATCGTCGACGCCCAGGCAAACGCGGAATCACCTTCAAAGGGCGCCACGTTCTTTACCAATTGATCCACCGCCGTATCTCGAAGCACGCCGGAATCCAGTTCCGCAATCCACTGCGAGGCCTGCATGGAATCATACGCGCTCCAATGTTCGGCGATGTTGGCGTAGGCCAAACGCTGTGATTCCATCGTCTCCAAAGAATCCGCCCAATGCACCGCTTCACCCGGCGAAATCCGTCCCCAATTCTGGGCGACCTCGGCAACCGCCATGTCGCGGTATTGGCCTTCGGGGATGGCGTCAATGCGAGTCGCGGCATTCTCGGGATCGCGTCGCGCATAGCGCTGCAAGACACGAAACCGATCGCGATCGTGAATGTCCGTGCTTGGCAGACTCGTGGCGAATTCCCAAGCCATCTCCAGATCGCTACTGCTCGAAATCATGTTCGAAACAATCGAGCTGTTCAATCGCTCTTGCAGATTCGATTCCTCCAAGGCCCCGACGTAATCAATGGCAGCCTGCATGTCTTCCTTTGCCCAAGCAAAGATCATGCTGGGAAGCATGTAACGCTTCCCATAAGTTTCATCCGGCAGATTCGCCACCCACTCCATGCCCCGCTGGTAATCGAGTCCCTGTGTCTTCCAGAAGATGTCGTCCAGCCGATGGTCCTTTCGAAACACCGCAACACCCTCGTCTTCCTCGAGTCGCTCTAGCATTTCAAAAACTTCATTGTCGCTGCGAAGCCCCACATCCAAAACGACATCGCGGTAAAGCATCGCCTTGGTTTCCGCGCTGGAATACTCCTGAATCCAATCGAGCGCCGCATCGGGATCTTGCCGGCCCAACTGTTTGGCAATGGCGCGTTCCACCTGCGGAAAACGCCCCGGATAGCGGCGCAGAACCTGCCCCGCTCGCGTTGGGTTCGTCGCTCCCACAGTGGTCAGGACAGCCGCCAAAGCAACGTCTTGATCGTGCTTCTCCGCCAAATCCTCGGCCCAAGCGACCGCCATCTCCGGATGGTTCTCCGCCTGCCGTTGGGCCAGGCCCTGCAACGCAGCAGCGCGGCTGTTCCCCTCCAATTGACGAACAACTTCATAGGCGTCTTCAGCGGAAGCCAACTCGCCAGTGGCCGTCTTCCAGGCCGACTCGGAGGCAGCGTGCGGTTCTTCAGCAGCCCAGGCGAGAAATTGTTCCGGATCATGTTTGCTCAGATGATTCAAAATGGAGGTCAACGCCGTTCTCCGGCCATTTCCTTGCAGCATCTTGGCGGCCTCCCAGGCGGCGAGCGCATCCCTCGCCGTCCACGCCTGAAAAAGCATCGATAACTCCGAGGATCGTCCTTGCCGAGTTAAAAAATCGAGCGCTTCAAGCGGCGCCAAGTCAGCCCAACGATAGATCAGCAGGCTCAATGACTCGGCCCTGCGAGATCCTCTGACATTCTCATGAATGGTGGCGTAGAGATTGGGAAAATCCTCCGGGGAAACTCCCTCGAGCCGGGCAAAGGCCTCCCATTGAGGCATGGGCGCGGCTTTTTCGAGCGGGCCGTCCTGTCCAGTCGATGCCCGATTCGGCAAAAGGGAACGGAACTGCCCGCCCCCAGTTGAGGTTGCAATGTCAGTCTTCTTGGGAATCAAGCTACCCGACAGCAATCCTGCGGAGAGGCTTCCCACGAGAACGGCGGCCACGCGCCACCATGTTCCTCCCGAACTCGCAGGCAGATCGTCTTCTCCCTGCGAGGCTCGTTCCTTGGCCACGGCCGACCGGATGGATTCCTCCAACGACCGTTGCCCTTCCGGATCTTCGATCAGGATCTCCAATAGCCGCGCTTGGGCGGCGAGGTCCTGAAGTTCTCCGGCCAGCGCCCGGTCATCGCCGAGATCGTCTTGCCATGTCAGAAGTTCCTGCGGCGACAGCTCGCCGGATAGAAAGCGTTCTCTCGTTGATTCGTCCATCGTCGTCATTTTGAAAAGAAAAGAGGATTGTGGTTCTCTGTGAGTGGCATCAATCCGCCGCGTGGCTCGTCATGCAGACGCGCAATCGCTTCCGCGTTCGATAGAGATTGGTGCGGACCCACTCGGGGGTTTGGTCCAGCTTGACGGACATCTCATCAGAGGTCAGCCCGTCGTGATACTTCAGGTACAACAGTTTGCGAAACTCGTCCGGCACTCTTCGCAGGCAGCGTTCGAGGCGATCCAGTTGATCATCACTTTCCTGGTAGAGACCAAGTTCGGCGTTCTGCAGGAGAGACTCGCGGTCGATCAATTTTCGGCGATTCGACTCATCAAGACGAAAGCGCTTCTTTTCCCTCCGGAGCAATTGCCATGCAATGCCGCAGACCCACGAGCGAAAGTTCGTCCCCAAACAAAACTGATCCATGCGTTGGTAGGCGACGACGAAGGCTTCCTGAGCCAACTCGTCAACCAGTTGCATCGCATAATGGCACCAAAATGGCATCAAATTGGATGTCATCAAGTTTTAACAAGGATGGATTTGGCTTTGGGCCACGGGA
>JANQJH010000619.1 GCA_028281705.1 Verrucomicrobiales bacterium
TCACCGAGCGTGACTTCGCCGCCACGCCCAAGGTCGATCTCCACTTCCACATGGCCGCCAGGGACACCGTATTGGTGGAACGCGCCGCCTCCGCAGACGGGTTTCGCTTCCTCAACATCGTGGTGAACTCCCAGGGCCCCCTGATGCTGCGCCAGCGTCAAAAGACGGCCTATTTTCTCCACCAGGCCCATCCCGACAAGGTTGCCTTCGCCTCCGCCTTCAGCCTCGAAGATTGGGAGGATCCCGATTGGGCCGATCGCACCATCGCTCATCTGGATGACACCTTCGAGAAGGGAGCCGTGGCCATCAAGGTATGGAAGAATATCGGCATGGTCCTGCGCAACAGCGCCGGTGACTTGGTCATGATCGATGACCCCAAGTTCGATCCCGTCTTCCAACACCTCGCCGAGCGAGGAATTGTCGTCATCGGGCATTTGGGAGAGCCCAAGAACTGCTGGCTTCCGCTGGAAAAGATGACGGTAAAGAATGACCGCAATTACTTCGCCAAGAACCCGCAGTATCACATGTTCAAGCACCCGGAGATGCCTTCCTATGAAGACCAGATCGCCGCCCGGGATCGCATGCTGGCCAAGCACCCCAAGCTGCGCTTCATCGGAGCCCATCTCGCCAGCCTCGAATGGAGCGTCGATCGGTTAGGCGCCTTCTTCGACCGCTTTCCCAATGCCATGGCCGACACCGCTGCCCGCATGGGCCAATTGCAGTACCAATCCAATCGCGATCGCGAAAAAGTCCGCGATTTTTTCATCAAGTATCAGGACCGCATCGTCTACGGCACGGATCATTCGACGAGCCCCGACACACCCAGCGGGCAGGGCTATGAGAGAACGCGTCGCACCTGGCTCTCACACTGGCGTTATTTTGCCACCGAGGAAGTCCAGACCGTGCCCGAGTTGGACGATCCCGTTCCGGGCCTCGCTCTGCCCAAGGGCGTGGTGGAAAAGATCTATAGCAAAAACGCCAGGAAACTCTTTCCCCGTTCCTGGAAGTAAATTCCAGCGGCGCCAAGTGATGCGGACACTCCTGTCCGTCTGATGTGTGTCGTTAGAATGTAGCGGAATGCGTGAGCATTCCTAACGCTCACTAACTACAGCTCCCAGCCCTCGCGATAATCGCGCCGCAGGAAGCGCTCGGCCCCGGGGGCATTGGGAATACGCAAATTTTTCGCGTCCCATTCGAGCTTCTGCCCGGCACGGTAGGCCACATTGCCCAGGTGATTGGCTTCTGTCAATGGACCGGCATAGGCGAAGTCACAGGTCGTAGGCGCCCCCGTCTTGCAGGCGTGGATCCATTCTTCATGATGGCCCAGCGATTTCGGGATGCTAGGCGCGGGACGCTGGTAGTCTTTGAAGGTCTCCTCCGGCAAGAGAACGTGTTTGCCATAGTCCGAAAGCAACATGCCTTCATCCCCGACAAAGAGAACGCCGCTCCCCCACTGAGGGATCTCACCCGAGGTCCAGAGCTTGGGTTTCTCCACGCCCTGGTACCATGTGAGGGAGAGGGGCGCGCGATCGCCCCGCTGGCCATAGGTGTACTTGGCCCACATGGACGCGGGCGCCAATTCGTCGTGCGCCGGAGGCCCACCGGCTTCGATGCTCAGGGGCGCGTCGAGATCCAGAGCCCAAAACGGAAGATCGTTCCAATGGCTCCCCAAGTCAGACATGGTGCCGTTGCCAAAATCCCACCAGCGATACCACTTGGGCCCGGGAAAGTAGACCTCGTGATAGGGTCGCGCCGGCGCCGGGCCTAACCAAAGATCCCAGTCGAGATAATCCGGCGGCGTCATGCTTTCCTCAGGACGCGCCTGCGCCTTCACAATATCACCGTACTTTGCCGCATCTTCCGCACTCTGCCAACCCCATGCGCGCGAGACCCACACATGAACCTCACGCACCGCGCCGATGGCCTTCGCCCGAATCAGTTCCACCACCCGGCGGTAGTTGTCTCCCGCATGGATCTGCGTGCCCATCTGCGTCGCCACCCTAGCCTCGGCCGCCGCCTCCGTCACCAGCCTGGCTTCGTAGACGTCGCGCGTCAGAGGCTTTTCACAGTAGACGTGCTTGCCCAGCCGCAAGGCCGGAAGCGTGGCGTGGGCGTGGGTGTGTTCCGTCGTACTCACCACCACCGCATCGATGTCGCCCGCAGGCGTGTCATCGTAGAGCTTGCGGAAATCGCGGAAGGTCCGGGCCTGGGGAAACTTCGCCGCCGCCCTTTGGAGATTCCGGTCATTGACGTCACAGAGGGCCACGATGTTCTCCGTCCTGGCCACGCGATTCATGTTCCCCCCGCCGCGCCCGCCCACTCCGATCACGGCCACGTTGAGTTTGGCATTGGGAGATTGGCTCCGCAAAATCGCGGGAAATCCAAGCGCTGTCGCGCCCATCGTCAGCGCCAGAAAACGCCGTCGGGTCGAACTCGGAGGAGATGAAAGAGCACTCATAGGTCTTTCTCTACCAGTTCACCCCGCCTCGAGCACGCACATTTATGATTGGCAGCGATCATCCCCAAGGAGAAACGCCGCCATAGGGTGATTGTCAGCGACGCCATTTTCGCTACCTTGCAAATCCATGAGCGATGGCGAATTCTCGACGAGCCAAAGCGGGGTCCAGATATTCCATCGCACCTTTGGAGCGCCGGACACTGCCTGTGCCGGTGCGCTCCTCTTGCACGGACTGGGCGAACACGGAGGACGACACGAGGAAAGTCTGGCTCGTTTGGCTGCCCACGGCATCCACTGCCGGACCTTCGACTGGCCCGGTCACGGCCGCAGCGGTGGCCGACGGGGTCACATGGAGTCCATCGATACCATCATCAGCCTCGTTGAGGAACAACACCGCGCGCTACGCCAGGCCATCGGCCCGGACAAACCCATGGGCTTGTTAGGCCACTCCATGGGCGGCTTCTTCGCGCTCTATATGCTGGCGCGGTTTCCCCAGATGGCGAATTTCTCCTGGATCAGCTCGCCCTTGATCAACCCCCGAGCCAACGCCACTTGGCTGAAACGCATCCTCGTTCGGGGCATCGATCGCCTGTTCCCTCAGTTCCCCATCTCCAGCGGCATCAAAACCGCACAGTGCCGTGTTGGACCTGCCCACCGGCGGGATCCTCTGATGCATCGCAAACTCACCGTCCGCCTGGGGACCATCCTCATCGATGTCGCTCAGGATCTCCAGCGACTGGTGCCCCAATTCAACCCGGGGCTCCATTTGCTCATCACCCATGGCAGCGACGACGCCGTCTGCCCCCCCGAATTCTCCCGGGCTCTCTTCGACCGGCTCCCCGTCCGCCGCAAAACCTACCATCTGTTCCAGAACGCCCTGCACGAACCATTCACCGGCCCTTCCAGCACCGAGTTCTTCGCCACCTTGGAGGCCTGGGTCACCCGGGAACTTCTCCCCGGATTCACGGAAGATGCCGTTGAGAAAACGAAATCCGCGATTTGATCTAGCCAGCCACGCCCACTCGAACTATGACGTCTCTCATGAGTCGATACGGTGATGAACAGGTGCTGGTGATCCCACGTCCTTTGCTCGACGAGCTGGGCAGTTTTCAAGGCCTGCAATTTGAGGTCGATCGCTATCTACCGAGATTTCTCCATCCGGAAAACAACTTCTACATGTCCCGGGACAAGGCCGAAGACGATCCCTCACACAAACAAATCATCCCCTATGCCATCTTTCATCATGCGGGCAGGTTTCTCCACTACGTGCGGGGGAAAAAGTCCGGCGAACAGCGTCTCGCTTCCAAGGGATCCATCGGCATCGGCGGCCACATCAACACCACGGATCACTCCCCGGAACCCCTCGGCCGGGAAACGTATCTCCGCGGTGTGGAACGCGAAGTGAACGAGGAACTGCAGATCGCCGACGGCTACGAACAGCGCATCGTGGCCCTGCTCAATCACGACGACAACGAGGTCGGTAAGGTTCATCTCGGTGTCGTCCACCTCTTTGATCTCCAAAGTGATCGCGTGGAAGCCAACGAGGCCGAGATCGCCGAACTCCAGTTCCTTACGCGAGACGCCTTGTTAGAACGGCACGACCGGCTCGAGAGCTGGTCCCAGGAATGCGTCCACGGTCTCGATCAAATCCTCGCCCTGGCCGCCACGGGGTAACTGAATTCTTCTTTCCCTCGACCAACCACGAAATGAAAATCGTCATTCCGGGAGGATCGGGCCAGGTGGGCACCGTGCTTTCGCGGGCCTTCCACGGAGACGGTCATGAAGTCGTCATCCTCGGTCGAGGAGAGCCGGCGACAGAGGCCCCGTGGCGCACGCTTTCCTGGGATGCCACTTCCCTCGGCGCGTGGACGGACGAAATTGACGGGGCGGACGTCGTCATCAACCTGGCGGGGCGAAGTGTCAACTGTCGCTACAACCCGGCCAATCGGGAGTCGATCAAGCAATCGCGCATCGTCACCACCCGCTTGATCGGCGAGGCCATCGCCCGTGCGGAGAAACCGCCGCCGCTCTGGCTCCAGGCAAGTACCGCCACCATTTATGCCCCCCGCTTCGACGCGCCCAACGACGAGGCCACCGGCATCATCGGTGGAGACGAACCCGAGCTGCCCGACACCTGGCGATTCAGTCATGACGTGGCCAACTCGTGGGAACGCTCCCTGGATGAAGCTGACGTGCCGCAAACACGCAAGGTCAAGCTGCGCTCGGCCATGACCATGAGTCCCGACCGCGACGGTATCTTCGACACCCTCCTCCGACTGGTGCGCCGAGGGCTCGGCGGGACCTCAGGCGATGGCAAACAGTTCGTCTCCTGGATTCACGACGCCGACTTCGTGCGCGCCATCTACTGGATCATCGATCACGAAGGCATCGACGGCGCGGTGAACCTGACCGCGCCGCATCCCCTGCCCAATGCCGAGTTCATGCGCGAACTCCGCAAAGCCTGGGGAACTCCCATCGGGCTGCCCGCCACCAAGTGGATGCTCGAAATCGGCGCCGTCTTCATGCGGACGGAAACCGAACTGGTTCTCAAGAGCCGGCGAGTCGTTCCCGGCGTTTTGCTAGACCAAGGCTTCTCCTTTGACTTTCCCACTTGGCCGGAGGCCGCCCGCGACCTCTGTCAACGCTGGCAGGAGATCAACTGAACGAAGTCTTTGCCAAGAAAGTGGGAGGGACTTCAGTCCCTTATCATACAAGCGAACTCAGGGACTGAAGTCCCTGCCACTTTCCTTTTCTGACACCTACCCCTTGGCCGGCACGATCTTGTGCACCGCACCTTTCTCGCCGCCAAACCCGGCCTGCCCCGCGGTGAGGACATAGACCTCGCCGTGGCGGTCCTTGCCAAAGGCTGTCACATAGTCGCCTTCGAGCATGCCGTCAGGCGTTCCTTCCACCGCCAGATTGTTCATCGTCCATTTGTCACCGCTACGATCGGCGACAAAGAGACGCCCTTTTCCCGGAACGAAAGTCTGGGACCAGTCACCAAAAACGTACTTGCCCGCCAGCTCGGGAATCGCCTTCCCCGAGTATACTTCACCGCCCGTGATGGAGATTCCCAGGGCATCCGAATCCTCCCGGAACTCCGGGTGATTGCGGTTCTTGTAGATCAACACGGGATCGATCAGAGCATTCCCCAACTTGTCGACCTTGGGCCGATCCACTCCGAGAGCGCGTCTTTTCTCGGCGTCAAAGCCATCGAAACCCTCACGGATATGCCAGCCATAGTTGCCGCCCTTTTTGATCATATTCACTTCGGCATAGCGGTCCTGCCCCACGTCTGCGAGAATCAACTCGGCATCGTTCTCCGGATTCACAACCACGCCCCAGGGATTGCGCAGGCCCCAGGCATAGATCTCGTCTCTTCCGGGCTTGCCCACGAAGGGATTGTCCTGAGGCACGGAATAAGGGTCCCCTTCATCGATATTGATGCGCAATACCTTGCCTAACAACTGCTCGATATCTTGCGCGTTGCCTCCGGGCACGTGCCCCTTCCCCGCATCCGAGGCCGCGCCGCCGTCACCCAGGGTGACGAAGAGGTGTCCGTCCACACCAAAGACGAGCTTGCCCGAGTCGTGATTGAACTGGGGCTGGTCAACCTTGAGGAGAACCTTCTCCGAACTCAAGTCCGCCGCCTTGCCCTTCACCGTGTAACTCGCCAGATGCGAGGTGTGATCCCATCCCTCGGGAGCTCCGTCTTGCAGAGGTCCACTGTAATAGGCAAACACCTTGGGCGTCTCGGGAAACTTGGGATGGAAAGCCACATCCAAGAGACCGCGCTCATCGAACCCCGCCTTCAACTCAGTCAACTTCGAACGCACATCGAGAAAGGGCTGTTCCGCACGCTTGCCCGTCGCATCGATGAGATAGGCCACGCCGATTTGGTCCACCACGACCAAGTCATCCGACCCGGGGAACGGTGCCAAGGCAACGGGAGCGACATAACCGTCCGAGAGTTTCTCTAGAGCAATGGTAGAGATATCCGCTTGGGCGGCACCCAGCAGGGCCGCAAAGGCAAGGAGAGATGGAATACGCATGATGATGAGAAAAGAAGAAGAATTCGTTGTCGCGGGACTCTGGCCAGGATCGAGCCCGTTCTGCAACTAGAAAAACTAGCGCCCCCTGAGCCGCATCAAAGCCTCCCGGAGCGAGGCATCGCGCGGTCCCTGGGCCAGGGGCAGGGCCTCCTCGATGATGGCCGCTGCCCGCTGTGGCCGTTTCGCCGCCAGTTCCACCTGGGCCAGGGCGTAGAGCGCCCTCGGATCCTGGCGATTCGTTTGCCGGCAGAGCGCCTCTGCCAAACCCAAGGCCTCCTCCAGCGTCCCAACCGGTTGGGGCGTCTGCGACTGCTTCACAATGAGCGCCGTGAGCTTGATCGCCGCCACCGGCCAGCCGGGATGGGCCCGGAGAGCCGCTCGGTAATGACGGGCCGCCTCGGCCGGTTTGGCCGCGAGCTCCTGCGCCGCCGCCATCTGGAAATGCGTCGCCTTGTCATCCGGCGACAGGGCCAGAGATCGCCCAAAGTAGTCGATCGCCTGAGAAATTTTCCCCGCCCCCAGCGAAGCCAAGCCCGTATTGAAATACAGGTCGGCGTTCTCCGGCAAGGCCTGCGCCGCGATCAGGAGATGCGACAGCGCCGACTCGGCCAGATTCTGCGTCAGCAATCGCTCTCCGATGCCCTGATGGCGAATCGCGTCGTCGGGAGCCAGTGTCTGGAGATTGCGATAGACGCGCGCCGCCTCCGCATACCGGGTCTCCCCGGCCAAGAGATCGCCTAACCACTGGTGGGCATCGATCACGATCTGAAGCCGCTGCTCCTGACTGCCAAACTGGTCCTCCAAATAGCGCCGAGCCCCGGCGAGAAAGTGTTTGAGATAGGCGATGGCCTCGCCTTCCAGGCCTGCTTTCTCAAAGGCCGCGGCAAGGCGAACCGGATTGGGCACAAATGGCGTCGACGCCCACCGGCCCGCATAGGGCACCGCCGACTCGCGCTGTCTAACCAAATCTGCATCCAGGAGCGCCACGTCTTCAAGCAAGGTCTCGACACCAACCCTCCCCTTGTAAATCGCCGCCACGCGTCCCACTTTGTCTATCAGAAAACTCGAAGGCACGGGAAGTGCCTCTTGCCGCTCGACAAACGTGCGGTGCACGATCTCCATCGCATTGACCAAGGCCTGCGTCGCCTCTCCGCGCACAAATGGGAATTCGACCCGATCGAGAAGACCAGCGTTCCCCGGGACGTCTTCTCCTGACAAATGGTCCACCGAAAGAGCCACGATCTCGAGTCCCGCACGGCGAATGGCCGCTTCCTCGCGGCTCCACTCGGCAAGTTCCAACGCGCACGAACGACACGTTCCCGACCAGAGATTCAACAAGGTCGGCTGGCCACCGGCAACGGTGATGTGTTCGGACGGCGGCATGGGCACCCGTCCCATGATCCAGGTGCGTGTCGCTCCGCTACCTGGATCACCCGCTCCCAAGCCGAGTCCACCCACGGGAAACGGCAGGGCCTCTTCTTCGATCACCGTTCCTCCGCCCTCGGTTAGAACGCACCGCGCATTCATCGGCACACCGGCAAAGACCTCCCCTTCCCTGCTTCCCGGCCAGCGAACGATCACGCGGTCGATCCCTCCCGCACGCCCCAATCCGAAGTGCAGCCATTTGCTCGACTGCGCCAAGAAACCATCACCCGCATGGAGCGTCCGCAGGAGCGGCTGATCGTCCCCCACGCGATAGACCTCAACCCGGGCGCCAATGGCATCTCGATGGGACCGCACGCCTTGCAGGCGAATGGCCACGTGGTTTCCACCGCCCTCGGGACCTGAAGACACGTTGCGCAAGAATCGCAGCCTTGGCGCCGTCCGATTGCTGATCCAGAAATCGAGCTGCCCATCGCCATCCCAATCAGAAGTGGCCACGGCACGGGTGTCATCCACGAGATCGAGCCCCGTCGACGAGGACACATTGGCAAACCGCTCGCCGCGCACGTTGAGGAAGGCGCAGTTCCTCTCAAAACCACTGAAGGATCGTCCCTGACCTATCAGTTCACTCAGAGCCGACCAGCCTTGCCGATAGCCCGCAACCTCTTCCTCCGCCGCTCCTAACTGATCTGGAGAACGCGACACGACCTGTCGCCAGTAAAAACTTCACAAGTCGCCCGTATCCTCCGTGGTGATGAATCCATTTCCCACATAGAGATCTTCCCAGCCGTCATTGTTGAGGTCGGCAAATTTGGCTCCCCAGGCCCACCGCCCCATGGTCACCTGCGCGGCCACACTGACATCCTCAAAGCCACCGCCGGCCCGGTTGAGAAAGAGCGTGTTGCCCCGGGCGTGCCGCTGAAAGGCCGGCAAGGCCCCACTCGTCTGCCCCGCGCGAAACTGCCGCTGGTAGGCGATGCGATTGCCCGCCGAGGAAAACATGTTGGAGACATACACATCCATGAGACCATCGCGATTGGCATCCCCCCAGGTGACGGACATGCCCGCCGAAAGGTCTTCCACCCCTAGCTGCTCGGCCACATCGAGAAACACGCCATCGTCATTGCGGTAGAGGTTGTTCCTCCCAAAATCATTGGCCACGTAGAGGTCCTGGTCACCGTCGTTGTCATAATCCTCCCAGGAACAGGCGTAGCTGTAACGCCGGTTGTTCACCTCCAGCCCCACCGCCCGGGTGACATCCTCAAATTTCCAGTCGCCGCCATGGCGCAGGAGCACGTTGGGCCCGCCATTGTTCGCATCGTGATAGGGCAAGGGCATGCCCAGAATCCCTTCTGCCGCCGACTGTTCCCGCGCCGGATTCCGGCCGCAAAAGAAGATGTCGAGATTCCCGTCATTGTCATAATCCGCCGCCGCCAGGGAGTGAAGCTGCCCCTCCGCCCGCCGCTCCAAGCGCTTGGAAAACTTCGCCTTCCCATCATTCTCCATCAACATGAGATACCAGCCCTGCGCCAATGCCAGATCCTGATCCCCGTCGTTGTCCAGATCGACAAAAAGCGCGGCACGCGTCAGCTCCATCCAGTTCGTTCCCGACGCCTCCGAATAGTCCTTCAACCGCCCATCCTCCTGACGGAGATACAACCGGTTAGGCAGACCGCCCTGCTGACACACATACAAGTCGTCCCGGCCGTCTCCATTGGCATCGCCGATGGCCAGGCCCTGCAATCCATTCACGTCCACCCCGAAATCTCCCTGCAGCCGGCTGCGCCAATGATCAATCCCCACCGAGAGTTGCCCGGTATAGGACGCGTTCTCTCCCAGGACTGCCTCAGTGGCATCGACAAACCGTAGCCCGCCTCGGGCCACCGGTGAGACCTCTTCGAATCCGGACACCTGGACGCTCAACAACCGCGGTGGCGATTCACGGCTGAACTCGCATTCCCACGTGGCGCTCTGTTCCGTCGTGCCCTCTGCCGCATCACCGCTCGCATGGTAATAGACCGTGGCTCCCACCTTAGTCTCCCCGGGCCTCACCCGAAAGAGCTTGAACGATACGTCCGTTTCCGCTGCCTCCGAAAATGGCGCGATCAATGCTTCCAAAGCCTTCCTCACCGACTCCGGAGTCGCGTTCTCCACTCGACCGGACTCCCCTCGCTGAATGCGCACGAGACCGTCTTCCAGGACCGTCTGCATCTCAGTTGGACGCACGGCATTCATCGCCACCGCACCACCAAAAATATCCATGGCCCCTGCCGTCGTGTGCTCCTCAAGAGCCGCCGCCAAGATGTCCAACTGCGCCCGGGCCTCCGCACTGAAAACTTCCGAACTCCAGCCGGGATCCTGATCGGCCTCGACCTTCTCCAGGATGGGCGTCAGTGATTGTGTGAACACAGCGGAATCGAGGCCCGGCACAGCGATCAATCGATCCACCGTCGCGGCCGACTCCGATGGCTGAACATCCGGAGCCGGCGGAGCATCGTCTGATTGACCACAGCCCACGAGAAAGAAAAACGCAGCTGCGAAAAACGTCAGACAGGCGTCCCGCTTGTCCTCGCATTCTGTCATGGTGAAACACCCCATCACCCGCCAACCTCAACGACCAAACGAAAGTAACGCCCAAGCTCGCGAGAAACCGGCGCCAGGCGAACTGTGCTCGTTCCCGTAGCGCCCGCCATGGTCTCGGCGTCCGAGAGATCGAGTGGCTCCCAAGTCTCCAGATCATTTGACGCCTCAACGGCGTAACGCACCCCACCGGAAACCGTCCGTCTTCGGAACGACACCACCACGACGTCCGAACGCTCTCCCTCCGCCACCATCATCTCAGGTAGGTCGGCACCTGGAAGATCTCTCCCCAGCGCAAAGGTCAACAACGCCTCGGAAGTCCATTCCGACATGCCCTGAGACGCCAACCAGCGATCCGCGACACTCTCTCCAGCTCCATCCCCGACAACCACCGTCCCTCCCGGGCTCCCACCATCCGGGGCCGCCACCCAATGGACCGGATCTCCGAGATCAGATATCTCCCCATCTTTCCTCAAGACCAGCGCCAGTGCAGCGCCAGCGCCATCCGCCGCCTCCGGCCAGGGCTCGCGGTCATCGTAGACAAACTCCATCAGCACGGCACCATCTCCACCCATCACGGTGATCCTCTCGCCTCCGTTGCTCAACTGTCCCTCATACTCACCGGCAATCGGCAACCCACTCCCAAAGCGATGCCGAAACGCCGCTGCATTCCTCACCACTAACAGTCGACCACCACTCACCAGTTCCAGTCCGTCGGCAAACCGATAGTCCACCCCGCTCCGCACGCGGACGCCCGTCAAATGAATTGTGCTCTCCGATGGATTGTGGAACTCGAGATATTCGAAATCACTCCGGCTGGCATACCCCATCGCAACTTCCTCGGGAGACGGAGCGCTGGGGCGATAGTGGATCTTGGAAATCACCAAATTGGAGGCATCGGCAGACAGGGCCCCCACGATGAAATGCGCTTCTGTCAGAGCCGACCAGTCGCCACCGGTAAACAGATTGCTCCGCATCAGCCGGGCTCGAAGCGTCTGAGACTCTGTCAAAGCGATCGCCCCATCGTAGACAGTCGCCGTCTCGCTCAATCCGTTGTCCGGCAATCGCGGGTCGGAACCATCGGTGGTGTAATAGATGACGCCGCCGCTCGGGTTTAGCAGATTCTTCGCGTCCTCGGACCGCATGGTAACGGCGAATCCGCTTTCCACTTGCCCGCCATACCGGTTCAAGGTCACCCCCCGGAGCTCTGGGTAGAGATCCGCCTCCATGAACTGTTCCACGGCACGATCGTGCCGCTTGGCAAGAAAGTTGTCGATCACGCCGTCCCGCGCGCTTTCCCAACGCGCCACGGTGTAGTTCGTCTTGCCCTGTCGCGTGTTGCCGTGATCGCCCCAACGCGCCGCCTCCGCCGCCATCGCAGGTTCGATGACCTCAGCCATCCGGCGGTAGCGAGCGATGTTCGCCTCCGTAGTCAGAGCGCCGTTTCCAAAAAGATGTTTCTGAATCCGATCACCAAACATCCGCTGGAAATCTTTGTTCCGCCTCACTCTGGAATACAGTTCCGCCGGCGTGTTGCGATTGCTCACCGTGATCCGGTTGGCACTGACATCATGCCAGGCATACTCCGCATCCCACGAATAGAAACGAAATCCCGCACCGCCGTCGCGCCGCGTATTGGCATACCAGTTCTTGTGTGGCCAATCGACGTTGGAAGCATAAATGTTGAGAATGGCGTAGTCGGCCAGGTTTTCCACGTCGACCAGTTCACGAAAGGCATCGTAGTGATCGGGCGCCTCGAGACCGCCTCGCGCAAGTGCCAGGGCCGCCACCCATTTCTCATCATTTCCATCGATCACCTCATGGCGATCATTGGTCGCCTGTCCCGGCCCACCCAGACCGGCGTGCTTCACCGCATCGTAGTCTTCCTTTTCCCCGCCAAAATGGCTCGCCGCGTAGGAGGCATCCGGACGCTCTGTCGGGTTATAAATACCCCAGTAGAGCCCGTTGAGATAAAGATGCACCCAGGAGCCATGGGAGGCCGGTTCCCCCATGTCGATGCGCGTCTGGCGGGTGAAATGATCCCGCAAGTACTCCGGTGGACGCGCCGCGTCCGGCCAGGCATTGCTAAAGATCGCCTTGAGGATGATCCGGTCGAACTCATCCACCGGCGATTCGGGAAAGACGGGAAAGCGCAACTTCGCCGGGCCGAACCGTTCTTTGAACAAGAGTGAGAACGACTTTTTCGGAGACGCGATGTAGTGGCGGCTCCAGCCCCCGCTGAGGCGGATCCCGCAATCCACTTGAAACTCCCGGCCCCCATTGGGATCAATCCATTCCACGGAAGTCTGGCGATCTCTCTCGAAGGGCTCCATGGTGTGCACCCCGCTCCCGTCTATCCCCCCAAAAGGATTGGGCAGGATGCCGTTCTGGCCAAAAAGATCCGCCGGATCCATGACGATGGATAGACTCGGAAGCGATTTCAACGCCGCCTCCATCCCCTCCGGGTCTTCGTCCACGATCGCGGGATTCATCTCATAGTCCGCCGGCACCGGCCTTCCGCGAACACTTCCATTGGTTCCCGTAAACTCGCCCCAAGTCGCGGGAAAGCCTTCGGGCTCATTCGGCTGTCGGATCGTGGTTCGGGTAAACAGATAGGTCTGCGTATCCACGTTGGTCTCGACCCATCCTGGCTTTTTCGCAAACGCTCGAATAACCGTCGTCTTGTCGATCGTGATCGGTCCCGTGTAGGTGCTCACCGGATTGAACAGATTTCCCTGATGCGGGTCCCGGCCATCGGTGGTGTAGAGAACGGTGGCCCCCTCCGTCTCCGTCGTGATCTCCAAGTCAAAGGCATCATCGTAGAATCCCCGATTGACGGAGAATTTCGTATCCTCGACAAAGCCGAGGACACCGGATCCGTTAGGCTCTCCCGGTGTCGGCACGGGAAAGAAAACCGCCGCACCGTCGGCATCGATGCCATAGGAAATGTCCCGCCGCTGTGCCGGGACGTCCTCGAAACTCGAAATCACCTGCCCTCCGGAATCGACCAGGGCCAACGATTCCCCCGCCCGGTCGAGGCCAAAGCTCGTGTGCTGAGCGCCCTCGGGATCACGCTCGTTGGATCCGGAGGCGAAGACCACGGCGTAGGTCCCAGCCTCGATCACCATACCCGCGGGAAACGGCCAATCGGTATCTTCGTCCCGCAGGACGTAGCCCTCCAGAGCGATCGCCTCACCGCTAGGATTGTGAATCTCAATCCAGTCCGAGGTTTCCCCGAATCCATCGGCCAGTCCGCCCTCATTGCTCGCGAGGAACTCCGTGATCACCAGAGTGGACTGCCCCATCACCGGTATCGCCACCGCCAACCACGTGAGCATCTGGAGGCACCTACGTAGCGGAACATATGAGCGCTCCCCCATGGAAGCGTCACCGCTTCCCCTACGTGACTGCTTTGGCATTCGGAGGCAAGCCATCGAAACAATGTCAGTCGACCAAACAGTTAGCCACCGTTCCCGACACGATAATACCCTGAAGGCCGCGCGCGCCGAACGGAGTCGGTGTCGATAAAATTACCACTCACGTCATTGGCGATGACCTCCCAAACCATCAGGTCTTGGGAATATTCCACATCGACAACCGCGCCATCCGATAGCGTCAGGCGAAGCCCATTCTCCGTCAGAGAGACATCGACGATCTCAGGAGCCGCGGGATCGCCCCCACCACTGTCATCCTCACCAACCACCGATCCCGGATTTTCAAAGAGGCCCGTGATGGCCTCGGCTCCGAGAGCTTGTCCATACAATTGCACATCGTCAATGACTCCCTTGAAACCGAAGCCGCCGTTCAAAGCACCGATCTGGAGAACCGAGTTATTCGAATCATCGAAGGCCTCCACATTCGCCTCGCGACCCACTTCGACGCCATTGACGAAGAAAGCAACGGTGGGAACACCGTCCACCGTTTCAAAAACCGTGACCACATGATTCCGCTCGCCCGGCGTGATCGCGTCCGCTACCGTCAGGGTCTGCGCGCCACCGGAGAACCAGGCCAGGGCGCCCCCCGTCACCGCGACGGCAAAGGGATCACCGAGGCCCTCGCCCTTGGAAATCAGAGTCGAAACCCCGGCATCGTCCGCTGCCTGATTCACCCACATCGACACGCTGAAATCCGTCAGTTCAGGGAGATCGGCACTCGCAGGAATCTCACCGTAGCCCGCCCCGGAACCGCCCCCGTCATCAAAGGCCACCGCCTTTCCCGAGGCCAACGCTTCCTGACCCAGGGTAAAACCGCCACCGGTGAGCACCTTGAAGGTACCGTGAGCGCCGTTCCCCGAGGCATCGACCATTGTCGTGCCCTCTTCTTCATCGAGCTTGAAATGGGCCAAGAGATCATTGCCAGACGGAATGAGGGCGGACAAGTCCAGACGGCTCGTGGGGTCGCCCGCGTCGTTGCTCTCGACTTCCAGGAACGCGACAAAGCCGCCCGTGCGCCCACCCGGATTGAAGGACACGTCAATGACGGCCGAACCCTTCGGCGGTATCGAGGGAGGCACAGGACTCGCCATCGAAAAGTGCCCCGCATCGGGCCCCACGATCCTCGTTTCCCCAACCACCAAGGCATTGTCCTGGCCCGTGTTCCGCATCGTGATCGTCGCCGTGACCACGCCGGGGTTCTCTCCCAGATTTCCAAAACCGCCGCTCAATCGCAGGTTGGGATCCTCGCCTCCAGGCAAGATACCGCCATCACGCAGATCACGGATCGTGCCCGGATCCGCCGCCGCGTTGAAGAAAAAGGCACGATCGATCCAGCCGACCCAGCCCTCGGCATTGTTGTCAGGACGCAAACTGCCAATCGACACCGTCGTTTGCCCCGTGTTGAAGTTGGTTGGCTCCGTCACCGCCACCGGCTCGTCATCCGTCGTTGAGGCATCGAGATCCACATAGACCGTGACCTCCTGGATGTCCTGATCGTAGACGACTGCCAGGAACGTCCAGTCATCCGTATTCTCCGGACCTGGCGTGCCCACCACCGGCCGCCCGTTGCCGATGAAGGCGGAATAACGAA
This sequence comes from Verrucomicrobiales bacterium, assembly GCA_028281705.1. Taxonomy (GTDB): domain Bacteria; phylum Verrucomicrobiota; class Verrucomicrobiia; order Verrucomicrobiales; family DEV007; genus JAACDM01. Next base: position 15,499 of record JANQJH010000619.1, read on the forward strand.
ACTCACCACTGCGATTGTCCAGCCCAATGGTCCGGTCCCAACCACCGTCGTCATGCCCGATAACTTTCTTCAACGCCGGCGTCAAATCGGTCGGTTTGACCCAGGCGCCCAAGGTGAGCTGGGGAATCTCTCCCACATTGATATCCAGGTCCGCCACGAGACGCTGACTGCCGTCGAACTCGTAGGCGCCCGTTCCCTCAAATCCATTCTCCGCCGAGTAGGTCGGCTCCGCATCTTCCACCGTCTCCAGTGTCGTCCCCAATTCGGAGTCGTCTTTCAGCGGATCACTCGGATCATCAAAGGAATAATAGGCGATCAAGGAATCCTCAAAGTTCTCAATCTGCACCACGGCACTGACATCGTACTCGGTCAGGCGCCCGGAAGCGCTGTTACTGACAATTTCCAAATTCGCATTAAACTTCCCAAACTCGCCCTGGGAATCGAACATGATCCCAAAGCCGGCCGAGCCCCCCGGAGGAATCGTCCCAGGCACCGGACCCATGGAAAATTTGTCCGCTCCCGTGCCCACGATCCGAATCTGAGAGATGACCAAGGCCTGGGCCGCCCCGGTGTTGCTGATCTCGAGCGTCGCCGAGCGCATGTTTTCTCCCTTGGGCAGCGTCCCGAAAGGCGAGAGCAACGGCAGCCCAATCAACGGATCCTCCGTCGCCGGGGGAGGAGTTGTGGCCACCAGGCTCAAGTTGATCACCGGCTGACTAACATCATTGCTCTCCAGACGAAGCTGCGCCAGAAAATCGCCTACCTGTCCCGCCGGATCAAAGGTCACGTCCACCGTCCCCGCCGCCCCCGGATCCAATGAGGCAGGGAAGGCGTCGATGGTGTAAAACGCGGCGTCGGGCCCGGTCACGGTGGCCGAGGTGATTGTCAGGGCGGCGCTCCGCCCGCCATTTTGAATCGCGATGGAACTCGTCTTGGGCCCCAATACCTCGAGCTCTCCAAAGGGTTCATCCCGGGAGAAGACGAGATCGGGGTCGTCGCCCGTCGGCCCCAGAATGGCCGCGCTTCGGAGGTCCCGCATGAAGGCCAGCTGACTCGATGTCAGGATCGTGTCGTAGAGAAACGCATTGTCGATCAGCCCAATCCACCCCTCGGCCGGGTTATCCGGCCGCAGACTGCCAATGGAAAACTGCGACTGCCCGCTGCCAAAGGCCGTGGGCTCGGCGATCTCAAACAAGGGATCGCCAATGCTCCCCGCGTCGAGATCAACATAGACCGTCACCTCCGCATTGGGCTCATCATAGGACACTGCAAGAAAGGTCCAATCATCCGTGTTCTCCGGCCCCTGCGTGTCGACCACCGGACGCCCGTTTCCAATGAAGGCGCTATAGCGGAAGTCACCACTGCGATTATCCAAACCGATCGTCCGGTCCCACCCCCCGTCGTCGTGGCCCATGACTTTTCTCAAGGCCGGTGTCAGATTGGTCGGTTTGACCCAGGCACCCCACGTCATTTCCGGGATCTCCGTTGGATTGATATCGATATCCGCAATGAGCCGCTCACTTGCATTGAACTCATAGGCCCCGCCTTCGATCCCGCCCGTAGGCAGATAGACCGGAGGCGCCACCTGATCGTCCAGCGCGTTCTCGTTGCCACTGGCATCCTCGACCGGCGCTTCTGGATTATCAAAAGGCCAGAAGGCGACCAGGTTCTCCCTCGGCGGCCCGAAGAAGAAGGCCTCGATCCCCGCCCGCCCCTGCACGCGGAAGTCGTCCAGCGTCGCCTTGCTCAAGATTCCCTTGGCGATGAAGACGTTGTCGATCTCACCCTGCCAACCCTCGGCGGCATTGTCAGGGCGCAATCCCCCGATGGCAAAGGTATCGAATCCGGCGGAAAAACCCGATGTCTCCGCCACGACCACGAGTTCATCATCCAGGGTCGTCAGATCGGTGTCGACCAAGACCGTCACTTCACTGTTCGGCTGGTCAAAGGTCACGGCGAGAAAGGTCCACACCTCCGTGCTCTCCGGACCCGGCGTCCCCACCACCGGCCGCCCGTTTCCGATGAACGAGGTGTAGCGAAAATCCCCCTCACGATTATCCAGACCGATCGTTC
>JANQJH010000040.1 GCA_028281705.1 Verrucomicrobiales bacterium
GGCTTCTCTCGTGCCCGCCATGCGGGCCGCTCGGGTCGATCCCGTGGCCGCCCTTCAGAGTGATTAAGTCGAGAATCGGAAATAAGGTTCATGGCGATCCGTTCGGTAGTCGGTGAGAAATCGCTGACCTAACAAATTGAGTGCAGACGCCGATGGGGCGGAAGGAGTGTTCGCATCACAAGGCAAGGCCGAGCGGCATTCCCCCAACGAACACTCAACGCTTTGGGCGGGTCTTCGTCCTCACAAAGGTAGCCCCGTTGTCGGCCGGCATGGATTGGTGCCAGGCGAGGACGGCAGTGGTGAGCCGCTCCACAAGCTCCGCATGCGTAGCGGCCACGTTCTTCGTCTCACCGCGATCGGTCTCCAAATCATAGAGTTCCGCATCCGAACCATCGTACTCGCACAAGAACTTCCAGCGCCCCTCACGCATGGCGAGATCGGGCAGATCGGCGACCCCGTAAAAGGCGTCACGGTCCGGAGGCCGGCGAAAAAAGAGAGGCGCCTGGCGGGAAGCCTCCGACCTGCCTAACAAGACATCGGAAAGGGCCTCGCCATCATAGCGGACTCCGTCCGGTTTCGGAGTCTCCGTGAGTTCGAGCAAGGTCGGCACCAGATCCACGGCAGAAAAGACCGAGGCGCGATTGACGCTACCCGGCTTCTGCAACAGCCCCGGCCCCCAGGCGACCAGTGAAGAACGCACGCCGCCCTCATAAAGCTGTGTCTTGTAACCGCGAAACGGTCCCGCCACGCCCGCCCCCTTTTCCGGTCCATTGTCCGAACAAACCAGGATCAGGGTGTTGTCCCGCAGCACGACATCCTCGCGAATGCGATCAAAGAGCCTTCCTAACTGCCGATCCATCTCCTGCAATACGGATAGATAGAGCGCCCGCTTGCCCTCTCCCCACTTGTCGACCGGCGGCCAAAAGGGACCGTGCACGTCATCCGGCCAAAGATTGATATAAAAAGGCACCTCGGCATCGACCGCCCGATCGATGAAGGGAAGGGCCTCGGCAACAAAGCCCCCCGTGATCTCAGATCGCAACATCCACCGGAATCCTTCACCGAGACGCTCGGCGTCGCTCCAGATCTTTCCCGGTTTGTCTTGCCCCGGCTTCAAGGTGAGCGGGAGCAGCTTGGGCCCCATTCCTTCGAAGTTTGTCAGAGAGACATCGAAGCCATAATCGGTGATCGGTGGCGCCTCGTCGACGTCTCGTTGACCGCCCATGTGCCACTTGCCAAAATGCCCCGTGGCGTAACCCGCCTTCTTCAGCGAACGCGCTAGCATGGGCGCCTCGGGATCCAGCCACTGATCCATGCCGCGGTCTTGATTGAGTTTGCGATGGGCCAGATAGGAGGTGATCTTCCAGCGTTGCGGGTACTGGCCCGTCGAGATCGCCGTCCGGGACGGCGAACAGATAGGCGAGTTCACGTAGAACTGCTCAAACCGGATCCCCTCGTCAGCCAGACGATCGATGTGGGGAGTCTTCGCCGCCTGGTTTCCAAAGCAGGAGAAGTCGCCCCAGCCCATGTCGTCAATGAAGACCAAGATGATATTCGGGCGCGCAGCCTGAAGCAGTGAGGCTGCCCCCCAGAGCCAGGCGAGGACAAGTAGCGTTTTCTTCATCAGTTCGTAGTATGGTATATCTCCAGACAAAAAGGAGTATCATTCAAGCGGAGCGGAAATCATTCGTCCGTTCACTCACCGCGCAGCAACTTCTCCAGCGCCGGTTTCAAGACCGATTCCACCTCGGGAGCGACGCGCGAGGCACGATTGCTGGCCTCATAACCGCCTTCAGCGTAGTGTTTTGTCAGACAGATGTAGCCGGGGCCATAGTCCCCGTAAGCGGCGAAAGCCACCAGGTGATCCGGCCGCAGGCTCTGGGCAAACAACTGATAGTCCACCACCATTTCACCCGGCCCAAAGAGAACCCGGGCCTCGGCCAAGCTCAAGCAGCTCAGGGCGTGCCGATGCCCCATCTTGCGGCGCCACTGCCACGCAAGATGGGCCGCGGCCTCTTTCTTCGCCAAAAGGGTCGCCTCGGCATCGGACAGGGTCGATTTCAAAGTCTCCTCCGAAAAGGCTTGAGATACGGGAAGCTCGACCTCCGCAGAGGCCCAGGCGAGATCCTCCGCCGCTACCGGCCTCCGTTCCATGGACTCAAAGGCCGCCTTCATCCCGCCGGCCAAGCGCAGGGCGAGCTTCATGCGGTTTTCCTTTGATCCATCGTTCCATTTCCCGGCGCCGATATCGCCGCCAGCCCCGTTAAAATGAATGTGAGGCACGCCGCCGGTCGCAGTCTCACGCAACTGCCTCGCAATCCCTGGAAAATCGGGATTGGCGCCGCCCGTGCGGTAGTAGCTCTGCGGGTGCGTCGCGAAGAATGTCAGGACAAGCACAGGTTCGTCCTCCGCATAAAAAGCCAGGGAGCGGAGGACGGGATCGACCGTCCCTGCGGGCAGCGCTCGGATGGCCGGGTCCTTGCAGGTGGTGTAGCGCGTGTGTGCCACCTTCCCATCCTCGCCCAGGATCCGGCGGTTCGAAGCCACCTCTTCCACGATCCCGGTTGCCTGCCCCAGATGGGTGATCTCCACCGGGTCATTGAGAGAGGCCTGAAGGGCCGTGGCCGCGTTGGCAATGGTCCGGCGAACAAAAACGGGATCGAACATCTCTCCTCCCAGACCATGGGCCGCCAGTATCTTGTGGGCCGTGAAATCGCACACCGGCGCATCATGCTGGTGCAGGGTATGAATGACCACCCGCTCCGTGGTCGTGTTCGCCGCCTCCGCCAGGGCCTCCTTCCACGCATCCTGACCCTCGTTGCCGATGCCAATCCAATCGACGGCACAGAGCACGATGGGCGCTCCGTTTCCTAGCAAAGCCACTCCCTTGCAGGTCAGTTCCTGGTCGACCCAAGTCATCTCATCATAGGCCAGCGGAGCTCCGATGGGCGGCGTGGCGTCACAGTGGAAATAGGCCAGCTCCAGCGACCCGCCGCAGAGAACAGCGGGCCACACGAGGCAGAGACACAATGCCAGGGCATGGAAAGTATTCTCTCGATTCAGATTCATGGCTTGTCGTCTTTCTCCCGTTGCCGTTTGCGTTTCAAGGCCAATAAACGTCCCGTGGTGGAAAGCGAGGCCTCGTCTTCCGCTTCGTCCGCTTCCGGGGCACTCGCCGCCGGAGTCTTCGCGGCGCTAGCCAGCGTCTCTCCCTCTGCAGACGGTGGTGGAATGGCGGCCGCTCTCCGTTTCGGACGAGGCGTGGAATCCCCGGCATCCAGCTGAGAACTCACGGCCGACTTCCGTTTGAGCAAGGCACTCATGGTGGCCCCGGAATCACCCTCGGCCTTCCGTCTCGTGAACCAGGCCTTGACTACGGAGGCATCGATCTGCACCCGCCGCAGACCGACATCCAGAGGGATGAGACAGGCCAAGAGAAGCAGCACCAGATCGGTGATGGAGCGGCTGGACTCCTTCGTCGCCCGGTCAAAATCGAAGAGTTCGGTCTCGTTGCCCTGGAGAACGCGTCCACCGGTGCGTTGGGCGATTATCTCCAGCGCCCGGGCATTGGAGTGGAGCTGGAGATACTCGGGAGAATAGGCCACGGGCAGGCTCGCCACCGCTTTGTCAGAGCGATTGCTCCCCGATGCCGCGACCATGATCTGGTAGCGGCCGGTCCCCCAAAGCGGAAAAGTCGCCCGGTAGCGTCGCGGGGCCACCTGGCCCAAAGTCAGCGTCTCCTCCCGGTCCTCGGGCCCAAGGATCCGGGCCTGGACATCGACAAAGCCGCCCTCTTCGTGGTGGTCTTCCACCGAGATGACCCCTTCGCCACCCGAGGCCAAGACCTGAAGATCGAGATCGGAATCCTCGTCAGCACGGGAAATCTCCGTCATCAACTGACTCACAAAAGCACGGTACTGATGCCACTCCACCCAGTGAACCCCCCAATTGACCGAGAGATCGGAAGTGAAGGCCGCGGCCGCTCCCGTGCCATAGCGCCAGGTGGAGAGCACGGGGTTGATCTCCTCCTCTTCCGGACCCTTGAGGATGGTATGGGATCTCGGCTTGGCACTGGTGAGCACGTAGCCTAACAACTCCGGCGTCGCATCGATCCCCTTCAATATGGGCGAGGGAAACTCGATCTGAGGCGTGAAGCGCTCGTTCTGGATCATGCTCCGCTTCAGGGTCTTGGCTTCCTTGATGAAAATGGAAGGCAACTGCGAGGCGTCCAGCGGCTCGTAGAATCGGCCTCCGGTAGAGACGGCGATGGACTGCAGAATGGCGGTGTCGTTGGCGGAGTGCGGACTGATCCCAATGGTGCTGATGGAGATCCTGGCATCGACGAAGGCCTGGATCAATGGCGGCAACGGCGGTGTCGGATCCCCGTCGGAAATGATGATGACATGTTTCATCGCCGCGTCGTTGGCCTTCAGACCAGCGAGAACCATTTCCATGGCCGGCGGGAAAGAGGGCATGTCGCCCGGTTGCGCCTGATTGATCTTCATCGCCATGTTCTCGTAGTCGCCCGCCGGAGTCAGAGGAAAGATCCACTGCACACCCTGCTCATAGTCGACGATGCCGACATCATCCTCATCCCCCAGGACGCGGACCGCCTGTTTGGCGATGCGTTTGCCCCAGGTATTCCCCCCATGAAACTCACAGGTGTGCAAAATAATGGCCAGGGCTCCCTTCGGCAGGATCTTCTTTTGCTTGATGTCCATGCTCACCGGCAGCGTCTCCTCAATCGCCGTCCGATGATAGCCGCCGGGGCCAAAACTATTCGGCCCGCCCACCATGAGAAAGCCCATGCCCTGATTGTAAACCGCCCGTTTCACGGCCTCAAACTGAACGACATCAAAGGCGTCGGCCGGTACATTGAGGAAGACCACGCTGTCGTAGGGCATGAGAGAAATCGCCGTCCGGGGGAAAGCGTAAGCATCCTTGAGTTCCACCACACGATTGGACTCGCGCAGGGCGCGGACAAAGTTCTCCCAATCGCGCGGATTGCCATCGGGATCCGTCACCACCAGGGTCTTCCCTTCTCCCCGCAGAAGAAGATCATTGACCGCCACGTTATTCCCCTCCCAGCCGTCTTCCCCCTCACTCATGAGCAAGCGCGCGGTGTACTCGTAGTAACCCGCGGCCCGCAGATAGATCGGGAGCGTGATCCGTTTCTTCCCCACGCCAAAGGCGATCTCCTCCCGGAAAATCGTCTCGCCGTTTTCCTCCACATGGAGCACGCCGGAACCCTCATGCACCGCGGTGAGCAGCACGTGAGCCTCGTAGCTCTGCCCCACCTTGACGGAGGCCGGAAGATCGATGCGCTCTAACCAGGCCTCCTTCTCCAGGTGCATTTCGACCGGCAGAACATCGACGATGATGTCTCTCGCGTTCAGTTGATCGATCACCGGAGCGATGTCGCCTTCCGTCGACGTCCCATCGCTGATGAGCACGATCCGGCCGGGATTCTCTTCGGGAATCACAGCGGAGGCGAGTGCCAGGCCCTTGGCCAAATTGGTGGCGTCCTTCGACAACTGTGAGTTGATGGCCTCGAAGGGGAAGGATTGTTTCGGCGGGAGTTCCACCGCTGCATCCCGGCCAAAGAGCACCAGCCCAACCGCATCTTCCTCCTGCTTGCTGCCCGCCGTTTCCAGGATGTAGCGAATGGCTTCGTCCTGCACCGCCCGGCTCATCGAGTCCGACAGATCCAAGGCGTACATCACCGAGAGCTGATCGTTTTCCCGCACGGCCCGCGGTTCCGCCAAGAGCATGACGAACAAGCCTAGCAACACCAGACGCATGACCAGTGCCAGGCTCCCCCGCACGCGGCCGAGTCCATGGTAACCCTGGCAATGCAACCACCAAACCCACGGTGCCAGGGCCACGAGAAGAAAGGCCCCCCGCCGGCTAAAGCGCACCCACCGCTGCCCCTCGAGGAGAAAGACCGCCCCGATGAAGATCACGAGGAAGAGGGCCAGCGGCAGCACGCGGCGCCACGTAATCGCCTGCCTCCTGGGAGGCAACAACCACGCCCACCACCGGTGATCCGCTATCGTTTTGATCATCAAACTGACGAATCCTAGTCCAGAGAGACGCACTTGGCCAATCCGATAAACCCTCGCAGCCAGGCAATCTCAAACCGGCGTCAAAAACCTCCCTTCCCTCGATCCCGACTCCACCGCTCAGGAATCATCCCGAGCCTCCATCCCCGGAGGCCGGGCACTGGCAATCTCATCAAAGTAGAGCGAGACCAGGGCTGTCCATCCCGTCTGATGACTGGCGCCGAGACCCCGCCCTGTTTCTGCGTGAAAATACTCGTAGAAGAGCAGGAGATCCTTCCAATGAGGGTCGTCCTTGAAAGCTCTCGTGCCCCCATGGGCCGGACGCCCCTCGAGCCCCATGCGGAAGAGTCCGGTCAGACGCCGGACGATCTCTTGCGCCGCCACGTCCAAGGTCATCCCGGCGTGGGGCGCGTTAGGATGCCGCACCTCGAGCCGCGATCCGTAGAATCGGTGATAGGTCCGCAAGGCCTCAATCAGCAAATGGTTCGAGGGAAACCAGATCGGCCCGCGCCAATTGGAGTTGCCCCCGAAAGAGAGGGTTTGGGATTCTCCCGGTACATATTGCACACTCTGCACCTCGCCCTTGATCTCCACCGAGTAGGGCTTGGCCTCATGATACTTTGATAGCGACCGGATGCCAAAGGGGGACAAGAACTCCTCCGGATCCATGAGTCGATCGAGGATGCGCTGCAGGCGATGCAAGGGCACCGCCGAAATCAACCACTGCTTCTTACCCGTCACACTATGCACGATGTAGCGCGCCAGATCCTTCCGGTTCCTCAGAAACCAATCGAACCTCTTGCGAAAACCCGGCAATCGTTCTAACTGATTCTCGTCGATGATCGACACCGCGATCAACGGAAGCAAGCCCACCAGGGAACGTACCTTGATGGGAATCACCTCGTGATCGAGGAGAACCTGGTCGTAATAGAAGCCATCGAACTCATCCCATAGGCCGGTGCCACCGTGCGTGTTGATGGCATCGACGATCTGGACAAAATGTTCGAAGAACTTCGACGCCATATCCTCATAGGCAACAGCCAGCCGATCACCATCCCGGGCCAGCTCGAGCGCCATTTGCAGCATGTTGGAACAGAAAAAACCCATCCACGCCGTCCCGTCCGCCTGCTGCAGCATTCCTCCGTGAGGGACATCGCTTGAGCGATCGAAGACGCTGATGTTATCCAAACCGAGAAAACCACCGGAGAAAATGCTATTCCCCTCATCGTCCTTGCGATTGACCCACCAGGTGAAATTGAGGAGCAGTTTCTGAAAGACACTGGTCAAAAAATTCCGATCGGGACGCCCGCTCTCTTTCTCCAGTTCAAAGACGCGCCGAGCCGCCCAGGCATGGACGGGAGGATTCACGTCATCGAACTTGAACTCGTAAGCCGGTATCTGTCCGTTGGGATGCATGTACCACTCGCGGAGAAAAATCCCTAACTGATACTTGGCATAGGCCGGATCCACCTTGGCCATCGGCACCATGTGGAACGCCAGATCCCACGCGGCGAACCAGGGGTACTCCCATTTGTCCGGCATGGAAATGACATCGCGGCTGTAGAGGTGCTTCCATTGCGCATTGCGCACCTCCAGGCGCTCGGGCGGCGGCAGAGAAATCGCCGGATCGCCCTGCTGCCAATCCTCCACGACATAATGGTAGAACTGTTTGCTACATAGGAGACCGGCATAGGACTGCGTCACGATCTCGCGTTCCTCAACCGAGAGATTTGGGGAGAGGATCTCATCGTAGAAGGACTCTCCTTCCCGGTATCGCTGCGTCACAATCTCATCAAAGGAGTCAAACATCTCCTTCCCAAAAGTCGACGGGCGCTCCGCCCGGGAGACAAGTCGCAAGCGCAGGACCTTGGACTCACCCGAAGCCAGGAGCAAACGATGGTGCAGGCCCGCCTTGGTCCCCTTCATCACCGGGCTCACCACCCCGCTCTCACCATCGACGATGTGACTATGAAAGGCATCTTTCACATAATCCGAACGATTGCTCGAAGCCCCCTGGATCCGGCAATCGTTGGTCACGTTCTCCGTGAACAAAACTTCCGAAAAATCGTCGTCCTGTTCCCAGTAGAGATCGTAGGTTCCGAGCGATTCCTGACTGAGTTCCAAGTGGCCCTCTCCCTCCAGCTGCAGCGTGGGCTTCAAGGTGCAGCCTTCATGCGTGCACTGCCAGGTCCAACTATTGCGAAACCACACCTGGGGAATGACATGAATGGGCGCGGTCTCGGGCCCACGATTGGTCACCGTGTAGCGCAGGAGAAGGTCATTCGGTCCCGCCTTGGCAAACTCCGCCGTGACGTCCATATAACGCTGCTCCCGGAAGACGCCGGTGTCGATGAGTTCGTATTCTGGGTCCTCGGTCGACCGCCGGCGGTTCTCCCGCACGAGTTCGGCATAGGGATAGGCCGCGTGGGGATACTTGTAGAGCTGTTTGACATAGGAATGCGTCGGCGTGGAGTAGAGATAGAAATACTGCTCTTTGACATCTTCACCATGATTCCCCTCATGGTTCGTCAGCCCAAAGAGACGCTCCTTGAGGATGCCATCTTTTTCGTTCCACAGCGCGAGCGAGAGACAGATGCGACATTTGGTATCCGTGATGCCTAACAATCCGTCCTCTCCCCACCGGTAGGCCCGGCTGCGGGCATGGTCGTGGGGAAAATAGTTCCAGCAATCGCCGTCCGGGGAGTAATCTTCGCGAACCGTGGCCCATTGCCGCTCGGCCAGATAGGGCCCCCACCGCAGCCAATGCCGCCGGCGCTGGGCGTTCTCGTGCAGGCGCTGTCTCTCGCAAGATGGTTCGGTCATTCGCAGGATGTCTGTCGGGTGTCGTGGGGCTGAATCAAGGCGTCCAACCACGCTCAGACAGCCGCGAAATCAACCACGGAACCGATGGTTTCCATGAAATCCTTCCACCCACGGGATGGGACCGGCCGAACGCCGGCGTCTCGCCTGTCGGGAGGGATTGGAGGGAATTTAGTCCCTCGATGAAACAAGAGAGTTCAGGGACTGAAGTCCCTGCCACATTCCTTGCGATGTATACTCAAGTGTGTTCTCCAGGAAAGTGGGAGGGACTTCAGTCCCTCGGTCGCGTGGGCACCACCGAAACGCACGCCAACCCACACCATGCAGCAAGCAAAGTTGTGGATCATTGTTTTATTAACGTTAGTCTACCGTAACCGTTATTAGCGAATCGGTTACGCCGTATCCATCGGTAGGAATTACCTCGGCTGGCTCGAAGGCCGCAACCTCTCGGCCATGACCATTGATCATCGGCGTGGCGATCTCGAGTTGTTCTTCGAGTGGGCCGTCGAGCGTGACGTCACCACGACGGGAGAGATCACCCTGGCAATCCTCGAGGCCTATCAGAAGCATGTCGCGCGTTATCGTAAGAAGAACGGCAAGCCGTTGGCCAACCGTACGCAGTGTAAGCGCCTTGCGACGGTACAGGACTACTTCCGCTGACTGGTACGGCGTGGCATCTTGCAGGCCAATCCAGCGAGCGAGCTGGTATTGCCAAAGAAGGAATCGCGTCTGCCGGAACAAGCACTGACGCTCTCGCAGATCGACGACGTGTTGAACGCGCCCGATGTGGGTGACGCCCTCGGTTTGCGCGACCGCGCCATGCTGGAGTTGCTCTACGCCACCGCGATCCGAAGGAGCGAGCTTGCCCGGCTCGAAGTCGGCGATCTCAACCGTGAAGCGGCCACACTACGGGTGCGACTCGGCAAGGGAAAGAATGACCGCGTGGTTCCCGTTGGCACGCGCGCATTGCATTGGTGCGAACGCTATGTGGAGGAAGTGCGGCCACGGTTGGAAATCGTGAGTGGCGAACAAACCTTGTTCCTCACTCGCTACGGCGAAGGCTTCCACCCCAACGCCCTCGGCTATCTCATCGCCAAACACCTCTGTAAGGCCGGGATCGAGAAAGGTGGCTCTCATCTCTTGCGCCACGCACCTGCTCGAAGGCGGAGCGGACATCCGCTACATCCAGAAGCTGCTCGGCCACGCCAGCCTGGACACCACCGCCATCTATACGGAGATGAGCGTGGAAGCCTTGCGACGCGTCTACAGCGCCTGCCACCCCGCAGAAACCCGCTGGAAAGAGAAAGGGCGCTGAGCTACACTCCCGCTATGACCATCACCCATCAGACCGTCCTGGGGCCAAACGGCGAGCCCACAGCCGCCATCATTCCTTGGGAAGAGTTCGAGCGCATCCAGGCCCAACTCGGGGACGCCTCCGAGGTCAGCGCCGAATGGCAGGAAGAGATCGAGCGTCGCGCCAAAGAGATCGACAAAGGCGAGGTCAAGTTGGTCGATGGCCGAGACTTCCTGGATCGCCTGAACGCTGTCTAAGTGCTAGGCATGCCGGCCCTGCGCCTCCATCCAGACGCCGATGCCGAGGCAATCGCCGCCGCCTCATGGATCAAAGCCAATGATCCGAAGGAAGGCACGTTGTTCATCGAAGCCCTCAAGGACGCCTTAGAACGAGCCACTTGCCAACCGGAAGTTTACCGGTGCTTTCAAGGCGATCTGAGGAAAGTGCGCGTCGGCAAGTTCAGCTACGCAGTGATCTTCCGAGTGAAAGCAGATGAAACCCAAGTGCTGGCTGTCATGCACCTTCACCGCCGCCCTGGTTACTGGCGGAAACGTGCCCACAATTGGCCAAACCCATCGCCGTAGTTGCCTCTTTCCTTAGCTGCCCGACGCTGCTACGTTAGCCTCTATGCGCCAAGCCACCACAGTCCTGATCTTGGTCTTCACGCTTCTGTTATCGATGGCAGGAAGCAGCTTGGCGCGTGCGGTGTTGGACGCTGAAAACCGCGTCGGGGTCTCCGAGCCTAATACTAACATAGATGCCTTGTCGTTCGGCGCGCAATCCCTTGAACCGCACCGGGAGAACACGATTGCGTTCTACGATCCCATGTCGGGTGTTCTGTTCTATGTCATGCTCCCCAACCCTTGCCCCCCACCGACGCGCTGTCACACCTCCGGCGGCATAAACATGACACAACGGCGGTAAGGCGAAGTGACCGCCTCATTCGGCTGGGCCCCTCCCGAAGGCCCCCCAGTCGGGCGTCCACTTTACCTTACCGGAGTAGTATCACGTGATGGGCAGGAGTCACGCCAGTGTTTGGACAGCGGCTTCGCCGCTTCAAACCAACTGACCTCCTAACCGCCCGCATCGCCGTGCTTGCTGCACAGTCGCGGATCTGTTTGTCCCACAGTAACAGTCAGCCAGGCGCGAAATTGGAGACGGGGATTTAGGAGCCGCCGCTCCGCACTGCCAGATGTAAGAATGAAGACGGGGTATTCGGGGACAGAATTGCAGCGCAAATTGGGGACGGGGGTACAGAATCTCCGCGCCAACCACCCCCAATCCCAAAGTGACCGAGTCACACCAGGCTGCCCCCCTTGCCAGGGCGCTTTTGCCGTTGCCTCCGCCCCGATCACCGGTAGCATCTCCAGTAGAAAGATCGATCGTATGACCTCCGTTTTCCCGTCCGACTCCCTGCTTCGTATGAAAGGCCTCATCTCCATCCTGACATGCTCACTGTGCTTGCTTCTACCAGCGGCCGCGCAATCGACATCGACATCGGCATCGCCTTCGTCGTCGCTCCAGTTGCAGAAAGGCGATCGCATTTGCCTCATCGGAAACACGCTGGCCGAACGCATGCAGCACTTCGGTTATTTTGAGACCCTGCTGCACGCCCGTTTTCCCGAGCACGAACTCGTGGTGCGCAATCTCGGCTTTTCCGCGGATGAACTCGTGCTCCGCTCCCGATCCTTGAATTTTGGCGACGCCGACCACCACCTGACAAAGGAGAAGGCCGACGTCATTCTCGCCTTTTTCGGTTTCAATGAGTCCTTCGACGGCGCCGACGGCTTGGAGGCCTTTGCCAAACAGCTGACCACCTTCATCGAGGAGACCCTGGCGAAAAATTACGGCGGGCGCGGGGCGCCACGACTGGCCATCATTTCCCCCATCGCCGCGGAAAAGCTCGACATCGCCGGCCTGCCCGATGACCGCGAGTCGAATCGCCGGCTGAGCCTCTACACCGATGTCATGCGCCGCACGGTGGCTCAACATGAGGGTGTCCTCTTTGTCGATCTCTTCGAACCGACGCTGGCCCTGCTCGATGAGAAGAGCCGCCTGACGATGAACGGGATCCATCTCAATGAAGCCGGTTACAAGACCCTGGCGCCCATCCTCGACGCCGGGCTCTTTGGAGCCGAGGGTGCGCCCGCCGGCTTTCCAGAGGCGCTGCGCAGCGAGGTTCTCGAAAAGAACTTCCAGTACTTTCACCGCTACCGCGCGGTCAACGGCTACTACATCTACGGTGGCCGTTCCCAGCTGCGGTTCGACCCTGACAAATCGATCACAAACGCGGACGTCATGGAACGGGAGCGTCAGATTCTCGATGAAATGTGCGCCAATCGCGACGCCCGCATCTGGGCCGTGGCGCAGGGAAGAGAGGTGCCGGCGGAGATCGACAATAGCAACGTCTCGCCTTTCATCGAAGTCGAATCTAACTTCGGCCTGGGTTCGAACAAGGGCAAGGAGGGCAGCGTCAACTATCTCAGTCCCGAGGAGACGCTTTCCAAATTTTCGTTAGGCCGGGGCTACGAAGCCAACGTGTTCGCCTCGGAAGTCGACTTCCCGGAGATCGCCAACTGCGTCCAGATGTGTTTCGACTCCGCCGGGCGCCTCTGGGTTTGCTGCATGCCCATGTATCAGGGTTACAAGCCGGGTGAAGCGATGACGGACAAAATCGTCGTTCTGGAAGACACGGACGGCGACGGCCGGGCGGACACGTCCACCGTCTTCGCCGACGACCTCCACG